>NZ_JBFTPY010000021.1:0-68419 GCF_056398725.1 Arthrobacter sp. 01T425 | reverse complement strand
CGAGCGGACGTTGAGGGTGTTGGCGGAGCCGGCGGAGGCCAGGCTGGTGGTGCGTATGCGCAGGATCGCGCCGGTCAGTGTTTGCCCGGGCGGGGCTGCCGGGACCTGGAACCGGAGCACGGTCGTGGCGTCCGGTGAGCCGTAGACCGCCAGCGAGCCGCTGGTGCCGAAGTCCGTCGTGGGCGCCGACGCGGAGGTGTAGGTATCCGCCGCACTCTCCACCGCCAGCACCGTCGGCACCGCAAGGGCGGTGGGGGCGGTGATGAACGTCAGTAGGAGCGCCGCGGCTCCGGCAGCGCTAAACCAGCGGATACTTTTCATCAGCGGCCCTTCGACTGGCCGGAAAGACAAAAAATACCGGCTTGGTGACGTTCCCTAGGGGTACTTTGTCATCCCGTGCCTGCCTGAAGTCAATGGGCAGGCCCGCCAGGAAGGGCGTTTGGACGCCAAACCAAAGGTTTTCCCCAGATTGGGCCGGAATCCCGCCGGGCCGCGGCGGAGCGCCAGCGGGCCGCTCAAAGCCCCGGGCGCAGCCCGATCGCCGCAAAGACGGGCGCCATCTGCCGGGAGGTCGGCAGCGACGCGATCACGATCCCGTCGAGTTCGCCATAGAAGGCTTCGCGGGCCCGGGCCAGCGCGGCCCGGAGCCGGCATTCGGTGATGAGCGGGCACGTCCCGCCCGTGGCAATGCAGTCGGCCGGATCCAGGCGGGTGTCGAGTTGCCGCAGCAGCTGGCCGACCGTTGCGGTCCGGCCGGCGCTGCTCAGCCGGGATCCGCCGTTGCGGCCGCGTTCGACGTCGATCAGGCCCAGTGCGCGCAGCTTCGCCATCGCCTTGCTGACGTGGTTGTACGGCGTGCCGACAGCGTCGGCGATGCTCTGGGTGGTCAGGAGCCCGCCGTCCGGAGCGGCCGCGAGCACCAGCAAAGCGCGAAGGCTCACATCGGCGAACGCATTGATCTTCATATCCCCAGCCTAAGGGCGGTCTAGTCCACCCAGACGGCGGGCTCGTTGGTATCGGCGGCCAGCTGGCCGAACTCGAGTTCGTGCGTCCCGGCGTTCGCTGCGTAGGGCAGCACGGCGGCGAACAGGGAGCCGTCCTGGTGCTCTGCCGCGACGTGGATGGCGTCCGAGTCTTCCTCGAGCAGCGTGATGTCGCAGACGACGGCGGCGGCCCGGAACTCCTCCCGGTGCTGCCGGAGCAACTCGTGGAGGTCCCGGATCATGGCGTCCGCGTCGAAGTCGGCGTCCGATCCGTCGCTCGCGTCCGCGGGTGTGACTGCCACCAGCCGGACTTCGCCGTCGTTCTGCACCACCAGGGCGAAGGGCAGGAAGCCGCCGTTGCGTTCCAGCTGCTCCTGCGCGGCACCGACCCCGGTGCCGAGCAGGTTCTCCAGGTCCGTGGCGCTGGCGTCCGGCACGGACTCGCGCCAGGATCCGGTGTTGGCGGATTCTTCCGGGTGTACTGCCACCGCTAGCCCCGGACCAGCGCCAGGACGCGGTCGCGGACGCGTTCCATGGTGGCGGCGTCCGTGGCTTCAACGTTGAGGCGCAGGAACGGTTCGGTGTTGGACGGGCGCAGGTTGAACCAGTAGCTACCGTCGGTGGCGATGAAGGTGCTGCCGTCGAGGTAGTCGACCTCGACGTCCTCGTCGTGGAAGTCCTCGCGGACCCGCTCGACCGCGGCGGCCTTGTCCTCGATTTCCGAGTTGATCTCACCGGATGACCGGTACGGCTCGTATTCGCGGCCGAGTTCGGAGAGCGGGCCCTCCTGTTCGCCCAGGGCGGCGAGGACGTGCATGGCGGCCAGCATGCCGGTGTCCGCATTCCAGAAGTCGCGGAAGTAGAAGTGGGCCGAGTGTTCCCCGCCGAAGATGGCCCCTTCCGCGGCCATGACGGCCTTGATGAAGGAGTGCCCCACGCGGGTGCGGACGGGCCGGCCGCCGTGGCGTTCGACGAGTTCGGGCACCGCGCGGGAGGTCAGCAGGTTGTGGATGACGGTGGGCGTGTCTTCACCGAGGCCCTGGGCGCGGGCGATTTCGCGGCGGGCCACCATGCCGGTGATGGCCGACGGCGAGACAGGCTCGCCCTTCTCGTCGATCACGAAGCAGCGGTCGGCGTCGCCGTCGAAGGCCAGGCCGATGTCCGCGCCGTGTTCGACGACGGCGGCCTGCAGGTCGCGCAGGTTTTCCGGCTCCAGCGGGTTGGCCGGGTGGTTCGGGAAGGATCCGTCGAGCTCGAAGTACAGCGGCACGATCTCCAGCGGAAGCTTGGGCAGCAGGGCATCGCCAAGCACGGCCGGGGTGGTGAGGCCGGCCATGCCGTTGCCGGCATCCACCACAACCTTCAGCGGCCGGGAACCGCGCAGGTCCACCAGGGAGCGCAGGTACTCCGCGTAGCCCTTGAGGACGTCCTGCACGCCAATCAGGCCAGTGCTGCCGGCCGCGGGGATGGCGCCGGCGTTGAGGTATTCCTCGGCGCGGGCCTGGATTTCCATGAGCCCGGTTTCGGAGGAGATCGGCACGGCACCGGCCTTGGCCATCTTGATGCCGTTGTATTCGGCCGGGTTGTGGCTCGCGGTGAACGTGGCGCCGGCGGCGTTGAGGGCCCCGCACGCGTAGTAGAGCTCGTCGGTGGAGATCAGGTCCAGCAGCTGGACGTTGGCGCCGCGGGTGGCTGCGCCGTTCGCGAAGGCTTTGGCGAACTCGGGGGAGGAGGGGCGCATGTCCCCGCCCACCAGCACGGTCTGCCCTGTGAGTTCCAGGACGTCGACGAAGGCGGCACCGACGGCTTCGACGATCTCCGCGGTGATGGATTGCCCCACGATTCCGCGCACATCGTAGGCCTTGAACGAGGTCGAGAGGTCAAAAGTCTTTGTCTTGTCCGTAGTCACGCGTCTTATCTTACGTTGCGGCCCTGAGGCTGTGGCCGGTGTCCGCGCCCTTGTCTACACGCCGGATTGTGCACATAGCGGGTACCGGCTTCGTGGCTGTCGGAGGGGGCTGGGATACTGAAGCAATGGCCAGTAACCAGAACGCCCTTTCCAGCACGGCCCTAGCCGGCACCCCATCCTCGACCCGGGAACAGGCCCAGAACGTACTGCGGGAGCTCGTGGGCCATCCTGAAGCCGAGTTCCATGACGGCCAGTTCGAGGCCATTGAGGCCCTGGTCGACGGCGGCAGGCGGGCCCTGGTGGTGCAGCGCACCGGCTGGGGGAAGTCGGCCGTGTACTTTGTCGCCTCCCTGCTGTTGCGCCGCCGCGGCGCCGGGCCCACCCTGATCGTGTCCCCGCTCCTGGCCCTCATGCGGGACCAGGTCGCGGCCGCGGCGCGGGCCGGGGTGCGGGCGGTGGCGATCAACTCAGCAAACCAGCTGGACTGGGACACTGTCCGCGAGCAGCTCGCCGCCGATGAAGTGGACGTCCTGCTGGTCTCGCCCGAACGCCTCACCAACCCGTCCTTCCGGGAAAACCAGCTGCCCGAGCTCGTCCGCCGGACCGGGCTGCTGGTGATTGACGAGGCCCACTGCATCTCGGACTGGGGCCACGACTTCCGCCCCGACTACCGGCGCATCGCGGACCTCATCACGCAGCTCCCGGACACCGTCCCGGTGCTCGCCACCACCGCCACGGCCAACTCCCGGGTGGTGCATGACATCGAGGAACAGCTCGGCAAGGACGTGCTCACCATCCGTGGCGCCCTGGGCCGGGATTCGCTCCGGCTCGGTGTCCTGACCCTGCCCGATTCCCGCGAACGCCTCGGCTGGCTGCTGACCCACCTGCAGGATCTGCAGGGCAGTGGCATCATCTACACGCTCACGGTCTCGGCCGCCGAGGACACCGCCCGCCTGCTGGCCGAGGCGGGGCACGAGGTCCTCGCCTACACCGGCCGCACGGACCCCGCGGACCGGGAACGCGCCGAGCAGCTCCTGAAGGACAACCAGGTCAAGGCGCTCGTGGCCACCTCGGCCCTCGGCATGGGTTTCGACAAGCCGGACCTCGGCTTCGTGGTGCACCTTGGCGCGCCGTCGTCGCCGGTGGCGTACTACCAGCAGGTGGGCCGCGCCGGCCGTGGCGCGGCCAACGCCGACGTCCTGCTGCTGCCAGGATCCGAGGACCGCGACATCTGGCAGTATTTCGCCACCGCATCCATGCCGTCCGAGGAGAAAGCTGCCGCGGTCCTGACGGCCCTCGCCGAGGCAGGCACGGCGGTGTCCACGGTGGCGCTCGAGGCCCGGGTGGACCTGCGCCGCACCCCGCTGGAGCTGCTGCTGAAAGTCCTGGCCGTGGACGGCGCCGTCGAACGCGTCGGCGGCGGCTGGCGTTCCACGGGACAACCGTGGAACTACGACGCCGAGCGGTACGGCCGGATCGCCGAGGCCCGGGTGGATGAACAGGACTCGATGGTCATCTACCAGGACACGGCCGGCTGCCGGATGGAATACATCACCTCGGTGCTGGACGATGAAACGGCCCGCGCCTGCGGCCGCTGCGACAACTGCGCGGGCCGCTGGTTCCGCGCCGACATCGCCGAGGACGCCACGGAGACCGCCGGGCAGACCCTGCGCCGGGCCGGCGTCGCCCTGGAACCGCGGCTGCAGTGGCCCAGCGGCATGGACCGCCTGGGCGTGCCGGTCAAGGGCAAGATCAAGCCGGATGAGGCCCTCGCGGACGGCCGGGTGCTGGCGCGCCTGACGGACCTTGGCTGGGGCGGGGCCCTGCGGGAGGCCTTCGCCGCCGGTGCGCCCGACCGGCCCGTGGACCCGGGCATGCTGCAGGCCTGCGTCCAGGTGCTCCGGGAGTGGGGCACCGGAGATGCCCGGACCGCTGGCTGGAGCGGGGCCGGCCGGCCTGCCGCGATCATCAGCCTGCCCTCCCGCGGGAAGCCGTTGCTGGTGGATTCCCTGGCCCGCGGGATCTCGGAGATTGGCCGCATCCCGTATCTGGGCCAGCTGCAGCTCAATCACGGCGGACCCACCGGCGGCCGCGGCGGGAACAGCGCCTACCGGCTCGCCGGCGTCTGGGACCGCCTGGTGGTGGGACCGGAGCTGGAGGAGGCCCTGGCTGGAATCCGTGGCCAGAGCGTCATGCTGGTGGACGACCTCGTGGACAGCCGCTGGACCCTGACCGTCTCCGGGCGGGCCCTCAGGCTCGCGGGCGCCGGCGCCGTTCTGCCGCTGGTGCTGGGCCAGGCCGGCTGACCTCAGCACCGGCGTGGCGGGGGAGGACCAGGCTGTCCAGGGTGCTCAGGAGCATCAGGACCGCGATGGCCAGGAACGCCGCCCGGTACGGCGCCGCCGGATCACCGGCGACCGCCGTGGATCCCGCGCGGCCGCCTGCCTCGAAGACCCGCAGCAGGAGCGCCCCGACCGCGATCCCGGCCGCGGTGGCGAGCTGCACGAGCGTCGCGGAGACGGCGTTGGCGGACGGCAGCTGGGCCGGGACGACGTCGGCGTACTGCACGGACGCGTACGCCGAGAACCCGATCGAGCGGAACGCCCCGCTGGCCACCAGCACCGCGACAATCAGCGGTTCCGGCGTGCCGGCGTCGAGCAGCGCGCACAGCGCAAAAGTGGCCGCGGAGGCCAGCGACGCGAACACCAGGACGGGCTTGAACCCGAAACGCCGGATCAGGGGCGTCGTGGCGGGCTTGATCCCGATGTTCCCCACGAACACGGCCGACACCATCGCCCCGGCGCGCAGCGGGTCCCAGCCGAAACCGACCTGGAACATCAGCGGCAGCAGGAACGGCACCGCGCTGATGGTCAGGCGGTACACGAAGCCTCCCGTCGCCGTCGCGCGGAACGTCCGCGTGCCGAAGACGGACAGATTGAACAGCGGCGTGCTGGTCCGCCGCATCCAGGCCGCGGCGGCGGCCAGGAACAGCAGGCCCGCCGCGATCCCCGCGGCCGCCAGCAGTCCGGCGTCCCGGCCGCCCATCAATTCCAGGCCGACCAGCAGGGATCCCACCCCGAGCGTGGTCAGGACCAGTCCGAACCAGTCCAGGCGCCGCGTGCTGTCGCCGCGGACTGGGGGGACCAGGCGCAGCGCGGCCAGGAAGGCCGCCAGGCCCAGGGGGAGGTTGACCAGGAAGATCCAGTGCCAGGAGAGGTAGGTCGTCAGCGCTCCGCCCACCAGCGGGGCGAGGACCGGGGCCAGCAGCCCGGGCCACACGAGGAAGGCCGTAGCCCGCAGCAGGTCCTTCTTCGGGGTGCCGCGGAGCACCACCAGCGTGCCCACCGGGACCATCATGGCGCCGCCGGCACCCTGCAGGACACGGCTCAGCGTCAGCATGGTCAGGTCCTGGCTGAGCGCGCAGAGCAATGACGCGGCCGTGAAGATAGCGATGGCAAGACAGAACACCCGGCGGGCACCGAGCCGCTCCGCGAGCCAGCCGCTGAGCGGGATGCCCATCGCCACCGTCATCAGGTAGGCGGTCATGGTGATGTTCACGTCGGCGGCCGGCACCGCGAAATCGGCGGCGATACTGGGTATGGCGGTCGTCAGGACGGTCCCGTCGAGGAACTCCATGAAGAACGTCGCGGCCACCAGCAGGGCCAGCCGCGGGCTCCAGCTGCCCCCGGCCGGGTCCGCGCCGCGCGGGGAGGCGTTCATGCGCGTGTCTCCACGGTCCGGTTCACCCATAGCGCCGGCTCATCCATTGCACTGATTCACCCATTGCACCGGTTCACCCATGGCGCAGGGGTGGTTCCGATTCCAGCACAGCCATGGCGGCGTTGTGTCCGCCGATCGCACTGACGGCGCCGCCGCGGCGGGCACCGGAGCCGCAGAGCAGGATCTGCGGATCATCCGTCGCCACGCCCCAGCGGCGCGCCGGGGTGTCCAGCGGTTCGTCGTCCTCCACGAAAGGCCAGTCGAGGCCGCCGTGGAAGATATTGCCGCGGGGCATCCCGACGGCGCGTTCAATGTCCAGGGTGGTCTTGGTTTCAATGCAGGGCCGCCCGTCCGGATCCGTCATGAGCAGATCCTCGACGGGCTCAGCCAGGACGGAGTTCAGGGAGGCCAGGACGGCTGCCTGCAGTTCGGTGCGGCGGTCCTCGTTGTTCTCCGCCGTGACCAGCCGGTCCGGGACGTGCAGGCCGAAGACGGTCAGTGTCTGGGCGCCGGCGGCCTGCAGTTCCGGGGACAGGATGGTGGGGTCGGTCAGCGAGTGGCAGTAGATTTCGCACGGCAGCGGCGAGGGCACGGATCCGGCGGCGGCGGTGCTGTAGGCGGCGTCGAGCTGGGACCAGGTCTCGTTGATGTGAAACGTCCCGCCGAACGCGGCCTCGGGGCTGACGGATCCGTCCAGCAGCTCCGGGAGGCGTTTGAGCAGGAGGTTGACCTTGACCTGCGCACCCTCGCGCTGATGGTTCGGATTGGGGCCGGCGGCGGCGCCGGCTGACAGGTCGGCGGCAGGCCGGCCGCGCAGCCGGTCGAGGACCACCGGCGCCACATTGGACAGCACCCACCGGGCGGAAGACGAATGGTCCCGCCCGCCGTGGCGGTAGTCCACGGCGCCGCCGGGCCGGACGGCGGTCACGTCCGCGGAGGTCAGGATGGTCGCGCCGGCGTCGCGCGCGGCCCGCTCCAGCTCGCCGGAGACCGCGCCCATGCCGCCGACCGGCACGTCCCAGTCCCCCGTCCCGCCGCCGATCAGGTGGTAGAGGAAGCAGATGTTTTGCTGCAGGTCCTCGTCGTCAGCCCGGGCGAAGGTACCGATCAGCGCATCCGTCAGGACCACACCACGGACCAGGTCGCTGCCCAGCTCCCGGCGGATCGCCTGTCCGATGGGATGTTCGATCATGGCCTCCCACGCCGCGTCGGCCCCGGCCCGGGCGGCGAGGGCCCGCGCCGCGGACCGCGCCAGCAGCGGCGCGGTCATGGTGGGCCAGAGTGCCTCCGTGAGCTGCCGGCACGCGGCGTAGAACGCGGTGAAGGCGCCGAACTCGCCGTCGGGAGCGCCGACGGCGGCGAACGACGCGGCCGTGGCGGCCTCGTCCCCGTTGTCCACCAGCAGGGCCCGGCTGGCATCCGCGGGGTCCGGGGTGTAGGAGGAATAGCGCCGCCGCGCCAGCGTGATGCGCAGGCCGAGGTCGTCGATGATCTGCCGGGGCAGGAGGCTGACGAGGTACGAATAGCGCGAGAGGCGGGCGTCGACGCCGTCGAACGCGTGCGCGGATACCGCTGCGCCGCCGGCGTGTGCCAGCTTTTCCAGGACCAGGACGTCCCGCCCGGCCTTGGCCAGGTACGCGGCCGCGGCCAGTCCGTTGTGGCCGCCGCCGACGATGATGGCGTCAAATTCCGTGTTGCTCGACATGGGCCTATCCTGCCATCCGGATCCGCCGGCGGGCGTGAGGCGTCCGGCCACCGGACGGGCCGGGCCGGGGGGACATGACTTCTGGGGGCAGACCAGCGCGACTGAACGACGTCGATCCGCCCTGATCTGCCCGGGAACGCAAAAGGCCCCGGTCCGAGGACCGGGGCCAAACGCGGAGACGGGGGGATTTGAACCCCCGGTGGAGTTGTGCCCCACACTTCATTAGCAGTGAAGCCCATTCGGCCGCTCTGGCACGTCTCCAATTGCTAATAACTAGCCAACCAAGGATACGCAGAAGGTGCCACGCAGTGCAAAACGGCCGCTCCAGAGCAACGCGGGGTCAGATCCGGCCCATGCGGGGCCGCCGGATGGGCGCTAAGTGACCCCGCGTTGCTTGGGTGTGGGCCTTACGCCTCGGTGCCGGCGAGGGCCCGCCACAGGAAATGCTGGCTGCGGCTTTGCAGGGCCGCCGCCTGCCGGTTGTCCGAAGCCCCCGCGTGGCCGCCCTCGAGCGCCTCGTGGAACCAGACATTGGGGATGCCCATGGCCTGCATGCGGGCCGCCATCTTCCGGGCCTGGACCGGCCCCACCCGGTCATCTGAAGTCGCCGTCCAAATAAACGTCTCCGGGTAGTCCACGCCGTCCTTGAGCAGGTGGTACGGCGAAAACGTCTTCAGGAACTCCCACTGCTCGGGCACGTCGGGGTCGCCGTATTCGCCGATCCAGGAATAGCCCGCGGACAGTTTGGTGTACCGGCGCATGTCCAGGAGCGGGACCCCGCAGGACACGGCGCCAAAAAGCTCAGGGTACTGGGTGAGCATGTTGCCCACCAGCAGCCCGCCGTTGGAGCCGCCCACGCAGCCGAGCCGCTGACGGGACGTGACGCCGCGGGAGATCAGGTCCTTCGCGACGGCGGCGAAGTCCTCGTACGCCCGGTGGCGGTTGCCCTGGAGCGCGGCGCGGTGCCAGTCCGGCCCGTACTCGCCGCCGCCGCGGATGTTCGCCACCACGTAGACGCCGCCGCGGCGGTGCGTGCCCTCGCCCTCTACGCCGCTGGACTCCGCGGTCCGCCGCTCCAGCCATGCCCGGCCGATCGCGCCGCTGTACGCCGGCGTCCGCGAAATCTCGAAGCCGCCATAGCCGGAAAGCTGGGTCGGGTTCTGGCCGTCCAGCACCAGGTCCTTGGCGGCCACCTGGAAGTACGGAACCTTCGTGCCGTCGCTGGAGGCCGCGAAGTGCTGCTGGACCTCGTAGCCCGCCTCGTCGAAGAATGACGGGGAGGTCCGGATCACCTCGTGCGTGCTGGTCACGGATCCGCCGTCGCGGGCGAGTGTCCCGCGGGTCAGGGTGGTCGGCGTCGTGAAGCCGGTGGCCACCAGCCAGAAGTCGTTCCCTGCGCCCGGTGCCTCGCCTTCGGCGACCGAGGCGGCGCCGCCGGTACCGTCGTCGTCCGAGCCTTCGGCGTCGTCCTCGTCGTCCACCGCGAAGGCATTGACGTCGTGCAGGGGCGGGCAGGCGTCCAGCACGGTGGCGGCCCAGGCGGCGTCCGTACCGGGGCGCCGCGGATCCAGGACGTGGATCTCCGAGGACACGTCCCGGAGCAGGTTCAGCAGCAGGAAGTCCCGCGTCCAGCTCCAGGACTGCAGGGAGGTGTGCGGATCGGGCGTGAAGAGCACGGCGAGGTCCCGGGAGCCGGCGAGGAAGTCCTCGAAGCCGGCCGCGAGCAGGGAGCCCGCCGGGTGGGTGGTGCCGTTGACGGTCCAGTCACGCTGCGGGCGGAACAACAGCCATTCACGGTGCGAGCTCAGGTTCACGTCCGCCGGCACGTCGATCTGCACCCATGCACCATCGCGCAGCACCGAGGTGTTCTTCTCGAAAAAGCTGATCCAGTCGACGGCGAAGGTGCGTTCGAAGCCCGGTGTGGAGTCGTGGGCCACGATCGCCATCATGTGGTCCTCGGGAATGTCGAACAGCTGCTCGGCCTGGGCCAGGGACTCGCCGCGGCGCAGCTTCACCCCGGTGCGGGCATAGGACGAGGTGGTCCGCGGCAGATCGTGGGCGGTGGTGGCGACCAGCAGGGTGTCCCCGTCCAGCCAGGAGGCGTTGCCCTTGCCGGTCGGGAGGTCGAAGCCGCCGTCGGCCGGGTCCACGAAGCCGCGGGCCTCGACGTCGAACTCCCGGTGGCGGTTGGCGTCCCCGCCGTCGGGGGAGAACGCCAGCAGGGCCCGCCGGTGGGGTTCACCCGGGGCCGGGCGGAGGAAGTTGGCGCCGTGGAAGACCCAGTCCTGGCCCTCGGCGGCGGCGAGGGCGTCGACATCCAGCAGGACATCCCACTCGGGGGTCCCGGCCCGGTAGCTGTCCCAGCTGGTGCGCCGCCACAGGCCCCGGGGGTTGTCCCGGTCCTTCCAGAAGTTGTAGTACCACTCGCCGTGCTTGCCCACCATGGGGATCCGGTCGGTGGAGTCGAGGACCTCCAGGATCCGGCCTTCCAGATCGGCGTAGTCGGCGTCCTCGAGGAGCTCCTCGGTGCGGGCGTTCTGTTCACGGACCCACGCCAGCTGCTCCTGGCCGTAGATGTCCTCCAGCCAGATGTTCTCGTCGACGGGTTCGGGGGAAGTCCCTCCAGCCGGGAGGGCACCGGTGGCCTCGCCGGACGCGGACGGGTGGTCAGCTTCTGTGGTGGTCATTTTCCCATCCAAGAACATCGGTGCGGCAGTGGCAAGTCACACCGAGGTCAAGCCGGCGGCCGGTTGCCGATACGCTGGATGCCGTGGGCATATCTCGAAGCATCCGGACGGCAGTGATAGGCGCCGGTCCCCGGGGCACGAGCGTGCTGGAACGGCTCCTCGCCAACTGGGCCTCCGCCGGCTCCGCGGACACCCTGCACATCGACGTGGTGGACCCTTACCCGGCGGGCCCGGGGCACGTCTGGCAGCCCGGACAGTCGCGGCTGTACCTGATGAACACGCAGTCCTTCTATCCCACCGTGGTCCCCGAAGACCCGGAACTCGTGCCGCCCCTGGCCGGGCGCACATTCGACCAGTGGCGCGAACTCCAGCAGGCCCACCCGCACCCTTCGCTCACTGACGACGAACGTGCCGAGCTCTCACGGCTCGGCGAGGCGGACTTCCCCAGCCGGGCCCTTTACGGCCGTTACCTGCGGTCCACCCTCGAGGAACTGCTCACCGTGCTGCCGGCCGGCGTCAGCGTGGACTTCCACGCGGCGAGGGCGACGTCCGTCCGCCACGCCGCCGCGGAGGCCGCCGCGGCGCCGGGCCCGGACCTGGCCGCCTCCGGGCCGGCCGGCGCGAAGGACGCTGCGGTGCGGTTCGACGTCGTGCTCGACGACGGCACCGTACTTACCGTCGACTCTGTGGTGCTGGCCGTGGGCCACCTCGACGCGCGGTTGAACCCTGAACAGCGGGAGCTGCTTTCCGCGGCGGAGGAACTCGGTCTCCTGTACGTGCCGCCGGCGGCGCCCGCCGACGTCGACTGGTCCCGGGTGCCGGGAGGCAAACCTGTCCTGGTGCGCGGCATGGGCCTGAACTTCTTTGACGTGATGGGACAGCTGACGGAAGGGCGCGGCGGCCGGTTCGTTGCCGGAGAGGGCAACGCTGAACTGACGTATCTGCCGTCCGGCCGCGAACCGCTCATCATCGCCGCCTCACGCCGCGGCACCCCCTACCGGGCGAAGGCGACACTCACCGGCTACTACCCCGGAACGGTCCGGCTGCGCTACTGCACTGAGGGCGCGATCGCGAAGTTCGCCGACTCCGGAATCCGGCCCTCCTTCGACTACGACCTCTGGCCGCTCCTGCACCGGGACGCGGTCTGGGCCTACTACTCCACGCTCGCGCGCTCGCAGCCCGATGCCATCCTGACCGGCCCGGCCGAGTTCCTGCGCGCCCTGGACGAGTCTTTGCGGCCGCACGCTCACTCGACCGTCAAATGGGAGCACACGGCGGAATCGGTGATTGCCGTCCATGTCCGGGCATCCCACCGCCTGGACCTGCTCGGCCTCGCGGCGCCCCTGGCCGGGCGCTCGTTTGACTCCAGAGCCGAACTGGACGCCGCCGTCGTCGACTACCTGCTCGACGACGCCCGGCGCTCGGCCCTTGGTGAGGACGATCCGGTGAAGATGGCGATCGGCGCGCTGCACCACGGCCGGGCCGTGCTCAAGACCGCTGTGGCCGATAGCGGCATCACGGACGAATCCTGGGTCGCGGGCCTCCGGGGCTGGTTCGAATCATTCGTGGAAGGCCTGGCGAGCGGTCCGCCGGCGCTGCGCTCCGCGCAGCTCGCGGCACTGGCCCGGGCGGGAATCGTGCGCTTCGTGGGCCCTGACCCCAAGTTCGGCGTGGACCGGCGGGCCCGGATGTTCACCGCGGCGTCACCATGGGTGGGCGGCGGAATGGATGAAAGCGCCGACGGCGGGGCGGAAGGTGCCGCGATGGAGCCTGCCGGCATCGGTGGTGCTGCCGCGGGCGGTGCTGGGGTCCGCGGTTTTGTGGGCAGTGCCGGCGTGATCGGTGCTGCATCAGGGACGGCGCACGCGGGTGCGGTAAGGGACCGGACGGAGAACGCTGTGTCCGGTTTTGGGGCGGGGGCTGTGTCCGGTTCCGGGTCGGGGGCCGTGTCCGCGGCGGCGATGATCGAGGCGCTGGCCCCGGCCAACCGGGTGGCCGTCAACTCTTCGCCCTTGTTGGAGCAGTTGCTCGCCGAGGGGCTGGTGCGGCCGCGCCTCATGATGAGCGTGGAGGGGACCCCGGTGCAGACTTCCGGGCTGGACGTCGTCCCGCATCCGTACCGGCCGCTGGGTGCCAATGGGTCCGTGACACCGGGGCTTTACGTGCTCGGGCTTCAGCTCTCCGCCACGCAATGGGGCACGGCCATCGCCGCCGAGGCCCGGCCGAAGACCGGCCCGGTCTACCGCAGCGGCCAGCGCACCTTGCGCGACGCCGACGAGATCGCCCGCGACATCCTGGCCCCCTAGCCCGCACCCCTAGCCCGTAGCCCGCAGCCCGCACCCCCTAGCCCGCAGCTCCGGAACCGCTCAAGAGTGGACATGTCCTCCGGCGCGCCTGCCTCCAAGAATGGACAAGCCCTCCCCTGGGGCCGGGCAGTGGACAGTTGGTGCTTATGTCCAGTGCTGCGGGCCAGGGGAGGGCATGTGCCGTGGTGGGGGACCAGGAAGTCCGGGCTAAGGCATCAGCCCTTGAGGCACTTCCGGTAGGCGGCCATGGCTGTCCCGTAGTTCACCTGGCCCACGAGATCCCCTGGCCTGGTCGGCTTGACCGGCGGCGTGCACTTCGGCGGGACGGGGACGCTGGCCGCGACCTTCACCGCCGTTTTCACCACAGTGCCGGATTCGACGGCGGTAAGCACCAGGGTGCCCGTGCCGGCGGCGGCGCCAGCGGGAACCAACACGCTCACGTTGGCGGCGCCGGCGGTCACCGGTACCGTACCCAGGGCCGTCACGGTGCCCGCAGCGTCCGTGAACTCGGCGCGCAGCGAGGCATTCACCGGGCTGCCCAGCGAGGTGAGGTCCAGCTTCGAAACCGCCAGTGTGATGGATTCGCCGCCCTTGACCTCGGCCGCCGTCGTGTTCACGACAGCCACGGAGCGGCGGGCGAAGTCCGGCGAGACCGGGTTGTGGGCCTGCAGGTACTTGATCCAGGCGTCGCGGTCCACGAGCCCGGAGTCCTTGGTGCCCGCGCCTTCCTTGAAGATGCGGAAGTTGTCGCCGCCGGTGGCCAGGAAATTGAACGTCCCGATCCGGTAGGACTTCGCCGGGTCGATCAGTGCACCATTGACCCGGATCGAGGTGATCCGGTCACCGGCGGCGCGGGCGGCGTCGTAGGTGTAGTTCACGTTCTTGGACAGGCCCAGCTGCTGGTACGCACGGCTGGGAACCGTGCCGTCCGGGTTGGTCTGCCACTGCTGCTCCAGCAGGGTCTTGAACTGCGCACCGGTCAGGGACGTGGTCCACAGATTGTTCACGAACGGCAGCACCGCGTTGGCCTCGGCGTACGTGATCGTGCCGTCGGGGGCGTAGTACAGCTCGTTGCGCAGGCCGCCCGGGTTGACGACGCCGATTTCGGCGGCGCCGAGGTCCGGCGCCTTCAGCGCATCCACCAGGGAGTCCGCCACCAGGTTGCCGAGCGTGGACTCGCTGCTCCGGTCATCGCGCACAGCCGGGGAACCGGCGAACGCCGTCGTCATGTCCGCCGTGACCTTGCCGACAGGCTGGTTGCCGACCACCGCGGCGTCGGCCAGGGCCTTGTCCACGATTGCCTTGACGGCCGCGACGCGCGGGTACTGCGCCACAAGATCGGCTGCCGGCTGCGCGGCGCTGGTGGTGCGCTGGACGTTGCCGGCCTTGTACCCGGTCACCGACATGGTCCTGGTGTCGATGGTCAGCTGGATCTGGCCGATGAACTCGCCGTAGTTTCCGGTCTGGACGATCGGGCGGGTCTTGCCCGTGGGCTGGCCCGCCGCGTCCAGGACCGGGGCGTCCCACGCGTACTGCTTGTGGGTGTGGCCGTTGAAGATCGCCGCCACATCCGGGGTGACCTTCTGGACCATCTTGGCGAAGGGGCCGCCCGCGGCGATTTCCTGCTCCAAAGTGGCGCCCTCGGGTGCGCCCGACCCGGCGCCGTCGTGGTTCTCCACGATGATGACGTCGGCGAGCTTGTCCGCCTTGATCTTCGCCGCGACCCGGTTGATCGCGTCGACGGGGTCACCGAATTCAAGGTCCGCGATGCCTGACGGCGTGACCAGGGACGGCACCTCCTGCGTAACCGTGCCGATCACGGCGACCTTCACGCCGTTCATGTCCAGGACCGTGTATTCCGGCAGGACCGGGGTGGTGGTGCCTTTGGCGTAGACGTTGGCGCCCAGGTACGGGAACTTGGCGTTGGTCCCGCCGGCAGTGACGCGGTCGCGCAGGTCAGCCCAGCCGCCGTCGAACTCGTGGTTGCCCACCGCGGAGGTGCGCAGCTCCAGGGCGTTCAGCACGTCGATGGTCGGCTGGTCCTTGGCAATCGCCGAGGCGAACAGCGAGGCGCCGATGTTGTCGCCGGCCGAAATGAACGCCGTGGCGCCCGGGGCGGCAGCGGCGCGCAGCTTCTCGATGGTCCCGGCGAAGAACACGGTGTTGGAATCGATGCGGCCATGGAAGTCGTTGATGCCCAGGAAGTTCAGCTCAACACTTGCCGGGGTGACGGGCAAGTTCAGGCCCACCACCACGGGATCGTGGTCGCTCGCCCGGAACTGGTCCGGAGCGTAGTAGTCGGTGACGTTGTTGTTGTAGCGGCTGTACTCCAGCGCCACGGATTCCACGGAGTTGATGTTCCAGATGTCCGCGCCGGTGACGGCGGCGTTGGCCGCCGGGGAGGCGAGGATGTGGTCCAGCGAGCCCACGAGGCCGCCGAACAGGTAGGAGTGCTTGGCGGACCTGTCGGCGTTCTTGGCCTTCTCATCCTGGTTGACGTACCCGGCGCCCGTGAGGACGTTAATCGGATCCTCCTTGGCGTAGGAGTTGAAGTCACCGATCAGGAAGACCTTGTCCGTGCCCTTGGACTTCTGCAGTTCGTCGGCGAACGCCAGCAGGGACTTGGCCTGGGCGGTGCGCGCCAGGTTCGAGGCGCCCTGGCCCTTGTCGGTGTCATCCGGCGTCGCGGCGGAGCCCTTGGACTTGAAGTGGTTGGCGATCGCGATGAACTTCTTGTCATCGGAGGCGCCGACCGGCTTGAAGACCTGGGCCATCGGCTTGCGGGCGCTGGCGAACGCGACCGTGTCGTTGTGGATGATGGATTCGCCGATCGGTTCGGCGGCGGCCAACTTGTAGATGAACGCGGTGCGGATCATGTCCTCGTCCGCCAGCGGGGGTGCGTTGGCGGGCGTACGGACGTAGTCCCAGATCCCCGGCGTGGCGATGTTCAGCGCATCCACCAGCTTGGCGAGGGCGTCGTCCCGGTTCTTGCCGAACTGGGCCGAGTTCTCGACCTCCATGAGCGTGACGACGTCGGCCCCGGACTTGGAGATCGCCGCGACGATCTTGTCCTGCTGCCGCTTGAAGTTCTCCGCGTTCGCCGCGCCGCGGACGTCGCAGCCGCCCTTGACCGTGATGGGGTTGCCGTCCCGGTCCGGGTAGAACGTGCAGCCGGAGATCTGGTCGCCGGTGGTGGGGAAGTAGTTCAGCACGTTGAAGGAGGCGAGCTTGAGATTGCCGCCCACGGCTGCCGGGGTGTCCGCGCGGGTGGCGCCGAAGCTGGCCGGCTGGACGGTGTCCGCGTTGGCGGCCGTCAGCTGGGTCAGGGGCTGGAACTTCCAGGCATTGTTCGCGTAGCTGAGTACCACGTTGGTTTTGAACGTCACCGGCGCGCCGACCCGGACGTGATCGGCCGTGGTCAGGTACGGGAGCACCTGGGCCTTCGTGGCGGCGTCCTTGAGGAAGTTCGTGGTGGCGCCGTCGTCGAGCTTGATGCCGCGGGCGGCATTCGCCGCGACCGTGGCGGTGTACTCCGCAGAACCGAACGGCGCGACGGCGGTGGGCTGCGCCAGCGCGGTGGTGCCGCCGGCCAGGCCGATCTCGCCGTACTGGTTCAGCGAGAAGTTGTCCGCCACCGTGACGGGGCCCTGCGGGGTGAGCAGCATGCCTTCGAGGGACTCACGGAAGGCCTCGTCGGCGGGCAGGGCGAAGCCGGTGGCCTTGACCTCGGGTGCGGCCTCGGTGAGCTTCTTCAGATCGGCCGCCGCGGCGACGTTCAGCTGGGTCATGCCGAAGAATTCGCTGACTGCGCCGGTGAGCTCGACGTAGTCGCCGATCCTGACGGCGTCGACTGTGGACGGCGAGTAGACGAACACCGCGTCCGACGCCGCGTGGTTGGCCGGCGTGAGATCGCCGCCTGTGCCGGGGGTCTGGACGTAGTACCCGGCGAAGCCGCCGGTGGGGAACGTGGCAGTGACCCTGCCGCGGGTGGTGACCGAGGATCCTGCCAGCGGGCTTGCGGTGCCGTTGCCCTGGATTTCGGCAATGGTCTTGGCGGCCGGAGGCGTGCCCGGCCCCGGGTCCACGGGGCCGGCAGCGCCACTGGCCGCCGTCGGCGTGATGGCTGCGTTCAGTGCGAAGTCGGCGGCGTTGTTGTTGGTGTCCCCGCCGTTGCTGCGGTTGATGCTCTTGACGTCGGTGTTTCCCGACGGCGCCGCGGCCGCCTGGGCCTCGAAGGTGTTCGAGGTGCCGTAGCCGAGGAGGTCCGCGACGTTGGTCGGTTCGATGACCGAGCCTGTCGGCAGCGGGTTGAGTGCTGTGGCCTGTTTGGCCAGCACGATCGTGCCGCCGCCACCGGCCGGGTTGAAACCGGTGGCGGTGGCGTCGGCGGCCGGCAGGTCGGTGCCGGCCGTGCCGTTGCTGCCGCCCTTGAGCAGGTAGTAGCCCTTGGCGGGAATGCTGCCCGCCAGGGCTGCCACCGAGCTCGGCGCACCGGTGCCCGGGGCTGAGCGGTACTGGAGACTCCAGCCCTCCAGTGAGACCGGTGCGTCGGAGCCGTTGTACAGCTCGACAAACTTGTTCTTGAAGGCCGCGCCGGAGCTGCCGCCGCTGAGATAGGCCTCGTTGATGACCACCGGCGAGGTTCCGGTTGCTGCCGGCAACGGTTCGGTGGCGTTAGCCGGCACGGCCGCCGCCAGTGGAGCTGCTATCAGCGCCGCCGACAGTGCTGAGCCCAGCGCTGTTTTCCAGGGTGTTATTTTCATCCGCTCTAACTCTCATTAGGGTGCCCCGGGTAAAGGGCAGGGTGCAGTGCGTCCGCAGGGTGCAGCGGACAGTGGCCGGCCAGAACTCCTGGTCAAGTCGTGCCGGGCCCATCCAAACAGGGGTGAATGAACAACGTATGGACTAAACGTGCATTCGGCGGGACGCCCCCCAGCGGGACGCGCCGCAGCCTTCCCGGAGCGGCTCGAAAGCCCCGGGCGATGGTGACTGGTGATACGGGTGAGCGGTGTCCGGGTGCCTCCACCGGACGCTCCACAGCAGAATACCGGCCAGTAGCCCTCGGGGAAGGCTCTGGCCGGTATTTCCTACAACAATTTTTGTAATTAGGTGGGAAGAGCTCTGGTGTCCTGGCCGGTTAGGCGTCCGTGGCGGACTGCCCGCCCTGTCCGGTGTCAGCCACGATCTTGAACATCGCGCCCGTGGGGTCGGTCAGTGTGGCGAGCCTGCCGAACGGGGTGTTGTCCGGCCCGTCGATGACCTTGGCGCCGAGGGACACTGCCGTCTCGATGGAGGCGTCGGCGTCTTCCACGGCGAAGTAAACCTGCCAGTTGGACGGGACCTCGGCGGGAAGGTAGGCAGACGCGTCCATGATCCCGGCCTTGGCCGCCGGGCCCGCGCCCAGGGTGGTGTAGCGGAACTCCGGGGTGTCGCTCATGACGTCGGTGTCCCAGCCGAACACGTCCTGGTAGAACTTGACGGCGGCGGCGTAGTCCTTGGCGTGGAGCTCGTGCCACGCCGGGGCGCCGGGCTCGGCCGCCAGTTCATAGCCCTTCATCTCAGCCGGCTGCCACACGCCGACCGACGCGCCCGTGGCGTCGGCGATCATCGCCATGCTGCCCTGTTCGGGGACGTCCATGGGCGGCATGTAGACCTGGCCGCCGTGTTCCGTTGCCGCCTTGACGGTGGCGGCGGCGTCCTCCGAGCGCAGGTACGTGGACCACATGTCCGGCCACGCGGCCTGATCCTCCTGCTTCTGCATCAGGCCGGCGACGGACTTGCCGTCCTTCCAGGCGGTGATGTAGCCGCCGTATTTTGCTTCGTCGCCGGTCTGGTACGTCCAACCGAACAGCGCACCGTAGAACGACTTGGCCTTCTCGGCATCGGATGTCATGAGGTCGATCCAACATGGTGCGCCGTTGGAGTGCTCGGGTGTGGGCATGGAGGCTCCTGCTCTCTGTGGCGGCCGTTGACGTGCGGCCGCCGGACTCTGGTTTGTGTGGAGATGGGGTGGTGGAGACACAGAGAGACTATGAC
This sequence comes from Arthrobacter sp. 01T425, assembly GCF_056398725.1. Taxonomy (NCBI): domain Bacteria; kingdom Bacillati; phylum Actinomycetota; class Actinomycetes; order Micrococcales; family Micrococcaceae; genus Arthrobacter; species Arthrobacter sp. 01T425. The sequence goes on along the minus strand of NZ_JBFTPY010000021.1, from coordinate 49,073 downwards.
GGGGCACGGACAGTTTCAATGCATGGCCAGTCAGAGCCGGCGCGGGAATGCCGAGCGTCGGCCGTACAGGGTGAGCAGCAGGGCGGTGATGCCGAGGGCGATCATGACGACCGGGAGCACCAGCCCGTCGAATGGGGTCAGGAGGAGCGCGCCGAGAATGCCCGCGCCGAAGATAGCCAGGTTGAAGGCGACCGGGAGGAATGCATTGGCGACGTCGGCGTTGTCGCCTCCGGCGGTGGTGAGTGGTCCCTGGACCTGGGCTGATGCGCCGCCGAAGGTGAGGCCCCAGAGCGCGGCGGCGATCAGGATGGCCATTGCCGATGCATGTCCGATCAGCAGAATGAGTCCGGAAGCGACGAACACGGTGACGCTGAGGTGAAGGAGGGGCCTCGGGTGGCGGTCCAGCAGCGCACCGGTGACGGCGACCCCGACGACGGACGCGATGCCGTAGACCAGCAGGACCAGGCTGGCGGAGAGGCCGGTGCCGGTGGCCCGGAGGTAGGGGGCGATGTAGGTGTAGATGGTGCTGTGGGCGAGCATCCAGGCGACGATGACGGCCAGGATGACGGCGACGCCGGGGATCTTGAACACCCGGCCCAGGGGGAGCCGTGACGCCCGCGGTTGGCCGGCGGCGTCGGGGACGCATCCCAGGACCAGCGCAGCCACGATGCCCCCGAGGACGGACAGGGCACCGAAGGACCAGCGCCAATCGAAAGCTGTTCCGATCCAGGCGCCGAGTGGGGTGCCGAACGCGAATCCGAGGGGCGCCCCGGTGGACACGATGGCCAAGGACAACCCTGCGTGCCGGGGCGGGCTGATGCGGCGCCCGTAAGCGGCGAGCATTCCCCAGATGATTCCCGAGAACGCGCCCGCAAAGAATCGTGACACGAGTGACAACGTCACATCACGTGAGACTGCGGTGACCGTGGTGGCAAGCACGAGACCGGCGATACCGCCGAGCAGCAGCGGCTTTCGTCGCATGCCACGCGTCAGCATGATCGCGGGGATGGTGACGATGACCGTTCCGAGGGCGTATGCGCTGACCAGCAGACCCACCGTACCTTCGCCGGTGTGGAGGCCGGCGGCAATGACAGGAAGCAGGCCGGCAGGCATGGTCTCGGTGGCGACGAGGATAAATCCCATGGCGGCCAGGACCACGAGTGCGGTCAGGGGCAGTCTTTGCTGTGCGTTGTCTTCTTGTTCTCTGTTTTCTTGTGCGCTGCCCTCTGGTGTGGCGTCGACCAAGGCACTGGCTTCCTGTGCCGGTGTTCGGGTGGGGGCGGTCGTCATGCGGGTCCTTTCGTGGGTGGCGGTAATGCCTCAGCGTTGGGGTTGGTCAAGCGTGGCTGCGTAGCCACCGGAAGCGGCGCCTCGCCCGACGTCGTCGACCGTTCCGCAGGCCGCGAAGCACAGTCAACGCTCTGGCCAGTCAAGCCCGATTTCCGCGGGCGGGGGAGTCCCCGGTGAGACGTGTACCGGGAGGGAACCCCTTGTTTGGCCGCAGCGATTTACCCTTGATGCATGGATAACCGGGGTGAAGTGCGTGAGTTCCTGATGTCGCGCCGTGCACGACTGACGCCGGAACAAGCGGGCCTTGCGGCAGGCTCGAACCGACGGGTGGCCGGATTGAGGCGCAGCGAGGTTGCGGTCCTCGCCGACGTCAGCGTGGAGTACTACGCCAAGCTGGAGCGCGGTTCCATCGCCGGTGCGTCCTCGTCCGTGCTCGAATCCATCTCCCGGGCCCTCCGGCTTGACGACACCGAGCGTGCCCACTTGTTCGATCTGGCCCGCGCCGCAGACGGCATCCCGACCTCTGGACGGTCGCGCAGGCGCGCGACCGTCCAGGCAGGGGCGCGTCTGAGCCTGCAGTGGGCGCTGGAAGCGATCACCGAGGGCGTCGCATTCGTTCGCGACCCGTACCAGAACCTGCTCGCGACGAACGCGTTGGGCCGGGCGTTCTACTCTCCGGTGATCGGGGACGGCGGCCGCACCCCTAACTTGGCGCGGTTCCAGTTCCTCGACCCCGCCTCGCGCGACTTCTACCCCGACTGGGACTTGTTCGGCGAAATGTGCGTCGGCATCATGCGCGCTGAAGCCGGCCGCGACCCCCACGACCGCACCATGCAGGACCTGGTCGGCGAACTGTCGACCCGCAGTGAGACGTTTCGGACACTGTGGGGCGCCCATAATGTGCGGACTCACGGGTCCGGCACGAAACGCTTTCACCACCCCGTGGCCGGCGAACTCACGCTGGCCTACGAGGAACTGGCGATCACCGCGGAACCGGGCCTGGTCCTCTTGGTCTACACCGCCGAGCCGGGCTCGCCCTCAGCGGAACGGCTGCACCTCCTCGCCAGCTGGAGTGCAAGCGACGACGCCACGATCGAACGGCGCCGGGCAACCAGCTGAAGGAGGGAAAGTTCCGTGCCGCCAGAGAGCGTGTTACCCGGCGCCGGAGTTGCCTTAGACGTAGTTCAGGCTGACGAGCAGCGCCTTGAGCTGGGCGTATTGGTCTGTTGCCATCCAGGCCTTAGCGGCGGCCCGGGTCGGGAACGCGGGGTTGTTGAAAAGAACACTCGTGGTGAGCCCTCCGTTCCCCGTTGCAAGGAGCCCGCAGCTTGAGGTGACGCCTTTGCCCTGCTCCAGGTATCGAGGATCGCGGAGACCCATTCCGTAAAAATCGCGGGTCGAAGAGGATTCCACGGCGAACCCAAAAACAGGTTTAGTGCCGTCTGGTGCGGTCATTCCCGGAGCCTGCGCCTTATCGAACACTTCGCGGGAGGTGGGCGCAGCTGCACAACCAGTGGTAAAGCCATTTTGTAGTGAGAGCAGATCGTTGCCGGCGCCGTCGGAAACGATCGCTTCAACGCCGGGGACGGTTCGGGCAGGCGGGAGGACCGTGCGCACGGTCCAGGTCGACGGATACGTGAAGGAAATGTGGCCATCCGGGAAAGTGAACGTCTTCCGCGCAGGTGCTGCAGGCTTCGCTGACGGGGCAGGCGCCGCCACCGGGGGTGCCGCGCTGGCGGTCGGCGCCACCGGTGCTGGAGTGGCGGTTGGTGTGGCCGTCACGGTCGGCGCGGCCCCAGCCGTGGACCCGGTGGTCGAGCGCGGAGCGGCAGCGGCAGGATCAGTTCCTGGCCGTGATGCACATCCGGCAAGGACGAGGCTGAGCGCAATGCCCGCCATTGTGGCATGCGCGTAAAACCCGGTGCGGTTGAGACCCACTTAATTGTTCCCCCAATATTTGCGACGGCGGGGTGATTATCCCGCTCGAGACCTCAGTATCAGGTATGCGGCCGGAAGTTATTGTCAGGTCTGGAAGACGGTGCTGAACCGTTACCTTGGGCTGCCAGTTGGCCGCCAACACGGCCAACACTGACACCTGATGATTCTTGGGCCGGTCAGGAGTTTCACTCCGGGGCGGAGACGAGTAAGGCCGGCCGGAACGATCTTTCGATCGCCCCGGGCCGGCCTCTGAACCGCGCAAGATCTGCGCTCCCGCGGAAGGTAAGAGATTCGAACTCTTGGTACGGGGTCACCGCACACTGGTTTTCAAGACCAGCTCCATCGGCCGCTCGGACAACCTTCCCTAACGAGTAGTCTTTCATAGGCAGTCGGCTGCCACAAAAACCAAAAACACGGTGCGCTTGCGGACGTGTGCAGCTCCCCGCCATATTCTGGGGAGTGATGTTGATCGGACCTGGCGATCGCGGCGAACGTGCGCGGAGCCAGTTAGGAATCGGGAGTGCTCCATGAAGGCTGTCTATATCTCAGAGCCCGGCGGACCCGAGGTCCTGGAAGTCCGTGAGGTTCAGGCCCCGGTGGCCGGCCCCGGGGAGGTGCTGATCGACGTCGTGGCCGCGGGCCTTAACCGTGCCGATGTCCAGCAGCGCAAGGGCTTCTACCCGCCGCCCCCGGGCGCCTCCGAGGTCCCCGGGCTGGAGGTCTCCGGCCGGATCGCAGGGTTCGGTCCGGGCGTGACCAAGGCGTTTTCCGTGGGGACAAGGTGGTGGCGCTGCTCGCCGGCGGCGGATATGCCCAGAAGGTGGCCGTGCCCGCCGGTCAGGTCCTGAGGATCCCCGACGGCGTGGATCTGGTCACGGCCGCATCGCTGCCCGAGGTCGCCGCGACCGTGTACTCCAACCTGATCATGACGGCGCAGCTGCAGCCGGGCGAAACTGTCCTCATCCACGGAGCCACAGGCGGTATCGGCACCATGGCCATCCAGCTGGCCAAGGCCGTTGGCGCCCGCGTGGCCACGACGGCCGGGAACGCGGAAAAAGTCGGCACCGCCAAAGCCTTCCTCGGGGCGGACATCGCCATCAACTACGCGGAGGAAGACTTCCCGGCGAGCCTGCGCGCGCAAAACGGCGGAAAGGGCGCGGACGTCATCCTCGACGTCGTCGGGGCCAAATACCTCGAGCAGAACATCGATGCGCTCGCCGACTACGGACGCCTCGTGGTGATCGGGCTGCAGGGCGGCGCGAAGGCGGAACTGGACCTTGGCCAGCTGCTGCAGAAACGGGCCGCCATCATCGCCACCGCACTGCGTCCCCGCCCGGTCGAGGAAAAGACCGTGATCATGAACGCCGTCCGCGACGCCGTGTGGCCGATGCTGACCGACGGCAGGATCCGGCCCCTCGTGGCCAAGAGCTTCCCGCTGGACCAGGTCGCCGCCGCACACACCTACTTCGACTCCGGCGACCACGTGGGCAAGGTCCTGCTGGTCATGTAGCGGGGTGCCGGATCCGGCCTGAAACCGCAGGTCCGGGCCGACTTATTCCGTGCGGGGCATGCGCTGTTTTGCGGCAAGGACACCAAAGACGATAGCGTGGTTCCATACGCGGTATACACGCGTCTTGGGGCGCGTGTATGCTGTGTGATTTCGTGACTTAGCGATTCCGGGGGGCGCCATGTCTATCCGTCACAGTCTCCTCGCCCTCTTGCAGGACCGCCCGCGCTACGGGTACCAGCTCAGGACCGAATTCGAGGACCGCACCGGGTCCTCCTGGCCGCTGAACATCGGACAGGTCTACACCACCCTGGACCGGCTGGAACGCGACGGGCTGGTCCGCAAAGACGGCGGCGACGGCGACGGGCACGTCATCTACAGCGTCACCACGGCCGGCCGGACCGAAGTCGGCGCCTGGTTCACGGCCCCGGTATCCCGCGCGAATCCGCCCCGGAATGAACTGGCCATCAAGCTCGCCCTCGGCCTCACGATTCCCGGGACAGACGTCGGCGCCATCATCCAGGCCCAGCGGACGGTCTCCATCCGCGCGCTGCAGGACTACACCAAGTCCCGCCGCGACACGGCCGCGCTTCAGCGCCCGGCCGACACCGCCAGGCTCCTGGTGCTGGATTCCCTCATCTTCCAGACCGAAGCCGAGGTGCGCTGGCTGGACCTCTGCGAGGCCCGCCTCGTGCAGCTCAGCAACCTCCGGGCGTAGCCGGGCCGACCGCTCGTCGCGCAATCCACACCGCCGGGCGCAGGGACCCGGCCGGGACCCGCCCGCATTGGTAGGGTGCCGGAGGGCAGTTCTGTACCGGTGGACTGCCCAGCTGGGTTTCTCAAGGAGGAGACATGGGCACAATGCCAGATGGCACACAACGCGAAAGCACAAACAACCTCACGCAGGGCAGCGCGCGTGGCACCGCGCAACTCGACGACGGGGTCGTCCCGGACTCGTCCCTCCCGCCGACGTCGGTGGATGAGTCGGTCCGCGACGCCGCGGACCGCGCCTGGACGCCCGCCAAGATCGCGCTGTGGGCGGCCATTGCGCTGCTGGGCGGGATCGCCTGGTTCATGCTCGCCATCATCCGCGGCGAGACCGTCAATGCCATCTGGTTTGTGTTCGCCTCCGTCTGCACCTACCTGATCGGCTACCGCTTCTACTCCAAGGTCATTGAGCGTTACCTGACCAAGCCCAACGACCGCCGTGCCACCCCGGCCGAATACAAGGCCGACGGCAAGGACTACGTCCGGACGGACCGCAACGTCCTCTTCGGCCACCACTTCGCCGCCATCGCCGGCGCCGGCCCACTGGTGGGCCCGGTCATCGCGGCCCAGATGGGCTACCTGCCCGGCACGATCTGGATCATCATCGGCGTCGTCCTTGCCGGCGCCGTCCAGGACTACCTCGTCCTGTTCTTCTCCATGCGCCGCGGGGGCCGGTCCCTGGGCCAGATGGCCCGCGAGGAACTCGGCGTCATCGGCGGCACGGCCGCCCTCGTCGCAACCCTGCTCATCATGGTGATCATCGTGGCCATCCTCGCCCTGGTGGTTGTCAACGCCCTCGGCGAGAGCCCCTGGGGCGTCTTCTCGGTGGGCATGACCATCCCGATCGCCCTCTTCATGGGCGTGTACCTGCGCTTCATCCGGCCGGGCAAGGTCATGGAGGTGTCCGTGATCGGTTTCGTGCTGCTCATGGCTGCCATCATCGGCGGCGGCGCCGTGGCGGGCACCGAATGGGGTGCCGCGTTCTTCCACCTGGACAAGGTCACCATCGCCTGGGGCCTCATCATCTACGGCTTCATCGCAGCCATCCTGCCCGTCTGGCTCCTCCTGGCCCCCCGCGACTACCTCTCCACGTTCATGAAGATCGGCGTGATTGTGATGCTGGCGCTGGCCATCATCGTGGTCCGCCCCGAAATCACCGTGCCGGCCTTCAGCGAGTTCGCCGGCCGGGACAACGGTCCGGTGTTCTCCGGCGCCCTGTTCCCGTTCCTGTTCGTCACGATCGCCTGCGGCGCGCTGTCCGGGTTCCACGCACTGATCGCCTCCGGCACCACACCGAAGCTGATCGAGAAGGAGCGCCAGACGCGCCTGATCGGCTATGGCGGCATGCTCATGGAATCCTTCGTGGCCATCATGGCCCTCGTGGCCGCAATCTCCATTGACCGCGGCATCTACTTCGCCATGAACGCCCCCGTGGCGCTGACCGGCGGGACCGTCGAGACCGCGGCCGCGTGGGTCAACAGCCTGGGCCTGTCCGGCGTCAACATCACGGCCGGTGATCTCGCGCAGACGGCCAAGGACGTCGGGGAGCAAAGCATCGTGTCGCGTTCGGGCGGCGCGCCCACCCTCGCCGTCGGCCTTGCCCACATCATGCAGCAGTTCATCGGCGGCACCGCGATGATGGCCTTCTGGTACCACTTCGCCATCATGTTTGAGGCCCTCTTCATCCTCACGGCCGTCGACGCCGGCACCCGCGTTGCCCGGTTCATGCTCCAGGACTCGATCGGCAACTTCGTCCCGAAGTTCAAGGAACACTCCTGGCGCCCGGGTGCCTGGCTCTGCACGGCCATCATGGTGGCCGCATGGGGCGCGGTCCTGATCATGGGCGTCACCGACCCGCTGGGCGGCATCAACACCCTGTTCCCGCTGTTCGGCATCGCCAACCAGCTGCTGGCGGCCATCGCCCTCTCGGTCTGCCTGGCCATTGCCGCCAAGCGCACCGCCCCGAAGTACCTGTGGATCGTGGCGGCGCCGCTGGCGTTCGCCGCCGTCGTGACCATCACGGCGAGCTTCTACAAGATCTTCTCGCCCGTTCCGGCGGTGGGCTACTTCGCCAACAACGCAGCCTTCGCCAAGGCTCTGGCGGACGGCAAGACGTCCTTCGGGACCGCCAAGACCCAGGCCGCCATGGAGGCCGTGGTCCGCAACACCATGATCCAGGGATGGCTGTCGATCATCTTCGTGGTGCTGAGCATCATCGTCATCGTCACGGCGGTGATGGCGACCATCAAGGCCCTGCGGAACACGGCCGCGGGGCTCCCCAACGCCGAGAACGAAGACCCCGCCCGGGCCTCCCGTGTCTTCGCCCCGGCAGGGTTTGTTCCCACGGCGGCGGAGCGTGACCTCGTGGCCGAGTGGAACCAGCTCCCGGCCGGAGAACGGCTCGAAAAGTCCGGGCACCACTGATGCGGAGCCCGACGTGAACGCCGTCCTTGCCGGGGTCCGCGGCTTTGCCGCATACCTCGGCGGAGTGTTGGGCGCCGATGCCTACAAGAAGTACCTGGAACACCATGAGGCCGCCGGGCACACCAGCCCGCCCCTCACCGAGCGGGACTTCTGGCGTGACCGGACCGACCGGCAGGACACCAACCCGCAGGGGCGGTGTTGTTGAGGCGGTGCTGCTGAGCCGGTGTTGTTGAGCTGGTGCTGCTGAGCCGGTGTTGCTGAGCGGCTGATGCTGGGCAGCTGGCCCGGCCGGGCCGGGGGAGGGGCGGCGTGGGGCACAACGGTGTCCGACGCCGCCCCTCCGCTTCCGGCGGACGCCGGGTCCGGGGCGCCCGGCGCGTGAGAGTATGAAGCCATGAGCGATCAGCACGACACTCAGCCCCGCGCCCAAACTGCCGACGACGTGCCCGTCGAAGGCACACCCGTGGATGACGCCCTGCCCGGGACGCCCCTGGCGCCACCGGCTGCAGTGCCGCCCGGCCGCGCCGGTGGATCCGGTGCCGGGCCCAGGCCGCCCCGGGGCAGCGAACTTCAGGACCTCGTGGACCAGCCCGCGAAGGTCATGCGGATCGGCACGATGGTCAAGCAGTTGCTGGACGAGGTGAAGTCCGCGCCCCTGGACGACGCGGCCCGCGTCCGGCTGGCCGAAATCCACGACCGGTCCATCAAAGAACTCGAGGACGGCCTGGCCCCGGAGCTCGTTGAGGAGCTCGAACGGATCAACCTTCCCTTTCCGGAGAACGCCACCCCCTCCGACGCGGAACTGAGGATAGCCCAGGCCCAGCTGGTCGGCTGGCTTGAGGGGCTCTTCCACGGCATCCAGACGGCCATCGCGGCGCAGCACGCCGCCAGGGAGCACACCTACGCCCAAATGCAGCTGCGCCAGCTGCCGCCCGGAACCGTGATCGCGCCGGGCGTCATCATCGGGGAAAACGGCGAACCGGTCCGCGCCGCCGCGCCGCGTCACGGCGCGGAGTCCCCCGAGCCGCCCGAACCCGCGGACCCTGACCATGGCCCGGGCCAGTACCTTTAGCGCGACCTTGGGCTTCTTCAGCGCAGCACGGCAAGGCCGCAGGGACGACGCAGAACTTGGCAAGGGGCTCTGGCGGCGCGCCCACGACCGGTTCAACCGCGGACTTGACCGCTACCACCAGGTCCTTGAGGGGGTCGAAGACGAGGCCCTGTACGGCGAGCTCGTCGAGATCGCCAATCAGCTCTCCGCGCTCGCGCCCCGGGTCCGGCAGGTCTGCGTGGAGGCCCAGCGGCGCTTTCCCAGCAGTGGATTGGATATCCCGGGGCCGCTGGCAGGGGTCCACCGCGCCCTGTCGACGGCCGGCAACTCCCTGGCCATGACGGCTGAGGCGGCCGCGATGCTCCGGCTCGCAGTGGGGCCGGTCCCGGCCGGTGCCGCGTCGGTGCGCCGGCGCGCCGATTCCGTGCTGGAACAGGTCCACGACGCCGAGCGGCGGCTTGCGGAAGCCGACGGCGGCGGGCCTACGCCAGCCTGAGCCGCTACGCGAATTAGTCTCTTGCACAGGCCCGCCCCGGCATGGCTGGGGTTCCCGATATTTCCCGAAATCCCCGGGTATTCCCGGTTACGCGCCTAGCTTAGCGGCGGCCTGTCGCTGGCCGGAGGGCGCCGAAGTTGGCAGGATACTTATATGACTTTTTCACCGGAACTGACTTTCAATGACGGCAACACCATCCCCCAGCTTGGCTACGGCGTGTGGCAGGTTGAAGATGACGTGGCCGAAAAGGTGGTTGTCCAGGCGTTCGAGGCCGGCTTCCGCCACATCGACACGGCAAAGATCTACGGCAACGAAGCAGGCGTAGGCCGCGCCATCGAGCGTTCCGGCCTCAAGCCCGAGGAAATTTTCATCACCACCAAGCTGTGGAACGCGGACCAGGGCTACGAGTCCACCCTGAAGGCGTTCGAGGAATCCATGGAGCGGCTCGGCCTCGAGACCCTGGACCTGTACCTGATCCACTGGATGCAGCCCAAGCAGGACAAATACGTTGACACCTGGAAGGCCCTCATCGAGCTCCAGAAGCACGGCAGGGTCAAGACCATTGGCGTCTCCAACTTCACCAAGGAAGGCCTGCAGCGCCTGATCGATGAGACTGGCGTAGTTCCGGCCATCAACCAGGTCGAACTGCACCCGTTCTTCAGCCAGGCCGACCTGCGCGAATTCAACGCGTCCAAGGGCATCCTCACCCAGGCATGGTCGCCGCTGGGCCAGGGCGGCGAGCTCCTCGAGAGCCCCGTCATTGCCCAGATTGCCGCCAAGCACGGCGCCACCCCGGCCCAGGTTGTCATCGCCTGGCACCTGGCCATCGGCAACGTGGTCATCCCGAAGTCGGTGACCGAGTCCCGGATCCGCGAGAACTACGCGGCCCTGGACGTCAGCCTCGACGAGACTGACATCCAGGCCATTAACGGGTTGGACCGTTCCGCCGAAGATGCTGGCCGGATCGGTCCGGATCCGGCCGTCTCCGACTTCGCCTAAGCACCTCCCATGACGCCGGCAGCCAGCCGGCGATCACACAGGGCCTTCACCCCGCACGGGGTGGAGGCCCTTCCCGCCTTCCGGCACCTTCCCGCCTTCCGGCACCTTCCCGCCGTCCGCGACCGTGACCGGCCAATCCCACGCGCTCGGAGATAGACGGCCCGGACACAGGCGCCGGTCCCGAAAGCCCCCGGAGTCAGGCGGCGGCCCGGCGCTCTTTCGCCGGAATTGCATCGACCACGGCCCAGCCGTCTTCGCCCGCAACGCAGCGGCTGGCGAAGCGGTCTGCGGCGGCAGCGTCATCGAAGCTCTCGGTGCGGATCCGGCCGCAGTCGGTGTCCAGGTAGGTGACCGCGAAATACAGTGCGCCGTCCTGTGCGTCGTTGAAATCCGCCTCAAAATCTGACTCGATATCATGGCGGAAACTCTGCTGGAAATTCTGGTTGTTCTCCATGCTTCCAGTGTGCGACTGACCTCCGACACTAAGACTTCACTCCTCCGGCGTGTTGCCGAGCCGCAGCACCCGTTCACGCGCCAGGACTTCCTTGCGTCGCTGGCGGTCGGCGGCCCGTGCCGTCTGCTGCGCCAAAGCCGCCGCCAGCTCGTGATTCTTCCGGGCCGTTTTGAGACCGGCTTCTGCCGCGTCCAGACGCCGCCTGAGCTCGCGCACCTCGTCGGCCAGCAGGGTGGTTTCCGCCGTCACCTCCGCCAGCTCCGCGGCCGCGCGGCCTGCCTCCTCGTCGGTTTCCGCGGCGGCCACTTCGGCTGCCTCCAGGGCGGCCCGCGCCCGTTCCACCGCCGACGGCGTGGGCGTCATCCGTGCCGTGCCGACGGCCCGGAGGCGGGGTTGTTCCGTTGTCGGCTTTCCGCCGGCAGTTGTGCCACGCTGTGCGGTCCGGTCCGCCGGTTCTGTCCCGCCGGCGCCGGGCGCTGGTTCTGTCCCGCGGACGCTGGCCGTTCCAGGCGCGGCTCCAGTGCCGGGCACCGTCGCCGCATGGCTCCCCGGGACAGCCACTGCGCCGGCGAGATCGACGACGTCGACCCCGTCCGCCGAGAGCGCCCGGAGCAGGCAGCCGCTTTGCACGGCGGCGGCGGCCCCCGGATCGGCGGTGGCGGCCCGCAGGGTCTGCTCCACTTCCGTCGCGACGGCGGCGCTGATGGCCCGTCCGTGCCGGGCCGCCAAGGCCTGTGCCGCCTTCACCGTGCTGCCGAGGAGCTGGCGCCGCTGCTGGGCGAGGCGACGGAGGTCCGCTGCATCCAGGGCATCCTGTGCGGCCTGCATCGACGTCCCCAGCGCAGCCAGCTCCCGCAGGATTTCGGGGCTGTGCGCCGCCAGCATGTTCACCGCCCACGCCGCCACCGACGGCTTGGGCAGGGCACGGACTGCGGCCGCCAGGGCACGCTGCTCGGCGGCGGTGACGCCCGCGGAACTGACGTCTTTGGCCGCCGCCGTTCTAGCAGCCACGAAATCCCCGTAGGGCAATGCATAGAGCGGTCCGGCAATGCCCGCTAGTTCCCGCGATCCCATGCAAGAATCATAGGAGTCTGGCCCCGCCGCGAGTTCGCTGCCCCATCATCAGACCCGGTGCCGTCACGTTCTGGAGGAGATTTCACTTGATCGAAATTGGTGGGCTCCCGGCCCATGTCCTGCTCGTCCACGCCGTAGTGGTATTAGCGCCCATCGCAGGTCTTGGCGCCATCGTTTATGCCGTGGCACGGCGCTGGTGGGGCTACTTGGCCTGGCCCCTGGGCGTGTTGTCACTGGGGCTGGTGCCAGTAACACTCTTGACCGCGCAGGCAGGCGAGCAGTTGGAGAAAGTCCGTCCGGCGTCGGCGGTGGTCCACGAGCACGCCCAGGAAGGCGACGTACTCAAAGTGCTTTCCGTGATCTTCTTCATCCTGGTCGCGGCAATGTTGATAGTCACCTACGAGCCCTTTGGCCGGCGCCTGGCGTTCCTTGGCGGCCTTCGGAGCAACGGGATTGTCCGGGGAGCCGTCCTGATTGCCGGCGCCCTCGCGGGGGGCTTCTTCATTTACCAGAGCATCATCACGGGACATTCCGGCGCGGCCTCGGTCTGGGCGCGCTAACTCAGCCCATCCGCGGGCCCTTGGCCAGGTGATGCGTGCCGGGCCCGGTGCAGCGTGACGAGCAGCAGGACGAAGGCCGTTGCCTGCAGTGCGGCCACGGCAGCGATGAGCGCCGGCCGTGCGCCGTAAAGTGACCCGTACAGGGCGCCGCCGGCCAAGGCACCGGCGCCCTCGAACGCCGCGAACACCCCGTGCGCCGTGCCCTGCCGGGGTTGGGGCACCAGATCGGCAACCAACGCCTTGACCGTGGAGTCCTGGATGCCGGTGGCGGCGCCCCAGACCAGGACGCCCGCGAGCACGAGCCCGGCGCTCGGCGCCAAGGCCAGCACGGGCACCCCCATAATCAGCACGGGCAGTGCCAGGAGCACGGACGCCCCGGCGCGGTCGTACAGGACGCCACTGGCGAGGGCCCCCACGGCGCCGGCCCCCATGGCGCCGGCGTACAGCAGCGGAACCACCGGGACGGGGACGGCCACGTCGGCCGTCAGGTGATAGGAGATGACGCCAAAGGCGACCAGTCCGGCGCTCCAGAAGAACCCGGCCAACGCGAACAGGATGAAGACGCTGGAGAGCGCCGACGGCGGCCGCCCGGCGGGTTTCCCGCGGGGCGGCTCCGGCAGGTCGGAGGGGTCGGCCGCAGGCCTGTCCGCGCCGGGATCCCGGACGCGGCGGCGCAGCCACACGAGAATCGCCAGCGCCGCCGCCGCCGGAATGATGAGCACCGCAAAGGCTGCCGGCAGTGAGCCGGTGGCAACCAGCACCGCCGAGACGAGCAACGGGCCCAAGAGCGCCCCGGCCAGATCGAGGGACTTGTGGACGGCGAAGCCGCGGCCCCGGCCAACCGGCCCGGCAACGGTGGCGAGCAGCACGGTTTTCGCCGGGCTGCGGACGGCTTTGCCGACCCTGTCCCCGATGATGAGCACGGCCGCCAGGGCCATCCCGGCGGTCCCGGCGAACGGCGTCAACGCCAGCAGCGGGACGCACACCGCCGTCAGCACATAGCCGGCCATCGTGAAAGTCCAGTACTTCCCGGTGCGGTCCGCCCAGGGGCCGAACACCAGCCGGAGTCCCTGGGACGCGGCTTCGGCGGCGCCGGTCACGAGGCCGACGAACAGCGCGGACGCACCGAGCTGAGCCAGCAGGGGACCGCCGAGCGGGCGGGCGCCGTCGGACACCATGTCCGCGGCGAGGCTGACCAGGCCGAAGCCGACAACCGGGCCCCACAGCCGGTGCCGCCAATTCCCGGTTTGGCCGGACCGCGACGGCGGGTATTGCTGGCCGGCTGGCATCCTGCGCCGGGGCCGTTCCATTTCCTAAGGCTGACGGACGGCCCGGAAAAAGACAATACGCAGGTCAGGGGCCTGTCGCGGGGTCGAGGCGCAGAAGGAAATATTGGCCAAAGAGGTTCTTTCTGGGCGGCAGCTTGGTACTTTTTGAGAGCCGATCCGTATTGTGCGGGCCGGGGGGACCCACAATGACGGACTGAAAGGCAACACACCCATGAGCTCGGACGGCACCCACCGGCACCCGCCGGAAGGGGCCCTCATCCTCGGTGCCGCCCCGCGCGCCAAGAGCCGCACCAACCAGGCCGCACCTGCACGCCATTCTCACGGAGGAACTGTGAAACCGTTTTCGAATCCCCCACTCCACGCCGGGGGAAGGGGCCCGAGCCTCACTGCCACACTTCTGGGCATCGCTGTGGCTGCCGGACTGGCCCTCACCGGCGTCGTCGCGGCCTCGCTTCCCCTGGCCTCTGCCGCCACAACGCCGCCCACCGGCTGGCTGCACACCTCTGGCGGGAGGATCCTGGACTCGAACAACGCCCCGTATACGATCAAGGCCGCGTCCTGGTTCGGCATGGAAACCACCGACTGCATGCCGCACGGGCTCTGGGGAACACTGACCATCGACGAGGCCCTGGCCAACATCAAATCGATGGGATTCAACACCGTCCGCCTGCCGTTCTCCAACGAGTGCCTGGCAGCGGCATCCATCAAGGGCAACCTGAACTACTGGGCCAACCGCGCCTACGCGCTGGAGGGCAAGACGCCCCTGGTCCTGATGGACACGGTGATCGCCCGCGCGAAGGCCAACGGCCTGCAGATCATCCTGGACCGGCACCGGCCGTCCTCTGCCGACCAGTCCCCGCTCTGGTACACCTCCGCCTACCCGGAGTCGAAGTGGATCGCTGACTGGCAAATGCTCGCCGCCCGCTATAAGAACGAACCCACCGTCATCGGCGCCGACCTTCACAATGAGCCTGCCGGGGCGGCGACGTGGGGCGGCGCCGCGGCCACCGACTGGCAAGCCGCGGCCACCCGCGGCGGCAACGCCGTCTTGGCCTCCAACCCCAACCTGCTGATCATCGTTGAGGGCATCGAGAACCAGGGCAACGGCACCTCCACCTGGTGGGGCGGCGGCCTGGCCGACGTCAAGAACAAGCCGGTCACCCTGGCCACGCCCAGCCGCGTGGTCTATTCCCCGCATGACTACCCGGCGTCGCTGTTTGCGCAGAAGTGGTTCAGCGACCCCACCTACCCCAACAACCTGCCGGCCGTGTGGGATGCCAACTGGGGTTACATCCAGAAGCAGGGCATCGCCCCGGTTCTGCTCGGAGAGTTCGGGACCGCGCTGCAGACCACGTCGGACAAGCAGTGGATGGAGAAGATCGTCTCCTACCTCGGGACCAATTCCATGAGCTTCGCGTATTGGGCGTTCAACCCGAACAGCGGCATTACCGGAGGCCTTGTCCAGGCGGACTGGCGCACCCCGGAGGCCGCCAAACTGGCCGCGCTCGCGCCCATCCTGAACGGCACCCCGACGCCGACCGCCACCGCGACGCCGACCGTCACCGCGACGCCGACCGTCACCCCGACGCCGACCGTCACCGCGACGCCGACGCCGACCGTCACGCCCACGGCCACGGCGACGCCGACGCCGACCGCCACGCCGACGCCCTCGCCGTCTCCCACCCCTACATCGGGCGCGCCGATCAGCGCGGTTTGGAAACTCGGCAGTTCATGGACCGGCGGCTACGTGGCCAATATTGAGGTCACCGGCCTCCGGGCGGCGGCCGGTTGGAGCGTGAGCTGGCCCGATCCGAACGTCACCCGGGTGGCCAACTCCTGGGGCATCAGCTGCACGGTACTCCCCAAGGTGTCGGTGACCTGCAGCGGCTCGGACTGGGCCACCAAGGTCGCCGCCGGCCAGAAACTGTCCGTAGGCCTGCAGGTGGATTCGCTGAAGGCTCCCGTGAACCCGGTGCTCACCCTGAAGTAGCCGGCCGTGCAAGGACGCCCTCACCGCGCAACGTGTTGACGAGAAGCAGCCTGGAGCCGCGGCCACAGCTGCACGTGAGCGACTCCATGCTCCGGCCTGCGCGGGCGCGGAACGGGGCGCGGGTAATCTGGTCATTTTCGCCGCACTCATGATAGGCATGAACATCTCCCGCTCCGCCGCCACCAAGTCCCTGACCGTCCTTGCCGGCCTGCTTCTCGCAGGCTCCCTCGCCGGCTGTGATGCCGCAGCCCACGTTGGCGCCAAAGTCGCTGACGCCGTGCACAGCGCGGCCGCGTCCCAGGCTCCCGGCACCGGCACCGGCACCGGCACCGCGCACCCGGGCGAGGCCGCCGCGGCCGTAGCCCAGCTGGCGTCCATCCCGTTGAAGGGCAAGGCCCCAAAGACCGGGTACAGCCGCGGGCAGTTCGGTCCCGCCTGGTCCGATGTGGACCACAACGGCTGCGACACGCGCAACGACATGCTCCGCCGTGACCTCACCGACGTGACGACCAAGCCCGGGACCAGGGATTGCGTCATCGCCTCCGGCAAGCTTGCAGACAAATACACCGGCAAGACCATCACCTTCACCCGTGGTGAGAACTCGGCGGACGTCCAGATCGACCACATTATTCCCCTGTCGCTGGCCTGGCAGACCGGCGCCCAGCAGATCAGCGCCGGCCAGCGCCTCCAGCTCGCCAATGATCCGCTGAACCTGATGTCCGCCGACGGCCCCGCGAACCAGCAGAAGTCAGATTCCTCGGCCGATGCTTGGCTGCCAGCCAACAAGGCGTTCCGGTGCGAATACGTCGCCCGCCAGACTGCTGTGAAGGCCAAGTACAAGCTGTGGATGACCCGTCCCGAGCACGACGCCATCGCCGGGATTCTCGCCACCTGCAAGTAGCGGCACCGCATCCCTGAGGGGTACCTTCGGCTGCGCCGCCTAACCCGCGCCCAACCCGCGACCAAACGTCCGTCTCGTCGAGCAGCTTCCGTCCCTAAGGACGGCACACCAAGGTGTCGGCCCGTTCTGCTCCCTGACCTGCGGAAACATTCCGGGATGCCATAGTGCCCACGGGACGAAAACGCCGGTAGCATGACAGCCGGGGGCCCGCTGGGGTGCCCGGTATTGGGGGGACCATGGCACAACCGCGCCGGCTACTCGGCAGCAGTCTAAGCTCCGTCATCGCAGGCCGTCACCGCCTCGAGGTCCACAACGCGCAACGCCGCGGAGCCGAGCGTGCCCAGACCCATGTCCAGCCCCCGCCGAGCCAGGCGCCACACTTCAGCGATTCCGCCGCGGCCGACGGCCCCTGACCCTCCCGGATCCACCCGCCACACCAGTGAAGGAGCATCACTTGTCAGATCCGCATAATTCTCAGCAAGGCACCGGCCGGCAGATGTGGCCCAGCGAGCAGCCCCGGCAGAACCCGGGGTGGGCGCCGAACCCGTACGCCGCTGCGGCATACCCGGCTCAGGGATCCGGGCCCGTGCCACTCTGGGCACCGCTCTACGGCGCTTCCCTGCCAGAGGCCGCGTCGCGGTTCTTCAAGAAGTACGGGACGTTCTCCGGCCGCGCCAGCCGGAGCGAATACTGGTGGTGGATGCTCGTCTCCGGACTCGTCTCGATCGTCTTGAACGTCATCATGTTTGCCGGTGGCGCGGCCGGCGCAAAACTGGGCCCCAACGGCGCCAGCGTCCCCGGCCCCGCCTATATGATCGGGCTGATCCTGGCAGCCGTCTGGTTCCTGGCAGTCATTGTCCCGTCCCTGGCCCTGACGGTCCGTCGCCTCCACGACTCGAACTTCAGCGGCTGGATGTACCTCATCGTCCTCATCCCGTTTATCGGCGGGATCATTCTCCTCGTCTTCACGCTGCTGGAATCAAAACCCGAGGGCCAGCGCTTCGACGTCCCCGCATAAGCATCCGGTCGCACCCACTGACCCCGCACGAACTACAAGAAGGCCCTGCCGCCCCTGTGGGCTGCGGGGCCTTCTTCTGCCATAGGTGTGCCCTGGCCCTATGCGGCGCCGTACGGCCCCGTCCCGCCGCAACCAATAAAAAACCCCGTATCCCCGTTAAGTCAACGGTGATACGGGGTTCTTCCCGAGCTTCCTGCCAGAATCGAACTGGCGACCTTCTCATTACGAGTGAGACGCTCTACCAACTGAGCTAAGGAAGCAACCACATGAATGCCCGGCGAACCGGGCGGATCATGCAAGAGACAACTGTAATAGAGTCCCGGCGTCCGGGTCAAAATGAGCGACCGAAGCCGCCATGCGGCCCCGTCACGGACCTAGCAGACCGTGTTGTCCGCCGGGGCCTTTCCGTCCACCAGGTAGTCATCGACCGCGTTGCCGATGCAGCTGTTGGAACGGCCGTACGCCGTGTGGCCCTCACCCTTCCAGGTCAGCAGCGAGGCGTTCCCAAGCTGCTTGCGCAGCGAACTGGCCCATTCCACGGGGGTAGCCGGGTCGCCGGTGGTTCCAACTACGACAATCGGGGCCGAGCCCTTGTACTCGATCGGGGCAGGGGTCCGGACGTTCTTGTACGGCCAGTCCTTGCAGTTGCTGCCGCCATAGGCGAAGTAGTAGCCCAGGGTGGGCGACAGCTGGCGCAGCTTCTGGTCCTCGGCCCGCATGGACGCGGTGTCGGACACCATCGGGTAGTCCAGGCAGTTGATGGCGTTGAAGGCGAAGGTGCTGTTTGACGTGTAGGTGCCGCTGGGATCGCGGTCGGCGCCGAAGTCGGCCAGTTGCAACATGCCCGTGCCGTCGCCGGCCAGGGCGGTGGCGAGCGCACGGGTGAGGATCGGCCAGTTGTCATCGTTGTAGAGCGGGATGATGAGGCCGCTGACAAACGTGGAGCCCGAGACCTTCCGTCCGTCCTTCGCCGGCAGCGGGTTCGCCTCGGCCGCGCTGATGGCGTTGTGGATCTGCTGGACGCCTTCCTCGGTGCTTCCCGTGAGGGGGCATCCGGACGTCTGCTGGCATTTGGCGACATAGGCGTGGAGGGCCTTGTCGAAGGCCACGGCCTGGTCGCGGGTCAGTTCCTCGTTGCTCAGCGACGGGTCCATGGCGCCGTCGAGGACCAACCGGCCCACATTGTCCGGAAACAGCGACGCATAGGTGGAGCCCAGCAGGGTCCCGTAGGAGTAGCCGAGGTAGTTTAGCTTTGAGTCGTTGGCCACGCCGCGCAGGATGTCGAGGTCCTTGGCGGCGCTGAAGGTGTCGATGTGGGCCAGCACCGGTCCGGTTTTCTCCACGCACTTGGCAGCGATGGCCTTGTTGTCGGCCAGGGCCTCGTCCAGTCCGGCGTCGGTGTCCAGGGCGTAGGTCTTGGCGCGTGACGCGTCGCGTTCCTTGTCCGTGAGGCACGTGACCGGGGCGGAGCGCTTCACACCGCGGGGGTCGAAGCCCACGATGTCGTAGGCGGACCGGACTTTGTCCGAAATGTTGGTGTTGGCCGCATCCCTGACGAAGTCGTACCCCGAGCCGCCCGGGCCGCCCGGATTGACCATCAGGGTGCCCTTCTTGTCACCTGTCGTGGCGAGCTTGATGGCGGCAAGCTCGATGCGTTCGCCGTCGGGCTTGCTGTAGTCCAGCGGAACCTTGATCTTGGCGCACTGGAAGTTGCCTTCACACGGTTTCCAGTCGACCTGCTGGGAGTAATAGCTGCGCAGTTCGGCCGGCGCGGCCGCCACGATTGACGGGTCCGCCTGCCCCGCTGTCCCCGATGCCGGCGCACTGGACCCGTTGCCGCCCCCGCCGCCGAAAAGGGTGCACGAGGCCAGCGTGAGGGCCAGGGCCACGGCGCCGACGGCCCGCATGCCGATCGCCAGGGATCGGGATCTTGCGGACTTGGGTCGAGCAGGCTTCATGCGGTTCTCCTTGGAGGCTAGGAACGAAAGCGAAGATGATCGTTGGAGCGGCCGGAACCGTCAAATAAGGCTGGAAGCCATGGACTCGATCGTCAGCAGCGGGGCCACGTTGGTTGTGGTGATCCGCGTGCGGGCCTTGTTGATGGCGTCCATTCGGGCAAGGGTCACTTCGGCGGTGGAACGGGAGGCGAAGTCTTCGAGTTCGCTTCTGAGTTCAACGTTGACGAGTTCCACTGCGTTCCCCATCTGGATGATCAGGACATCCCGGTAGAAGGACAACAGGTCCGTCAGGGTGCGGTCAAGGGAATCGGTGACGGAACGCTTGGCGCGGCGCTTCTGGTCGTCCTCGAGTTGCTTGACCTGGCTCCGCATGGCTGGCGGCAGCGTGCCGCTTTCGGGTGCCCCGAGGGTGGTAAGAAGCGCGGTTTTCTCGGCGGCGTCGCGCTCGTCGTTGGAGCTGTTGGCTTCCTCGGTGGCGATCTTGACCAGTTTCTCGGCCATCATGACCGCCGCCGTGACGCCGCGAAGGGACAGCGGAAACCGGACCGTCTCGAGCCGGCGCTCCCTGGCCTCCGGGTCCCGGGCCAGGCGGCGGGCGATCCCGACGTGGCTCTGCGCCGCGCGGGCGGCGCGCTCGGCGACCGCCGGGTCCACGCCGTCGCGCTTGACCAGCAGGGCAGCGACGGCGGCGGCCGGCGGAAGCCGCAGCGCCACCGGCCGGCAGCGGGAGCGGATGGTCACCAGGACATCGGCGGGGGAGGGGGCGCAGAGCATCCAGACGGTGCGGGGCGTGGGTTCCTCGATGGCCTTGAGCAGCACGTTGGTGGTCCGCTCGGCCATCCGGTCCGCGTCCTCCACCACGATGATCCGCCACCGGCCCGACGAGGGCCGGTTCCCGGCGGTGGACACGAGCTCGCGCGCCTCGTCGATGGTGATGGTGACCTTCTCCGTGCGCACGAACGCGACGTCGGAATGGGTTTCGCCGAGGATGGTCAGGCACGCCGGGCATTCGCCGCAGCCGCGCAGGCTGACGTCCTCCTGGTCGCAGTTCAGGGCCGCGGCGAACGCCTTCGCGGCGTTGGAACGGCCGGAGCCGGGCGGGCCGGTGAAAAGCCACGCGTGCGTGAGCCCTTCGTTCTGGGCCGCCTGGCGCAACTGGGCCACGACGGCGTCCTGGCCCTGGAGGTCGTCCCAGACCGTCATGCTGTGCTGCTTTGGGTGACGGCCAGCAGGGATTCGACGCGCTCGAGGATGCGGGCGGCGAGTTCGGCGACGGGCAGCCGGGCGGGCAGCACCAGATACGCCTCCGGCCGGGCCGAGGCGAGGTCCAGGAAGGCCGCCCGGATCTTGGCATGGAATTCGTCGGCCTCGGACTCGAGGCGGTCTTCGGCGGCCTGGCCGGCGGTGCGCCGCTGCCGGCCAACGGCGGGTTCGACGTCGAGAAGTACGGTCAGGTCCGGCTGCAGGTCCGATGTGGCCCAGGCATTGATGTCCCGGACCGCCTGCGTTCCGAGGCCTCGGCCGGCGCCTTGGTACGCGACCGAGGAATCGATGTACCGGTCGGTGAGGACGATCTCGCCGCGTTCCAGGGCGGGGCGGATGACCTGGCTCGCGTGCGCCGCCCGGGATGCCGCGAAAATCAGGGCCTCGGTATGGGCATCGATGTGGCCGTGGCCGTGATCCAGCACGAGGGACCGCAGCTTCTCACCGATCGCAGTGCCGCCCGGTTCCCGGGTCCGCAACACGGTAAAACCACGTGATTCCAGGGCCTTGGCGAGTTCAGCCGCCTGCGTGGACTTGCCGGCGCCGTCTCCGCCTTCGAAGGCAATAAACAGTCCGGGCAACAGGCCGGTCAACTTTCGGCGGGACGCTCCGGGGCTCTGGGTAGTCACCGTTCAAGAGTACCGACAATCACCGACACTCTAGTCTGCGCAAAGTCTGCGGCGTAACGGCTTGGGTACCCTGCCGGGCGCCCACGTACCCTGTCCTCATGAGTCTTACTGAAGAACAGGCCGCCTCGCTTTCGCCGGATTCCCTGGTCGTCGCGGCAGGGCGCCCGCCGCGCACCCGAGACGAACCGGTCAACCCGCCGCTGGTGCTGTCCTCGACCTACTTCGGTACGGGACCGCTGGGCGACGGCGACCGCGGCTACGGCCGGTATTCCAACCCCACGTGGGACCCCTTTGAAGAGGCGCTGGGCCAGTTGGAGGGCGCGGAACTGCCGGGCCTGCTATACGCCTCGGGACTCGCCGCCGTGAGTTCGGCCCTGTCTCTGGTGCCCGCCCAGGGCGTCCTCGTCATGCCGTCGCACAGCTACGCGGGATCGGTCACCATGGCCACCGAACTGGCGGCCAAAGGGTTCCTCGAGCTGCGGACGGTAGATATCGCGGACACCGACGCTGTACTTGCGGCGCTTGCCCCGGCTGGCGGGCGCGCCGCCAGCATGCTCTGGCTGGAGAGCCCCACGAACCCCATGCTCGGCGTCGCGGACATGCGGGCCCTGACCGCCGCGGCGCATGAGGCCGGCGCCATCGTCGTCACGGACAACACCTTTTCCACGCCCCTGGTGCAGCAGCCCCTGAGCCTGGGCTCCGACGTCGTGCTGCATTCGGTGACCAAGTACCTCTCCGGCCACTCCGACGTCGTACTCGGTGCCCTGGTGACGTCCGACGCCGGTCTCCGCGCCGCCCTGCTGCACCACCGCACCATCCACGGCGGAATCGCCGGACCATTCGAGGCGTGGCTGGCGCTGCGCGGGCTCCGCACCCTGGCGCTGCGGATCGAGCGTTCGCAGGCGTCGGCCCAAATCCTGGCCGAGCGGCTCGACGGTCATCCGAAGGTGGCCGGCGTCCGCTTCCCCGGGCTGGCCTCGGATCCCGGCCACGCGCGGGCCAAGGAGCAGATGAAGGGTTTCGGATCCGTCCTGTGCATCGAGGTGGCACCGGTGGGTGGGCAGGGCAGCGGCCTCAGCGGCGCGGACGCCGCGGACCGCATGATCCGCGCCCTGCAGCTTTGGCTCCCCGCGACCTCCCTGGGTGGGGTGGAATCCCTGATCGAACGCCGGCGCCGGCACGCCGCCGAGCCGGAGAGCGTGCCGGACAACCTGGTCCGGATGAGCGTGGGCATTGAGAACGTGGAAGACCTTTGGGCCGATTTGGAGCAGGCATTGGGCACTCTGGACGGCTAGGCTGGGGGAGTGGACGGACGCATACTCATTTACTTTGTCGAATCCGGGGTTTACCTGGTCCTGGCTGTCGTGGCCTTTGTCCTTGAGGCATGGGCGTTTTTCGATTGTCTCCGGCACAAGGCCAACGCGTTCGAGGCCGTATCGAAGCGGACCAAGACCTTCTGGCTGGCCCTGACCGGCGGCGCGTTCGCCGTGGGACTGTTCTCCCTGCTCTCGCAGCTGGGCAGCGGTGGCGGCGCCAGTTCGCTCGGGATTTTCGGCCTTGCAGCCGTGACGGCCGCGTCCGTGTACCTCGCCGACGTCCGCCCCGCCGTCAAGGACGCCGGCCGCGGCCGCGGCAGCAACATGGGCCCCTACGGCCCCTGGTGATCCCCACCGGCACCCTAAGCTCGCAAGCTCGCCCAGGGAACCCTGCCGGCGTGGGCCCACCCCCCGGCGCCTAAGCTCCCGGGGCCACGGCTTCCCAGCCGACCGTCACTTCGCCCAGCCGCCAGCGGGACGGGCCGTCCTGGATCGGCCAACCGGCGTCGAGCAGTGCGCGGCACATAGCCCCGAAGCGCTGCCGGTTTCCGAAGGCCGCCAGCGGAGCCGCTTCCAGCCAAGCTTGGTCCATAGCCTGCAGGTAGGCGTGGATCTTCTCGCCGGGCACGTTGCGGTGGATCAGGGCCTTCGGCAGCCTTTCGGCAACGTCGGAGGGCAGCACGAAGGCACCGAACCGCATGGACAGGCTCAGGCTCAGCGGCCGCTCGACGTCGAGCGCCACCCAGGCGGCGCGCCGCCCGATCTCATCGCACGTGCCGTCGATGAACAGCCCGCCCGGGGCCAGCCGGTCCTGCACCAGCCGCCAGATGCCCGCCACGTCGGTTTCCTCGTACTGCCGCAGCACGTTGAAGGCGCGGACCAGCACGGGCTTTCCGGTCATGGGCAGTTCGAAGCCGCCCAGCTGGAACCTTAGGCCGGGCCGTTCAAGGGCTTGGGCCTGCCGGACGCGCTCCGGTTCGATTTCGATCCCCACCATTTGTACGTCCCCGCGGACCGCGGCGAGGCGTTCGAAAAGTTCGACGGCGGTGGCCGGTGAGGCGCCGTACCCGAGGTCGACGGCGAGAGGATGGGCCGCGGCCCGCAGCCGCCATGCCTGCGGCCCGGTCAGCCAGCGGTCCACGCGGCGCATCCGGTTGGGGTTCGTGGTTCCGCGGGTCACGTTACCCACGGGCCTGCCGCCGCGCGCGCCGCCTCTCGTTCCGCCCTTGTTTCGGGGGGCCAGCACCCGTTCAGCCTTCTGTACCACCGCCCAAGCCTATCCTCGAACGCGGGGTCACCTCATTTCCGTGATGGGCGCTGGATGGGCCGGGAGCGACCCCGCGTTGCCCTGAAGCACGCGGTGAAGCAGAAGGTGAGGCACGCTCTGAAACGCGCGCGGTGTAACGCTCGGCACCGCCGCCAACCGCTCGGCTAGGATGAAAACCATGACTTACAAGCTGATTCTGCTGCGCCACGGCCACAGCGACTGGAATGCCAAGAACCTGTTCACCGGCTGGGTGGACGTTGACCTCAATGACCAGGGCCGTGCCGAGGCGGTCCGCGGCGGCGAGCTGCTCGTGGAGAACAACATCCTCCCCGACATCCTCTACACCTCGCGGTTGAAGCGGGCCATCAACACGGCGAACATGGCACTGGAAAAGGCCGACCGCGGCTGGATCGACGTCAAGCGCGACTGGCGGCTCAACGAGCGCCACTACGGCGCGCTGCAGGGCAAGGACAAGGCCCAGACCCTCGCCGAATTCGGCGAGGAGCAGTTCATGCTGTGGCGCCGGTCCTACGACACCCCGCCGCCGCCCCTGGCTGACGATTCCGAGTTCTCCCAGGTGGGGGACCCGCGCTACGCGGACCTTGGCGACGCCGTCCCGCGCACCGAATGCCTCAAGGATGTCCTGATCCGGCTCATGCCGTACTGGGAATCAGACATCAAGGAAGACCTCAGGGCCGGTAAGACCGTCCTGGTCACCGCCCACGGCAACTCGCTCCGCGCCCTCGTCAAGCACCTTGACGGGATCAGCGACGAGGACATCGCCAGCCTGAACATCCCCACCGGCATCCCGCTGGTCTACGAACTGGATGAGAACTTCAAGCCGCTGAACCCGGGCGGCACCTACCTCGATCCCGAGGCCGCCGCCGAGGCCATCAAGGCAGTCGCCAACCAGGGCAAGAAGTAACCGGCCCCCGCCCGGGCAGGCACTAAGTAAGGCACAGCGCACAAACGACGGCGTCCGGCCACCCCCAAGGTGACCGGACGCCGTCGTTCGTATCAGCGCGGTGCTATCAGCGCCGTTGTAACTGCTGCTGATTCAGCCGTAACTGCGGCTGAGTCAGCCGCAGTTGGCCGGAGTCAGTTGTGCTCGATCGTGCTCGGCTGCCACGCGCCCGTCACAAGGTACGTGACCTTCTGGGCCACGGAGACGCCGTGATCCGCGAAGCGCTCGAAGTAGCGGCTGGCCAGGGCAACGTCCACCGTGGTGGCCGGCGACTCCTGCCAGTCGCTGCGGGCGATCGCCTGGAAAACGCTCAGGTGAAGGTCGTTGACGGCGCCGTTGGCCTTCATGATCTCCCGGGCCACGCCGAGGTCGCGGGTTGCCAGCAGCTCCGTGAGCTTCTGGGCGATCAGCAGGTCCTGTTCCGCGAAAGCCTTGAAGGTCTCCCGCAGCTGGTCCGGGACCACTGACGCCGGATAGCGCAGACGCGCCAGCTGGGCCAGGTGCCGGGCGAGGTCGCCCATGCGTTCGAGCGAGGCGCTCATCCGGAGCGAACCAACCAGCATGCGCAGATCGCTCGCCACCGGGCCCTGGAGGGCGAGGATGTCGATGGCACGCTCGTCGAGGCTGTTCTGCAGGAAGTCGATGCGGGCATCGGCGGCAATCACGTCCTCGGCGAGGTCGATATCGGCGCCCTGGAAAGCTGTCGTGGCCTTGTCGATGGCCTCTGTGACCAGCGCTGAGATCTCGACGAGCTGTTCCCTTACCTGGGCGAGCTCCTCCTGAAAAACCTTACGCACGTGTGCGTCCTTTCCTCGGAAATATTGCCTGCAATCGAAGTGGCGGGCCTATTTCGGTTCACCTACCGGCGCTCCAACTGTCAACTCTTTCAGTGTCCGGTGAACTGTTACGCCCCAATAGGTGAACGTTAGCTGAACCGCTGCCCGAATCGCAGGAGATTTCGGATTCGGTCACGTGGCAGAGCATAAGCTGGAGCCGTGGATCCAATGCTCATCGGCGTGATCGCCGGCCTGATCGGCCTCTCGTTTGGCATGTTCGGCGTACTCGCGTTCAGGGTCAGTGAGCAGCAGCGGCATATTGTCGACGTCGACGTCGATGACCCCTCGTTGCCCGAGGGGGCCGCGGAAGTGCTCGCCGTCCTCGGCCGCGCGTTCGTGGTGGTGGATGCGATCGACGGCGTGGTCCGCGCCAGCCCCGCCGCCTACGCCTACGGCCTGGTCCGCGGGCACACGGTGGTGCACCAGCAGCTGCTGGAACTGACGGCCAAGGTGCGGCGGGACGGGGTCATCCTCGAACAGCAGCTGGAACTGCCGCGCGGCCCGCTCGGGCAGGGCACGATCGTTGTCCAGGTCCGGGCCGCCGTCATCACGGAGGAATATGTCCTCCTGCTGGCCGATGACCGGACAGAGTTCACCCGCACCGAGGAAGTCCGCAACGACTTCGTCGCGAACGTCTCCCACGAACTGAAGACACCGGTCGGGGCGATCTCCCTCCTGGCCGAGGCACTCGAGTCGTCCGCTGACGACCCCGAGGCTGTGAAGCGGTTCGCCAAGCGCATGCACAAGGAATCGACACGGCTTGCGGCGCTTGTCCAGGACATCATTGAACTCTCCCGGCTCCAGGGCGCCAACGTCGCGCAGCAGGGCCGCCCGGTGGACATCAACCTTGTGGTCAGCGAGGCCGTGGACCGCTCCGTGCTGCCGGCCGAGAGCAAGAACATCCAGCTAGTCGTCGGCGGGCACGCCGATGCCCTGGTCTACGGCGACCAGGACCTTCTCGTGACCGCCCTGCGCAACCTGATCGATAACGCCATCCGCTACTCGCCGGAGAACACCAAGGTGGGCGTGGGCATCCGGGCCAAGGACGGTCTCGTGGCGGTCTCGGTGACGGACCAGGGCGATGGGCTCAGCGCCGAGGACCAGGAGCGCGTCTTTGAGCGCTTCTACCGCGTGGATGCTGCCCGCTCGCGGCAGACCGGCGGCACCGGGCTTGGCCTGAGCATCGTCAAGCACGTCATTTCCAACCACGGCGGCGAGGTGACCCTGTGGTCCCGGCTCGGCCAGGGTTCCACGTTCACCATTCGACTTCCCGAGATAGAAGGGCAGGACGACGGCGACGCCCCCGAGGCGGGCAAGCCCGCTGCCCAAACTTCCAGTCGGGACCCCAGACCGCAACGACGTGACGCCGCAGGCGTCCATGAGCAAGGAGCTACCGCTTGAGCAGGATTCTGATTGTCGAGGACGAGGAGTCCTTCAGCGACCCCCTGTCCTACCTCTTGGGTAAAGAAGGCTTCGAAGTGGAGGTGGTGGACAACGGACTGGACGCCATCACCGAATTCGACCGCAACGGCGCCGACCTCGTGCTCCTGGACCTGCAGCTGCCTGGCCAGTCCGGCACGGAGGTCTGCCGCCAACTCCGGCAGCGCTCCGGGGTGCCCGTGATCATGCTGACGGCCAAGGATTCTGAAATCGACAAGGTGGTGGGGCTCGAACTGGGCGCCGACGACTATGTCACCAAGCCCTACTCCTCGCGGGAACTCGTGGCCCGGGTCCGGGCCGTCCTGCGGCGCCAGAGCGAGCCGGAGGAACTTGTCTCCACCACAGTGCAGGCCGGTCCCGTTCGGATGGACATTGAACGCCACGTGGTCAGCGTCGGGGGCGAGCAGATCGCCTTGCCGCTCAAGGAGTTCGAGCTGCTGGAAATGCTGCTGCGGAACTCCGGCCGGGTCCTCACCCGCGGGCAGCTGATCGACAGGGTCTGGGGCTCCGACTACGTGGGGGACACCAAGACCCTCGACGTCCACGTCAAGCGGCTGCGCAGCAAGATCGAGCCGGATGCGTCCGCGCCGCGGTACCTGATCACCGTCCGGGGGCTGGGCTACAAGTTCGAGCCCTAAAGATCGGAAGAGGCAGCCCGGCGGCCGCTGCTGCCGGGCCGCCGGACTGCTGGACGTCCGGCGCAGTTGAACATCAGGGGACACACAAAAGGAGGGGCACCTGCAGGTGCCCCTCCTTTTGCAATTGTTCCAGCCGTTGAAGCTAGTGGCCGGCCGTGCTGCTCGGCGTCGGCGTGGCCGTCTC
This sequence comes from Arthrobacter sp. 01T425, assembly GCF_056398725.1. Lineage (NCBI taxonomy): Bacteria > Bacillati > Actinomycetota > Actinomycetes > Micrococcales > Micrococcaceae > Arthrobacter > Arthrobacter sp. 01T425. The sequence continues at coordinate 20,819 of NZ_JBFTPY010000021.1, read as the reverse complement.
GGTCGGCGTAGCCGTCTGCGTCGAGGTGGCCGTGCCGGACTCGGTGGGCGCCGGCGTCGGCAGGTACGACTTGTAGTCGACGATCGTGCCGTCCATGACCGGAACCGTGAACTTGGCTTCCTTGTTGGTGCCGTTCTCGGAGATGGTGACATCGAGGACGGCGCCCGGCTTGGCGCCGGCCGGGTTCAGGATCGCGGCGTCGGTGGAGTCGTTGAGCATGGTGTAGGAGTTCTTCTTGACCGGAACCTGGGTCTGCGAGCCCTCCGCACCCTTGATGGTCAGCACCACGTCATTGGAGGAGGTGTTGTACACGGCGCCGATCACGCGGCCCGGCTTGTCCTCGCCATCGGAGACGATGATGAAGTTGCGCAGCTGCAGCGCACCGAGATCAGTCCGGGTTCCGTCCGAGGCCGCGTACTGCTCCGTGGTCTGCTGGGCGTTGATGTAGCCGCAGCCGGTCAGGGACAACAGGCCGATGCCAAGTGCAGCCGTTGCCATTGCCAGCTTGCCGCGCTGGCCCCGGTTCATCGCAGTGAAACGCACGTCACGCACTCCTTGAGAGTCTTGAAACATTATTCAGCCATAGCCTAGCCGCAATCGGCCGCAAACAAGGATTCGGCGACTACACACAAGCGCGGCCAAGCGTGCGTCACCGGCGGCGGGACCCGGCTTGGCGGGGGACGGAAACCTCTTGGCAGTTAGGGCCGCAGGCACTATTATCCGCATTCGTCAAGGGGTTTGAGGGGGCGGATTACGGCCATTTTCCCCGGATTCATGCGGTTCCCGGCACCTTTTGATGCCAGTTGTATGCCTTAATCGTGATAAACTGGTCTGCGGGAAAGGGGAATGTCCACATGGTTTTTGAGGTCGGCGAGACAGTAGTTTACCCTCACCACGGTGCAGCCAAAATTGAAGAAATCAAGATGCGCACTGTCAAGGGCGAAGAGAAGATGTATCTCAAGCTCAAGGTGGCTCAGGGTGATCTGACCATTGAAGTTCCAGCAGAAAACGTTGACCTGGTAGGGGTTCGGGACGTAGTGGGCAAGGAAGGCTTGGAGCACGTGTTCGACGTGCTGCGGGCCGAGTTCACTGAAGAACCCACCAACTGGTCGCGTCGCTACAAGGCAAACCTGGAAAAGCTTGCTTCCGGTGACGTCATCAAGGTGGCCGAGGTCGTCCGCGACCTCTGGCGCCGTGATCACGACCGGGGTCTCTCCGCGGGAGAGAAGCGCATGCTGGCCAAGGCCCGTCAGATCCTGATTTCGGAACTGGCACTGGCTGAGAAGACTGATGAAGAGAAGGCTGCAAGCGTTCTCGACGAGGTCCTGGCTTCCTAGCACAGGGCCGGCCCAGCAGGGCCGGCGCAGATAAGAATCGAACCCCGGTGGCGTCAGCCGCCGGGGCTTCTTTTTGCCCTTTTTCAGCGGCCGCCCCCTCCGTTGCGCTATCGGTTGTGGTCCCTTTGAGCGCCCCGGTCCGAGGCGCGGGGACGTAGTCTTGTGCCCATGGATACTGCACCGACGAATACGTCACAGGCGAATGCGTCACAGCCCGGTCCCGCCACAGCGGTCATAGTTGTAGCCGCCGGCTCCGGCCAGCGCCTGGGCTACGGCATGCCGAAAGCAAAAGTCCCTCTCGGCGGGGACACCATCCTCACCCACGCCCTCCGCGGTGTGGCGGCTGCCGGGATCGCACAGCAGATCTGCATTGCGCTCCCCCCGGGCGACACCGAGTTGCGGGCGCTGTGCGAGGCCTTCACGCAGGAGCTTGCGGCCGGACACTCCGGCGCGGCGTCGGGCTCCGGCGTCCGGGCTCCCGTCGTGACGGTCGTCGACGGCGGTGCGGACCGCGCCGATTCAGTCCGCGCAGCGATGGCGGCCCTCCTGCCCAATATCGAATCGGTGCTGGTCCACGACGCCGCCCGGGCGCTGACGCCTGAAGCCGTCTTTCACCGCGTGGCAGCGGCGCTCGGCGCCGGTGCCTCGGCCGTCATTCCGGTGATACCGGTCGTCGACACCGTCAAGACCGTCGAACCGACCACCGGCGACGGCGCCGCGGTGGCCCCCGAACTGGTCACCGGGACAGCGCCCCGGGAATCGCTCCGCGCCGTGCAGACACCGCAGGGATTCGCCCTGAGTACCCTCAAGCGCGCCCACGAAGCTGCCTCCGGGTTCGACGCCGGCCAGGCCGCCCTCGTCACGGACGACGCGATGCTCGTGGAGCTCATCGGGGTCCCGGTCCACGCGGTACGCGGCGCCAGCCAGTCCCTGAAGATCACCACGCCCCTGGACCTGATCCTGGCCGAAGGCCTTCTCGAAGGGCCCCTGGGCTTGCGCTGGGTGGAGGGATGAGCATGTCCACCAACCCGCCAGCCGTTCCCCCGGTCATTCCCCGGACCGGGATCGGAGTCGATGTCCATGCCTTCGCCGCCGAGGACGAGCCGCAGCCGCTGTGGCTCGGCGGCCTCTTCTGGGAGGGGGAGCGGGGTCTGTCCGGCCATTCAGACGGCGACCCCGTGGCCCACGCCGCCGCCGACGCGCTCTTCTCGGCCTGCGGGATCGGGGATCTGGGCACGCACTTCGGTACGGACCGGCCCGAATATGCCGGAGCATCCGGCGTGACCCTGCTTGCCGAGGCCGCCCGGATTGTTCGCGCCCACGGATTCGAAATCGGCAACATCGCCGTCCAGTTCGTGGCCAACCGGCCAAAGTTCGGCCCGCGGCGGGAGGAATCCCAGCAGGTCCTCAGTGCCGCTGCCGCGGCGCCGGTGAGCGTCACAGCCACCACGAGCGACGGGCTCGGGTTCACCGGCCGCGGCGAGGGGATCTCGGCCGTGGCAACAGCGCTCGTGTATCGGGCAGGCTAAGCACCGCAGGTCACAGCAGGTGAAGCACCGCAGGTTGGGCGCCGCTGGTTAAGCACCGCCGGCCCCGGTCCCCTACGCTTGAGGGAAGACCCAAGCGAGACACCCGTTCCGAACTGCCAGGAGACCTGCCGTGAAGAAGCTGCTGACCGCCGTCGTACTCGTGGCAGGGACCATGCTGAGCGGCTGTGCCGCCTCCACGACAGCGCCCCAAACGCCTAGCGCCACTCCGAAGCTCAGCGTCGAGGAAAGCTGTAAGTTCCTCAACACCGACACCTTCGTGCCCTCCGGGAGCGCTAAGGAGCAGGCAGGGCAGATTGGCCAGCACTACCAGGAGGTTGCGGACAAGGTAGCGCCGCAGGTGGGCGCCCCGATCCAGCAGATGGCCGAGATCATGAAGCAGGTTGCGGCGAGCCCTACGGGAACCAAGACCGACCAACAGACGGCCCAGCTCACGGAGCAGATCAACAAGATCGGCCAATACTGCAAGTAGGTCGCCGCACCGGCCGTCCCTGCCTGCCGGCCTGCGCCGTGCCGGCAAAGCCGCGGGTCAGGCCCCGGAGCGTCATCGGCTAATCTGGAGCGGTGACCCTGCGCTTTTACGACACTGCATCCGCCGAAGTCCGCGACTTCGTCCCCCTGGTACCTGGCAAGGTGAGCCTGTACTACTGCGGAGCCACCGTCCAGGGCATGCCACACGTCGGCCACATCCGCTCGGCCATCGCGTTCGACCAGCTGACCCGCTGGTTGCAGTACCGCGGCTTCCGGGTGACGGCAGTCCGCAACGTCACCGACATCGACGACAAGATCCTTGCCAAGTCAGCCGCCTCGTTCGGCGCAGACTTTGAAGACGAGCCCGGAGCCCTCCGCAACGAGGAATGGTGGGCCCTGGCCTACCGCTACGAGCAGAAATTCCTCAAGGCCTATGACACCCTGGGTGTCTCCCGCCCCACCTATGAGCCCCGCGCCACCGGCCACATCCCGGAAATGCACACCCTCATCCAGCAGCTGATCGACCGCGGCCACGCCTACCCGGCCCTGGACGACTCCGGCGACGTCTACTTCGATGTACGTTCCTGGTCCAACTACGGCTCGCTGACGCGGCAGAAGCTCGACGACATGCAGGGCGCCCCTGACGCGGACCCCCGCGGCAAGAAGGACCCCCGCGACTTCGCGCTGTGGAAGGGCTACAAGGACGGGGAGCCGACGACGGCGAGCTGGTCTTCGCCGTGGGGCGCCGGCCGCCCGGGCTGGCACCTCGAATGCTCCGCGATGGTCACCAAATACCTCGGCACCGAGTTCGACATCCACGGCGGCGGCCTGGACCTGCGCTTCCCGCACCACGAAAACGAAATGGCGCAGTCACAGGCGGCAGGCCACGGCTTCGCCAACTTCTGGATGCACAACGGGATGGTCACCTACGCCGGCGAGAAAATGTCCAAGTCCATCGGCAACACCGTCAGCCCGACGGAAATGCTCGAGATCGCCCCGCCGCGTGTTGTCCGGTACTACCTCGGGCAGGCGCAGTACCGCTCGGTCCTGGACTACCAGCCGACGTCCCTGCAGGAAGCGGCCGCCGCCGTCGAGCGGATCGACGGCTTCCTCAGCCGCGCAAGCCGGGTCCTGCCCGACCCGGGACCGGAGGCATCCGCTGGTTCTGTCCCGGAAGCTTTTGGGGTGGCCATGGACGATGACCTCAACGTCCCGCAGGCCCTCGCCGTCCTGCACGACACCGTCCGCGCCGGCAACACGGCTCTCACCGAAGGCGACCTCGACGCCGCGGGCCAGGCGCTGGCCAGCGTCACCGCCATGCTGGACGTCCTCGGCCTCAACGCCACCGCAACGCCTGCGGCCGACGAACAAGCCAACACCGCCCTTGGCGTCCTGGTCGAGGCTCAGCTGGAGGCGCGCGCCCACGCCCGGGCCGCCAAGGACTGGGCCGCGTCCGACGCCATCCGGGACACCCTGGCCGCAGCCGGCGTCGTCGTCGAGGACGGCCCGGACGGGGCGAGCTGGAGCCTGAAGCGCGGCTGAACCCCGTTGACGGCGGCCGGTGAAGTGGGCCGTCGTCGTTCCCTCCGGGCCACCCCGAAATCGTGGATTTTACTCGAGTCAGTAGACTGGAGGTCAGACTTATCAACGAATCGCGTATTTAAAGGGTGAAACTCATGGCCAACAACGGTCGCCGCTCGGTCAAATTGAAGAAGGGCCCCTCCGTCGGAACCGGCGGTCACGGCCGCAAGGCACTTGAGGGCAAGGGCCCCACGCCGAAGGCGGAGGACCGCCCCTACCACAAGGCGTTCAAGAACAAGCAGCTCGCCGAACGCTCCGAGGCCAAGCGCGCCAGCGGAAGCCGGACCACGAGCGCCGCCGCCCGCACCGGACGCTCCGGTCCCAAGGGCCGCGCCACCGAAGAGGTCGTCACCGGCCGCAACTCCGTGGTCGAAGCCCTGCGCGCCGGCATCCCGGCCAAGGCCCTGCACGTCGCCGTCCGCATCGAAATGGACGACCGCGTCAAGGAATCCCTGAAGCTGGCCGCCGAACGCGGCATCCCGCTGATGGAAACCGGCAAGCCCGAGCTCGACCGGATGACCGACGACGCCATCCACCAGGGCCTCGTGCTGCAGATCCCGCCGTACGAATACCAGGACGCGTACGAGCTCGCCGAAGAGACCCTCGAGGCCTGGAAGAAGGGCCACGTGGCCAACGCCCCGCTCTTCGTGGCGCTCGACGGCATCACCGATCCCCGCAACCTCGGCGCGATCATCCGCTCCGTCTCGGCCTTCAGCGGCCACGGCGTCGTCGTCCCGGAGCGCCGTTCCGTGGGCGTCACCGCCTCGGCCTGGAAGACCAGCGCCGGTGCAGCCGTCCGCGTCCCCGTCGCCCGCGCGGCCAACCTGAACAACACGCTCAAGGCGTTCAAAAACATGGGGATCTACGTCCTGGGGCTCGACGGCGACGGCGACGTCTCGCTGCCCGAGCTCACCCTGGCCACCGAACCCGTGTGCATCGTCGTCGGTTCCGAGGGCAAGGGCCTGAGCCGCCTGGTCCGCGAAAACTGCGACCAGATCGTCTCCATCCCGATCGACTCTGCCATGGAATCCCTCAACGCCTCCATGGCCGTCGGTATCTCCCTCTACGAAATCTCCCGCCAGCGCGCCGCTAAGTAGTCCTGCGTTCGGGGCCGGTTTCGCCGTCGCCGGAGTCGGGGGTTGGGTTCCGCGGTCACCTGAGTTGTGGCTGGGTTCCGCCGGAACCGTAGTCTTGCCGTCGCCGCAGTCGTGGCTGGGTAGGACGGAACCGGAGTTTTGCCGTCGCTTAGACACCTCCCTGCACCTCGTGCGGCCGCTAGCGGCCTTACTCGGTTCCGGTCGGCGATGCGCTCCTTAGCAAAACTCCGGTCCCGTCTCTGACGCTCCCTCACCTTGTGCGGGTTGATGGCAAACGGTCCCTCACCTTTCGCGGTAAGCGGCTAAGCGCTCCCTCACTTTATGTGGGGGAGCGCTTCCGTTTAACGTGCGAAACGTGAGGGAGCGTCTCTTTCAAGCAGCCCGGCGGTTGGTGACCCAATATCGAGCGGGCGGCGGTGTCTTGCAAAGGAGCGCATCGCCGACCAGAGCCGGATGAGGCCGCCCAGCGGCCGAAGGAGGCGGCGGGAGGTGTCTAAGCGACGGCAAGGCGCCGTTGCACGCTGGGGTGACCAGAGCAGGGGTGACCACAGCGTGAAGCTTTGGGGAACAGACGGCTTAGAACCTGTGGCGGTTGGCCAGGACCGGGAGTTTGGTGCGGGCTTCCTGGACGGCGTCGGTGTCCAAGTCCGCGAACAGAAGGCCGGGGGCGCCGTCGAGTTCTTCGAGGACGTCGCCCATGGGGGAGACCACCACGGAATGCCCGACGCCGGTGGGGGCGGAACCCTTGACCGGGTGACCCACGCTGGCGGGGTCGCCCTGGCCGCAGGCGAGGACCAGGGTGGTGGAGTCCAGGGCGCGGGCTCGGGCCAGGAGCTTCCACTGCTCGGCCTTGCCGGGGCCCGAGCCCCAGGAGGCGCACACAATGTTGACGTCGGCGCCGCGGTCCGCGTTTTCCGTGAACAGGTCCGGGAAGCGGACGTCGTAGCACGTGGCGAGGCCGAACGTCACGCCGTCGAGCTCGAAGGTGACGGGGGAGGTGCCGGCGTCGACCGTGTCCGACTCGGCGAAACCGAAAGCATCGAACAGGTGGATCTTGTCGTAGCTGGCCTCGAGGCCGCGGCCGGTGACCAGCAGGGTGTTGCGCACCTTGGCGCCGTTGCCGGCGGTGCCGGGAGTGAACATGCCAGCGACGACCACGATGCCGAGCTCCGCGGCGAGGGCGCGGACGCGGGATGCCCACGGGCCGTCCAGCGGCTCGGCGATATCGAGGAGCGAATTGCCGAAGGCCCGCATGGTGGCTTCCGGGAACACCACCAGGTCCGCGCCGCCGGCCTTGGCCTGGCGCGCATAGGCGTCCACGAGGTCCAGGTTTGCGGCCACGTCACGGCCGGTAATGATTTGGGCTAGTGCAACGCGCACAATTACCTCCAACTCGGCGCTCCATTACAGTATGCAGTGCGGCGGTCCGTACACTGCAAAACGTCATGAAAACGAAAACGGGGGCCATTTGTCTGGCCCGGCTAAGCTTTAAGCAATGGTTATGTCTTACATAGATACCGCTTCCACCGTAGACGCTTCGCGGGCGTTTCCGCTGGGGATCAGCGTTCCACATACCGGGTCGCCGGCAGTGGACGATCCCCGGGGCGCGTTCGCCAACGTGGCCGTCTACGCGCCCGGCGTAACCACGCTGGAGATCGAATATCAGGCGCCCGGGGGAACCTGGCAGGTGAAGACCCTGCCCAACGTCACCGACGGCGTCCACCACGGAATTGTTGAGGGCATTCCCGCCGGCTCGCGCTATGGCTTCCGGTCCTCCCCGGAACACGAGGCCCTCCCGCTGTCCATGCCCGCCACGAATTTCGATGCCGTCGGCGAGCAGCCGTTGCTGATGGACCCCTATGGCCGGGCCGTCGACGAACGCGAGGGGCTGATCACCAGCGTCCGGGTCGGCAACGATTTTGACTGGGGTCTGGACCGCAGCCCGCGGGTCCCGTGGCGCAACACGATCGTCTACGAGGCCCACGTCCGGGGCCAGACGAAGCTGCACCCGGACATTCCGGAGGACCTGCAGGGGACGTATGCCGGGATGGCCCACCCGGCCATGATCGAGCACCTGATCTCGCTGGGCGTCACGGCGGTCCAGCTCCTGCCCGTGCATTTCCACGTGGACGAGCCGCACCTGCAACAGCTCGGGCTGACGAACTACTGGGGCTACAACACGGCGGCGTTCTTCGCCCCTCATCCCGGCTACGCCACCGAGGCCGCCCAGGCCGCCGGCGCCCACGCGGTCCAGGACGAGTTCAAGGGCATGGTCAAGTTGCTGCATGCCGCCGGGCTCGAGGTCATCCTCGACGTCGTGTACAACCACACCGCCGAGGGCGGCACGGACGGTCCCACCCTGAGCTTCCGCGGCCTGGGCGAGATGCAGTACTACCGCAACGACGGCCACGGCAGGTACGTGGACACCACGGGCTGCGGCAACAGCCTGAACTTCGGCGAACCCCGCGTCGTACAGCTGGTGCTGGATTCCCTGCGCTACTGGGTGAGCGAGTTCCACATCGACGGGTTCCGCTTCGACCTCGCCGTCACGCTGTGCCGTAACAGCGCCAACGAATTCGATCCGCGGCACCCCTTCCTCGTCGCCGTCGGAGCCGATCCGGTCCTGTCCGGCGTCAAGCTGATTTCCGAACCCTGGGACGTGGGCTACGGCGGCTGGCAGACCGGCCGGTTTCCCGCCGGGTGGGTGGACTGGAACGATCATTTCCGCGACGCCGTCCGCAGCTTCTGGCTCGCCGACCGCGCAGCGATCGACGGCGGTGGCAGCGGCGGCCCGGTGGCCCGCCTCGCGGACGCCCTCTCTGGTTCCGCCCGGCTGTTCGAGTCCTCGGGCCGGTCCCGGCTCGCCTCGCTGAACCTGATCACGGCCCACGACGGCTTCACCCTGGCCGACCTGACGGCCTACGACCGCAAGCACAACGAGGCCAACGGCGAGCAGAACCGGGACGGCCACGGCGATAACCGCAGCTACAACCACGGCTTCGAGGGCCCCACTGAAGACGGCGAGATCCTCGCCCGGCGCGCCCAAAGCAGGCGGAACCTGATGGCCTGCCTGATGATTTCCCAGGGCGTACCCATGATCACCGCCGGGGACGAGATCTGCCGGACCCAGCAGGGGAACAACAACGCCTACTGCCAGGACAATGCACTGACCTGGATCGACTGGACCAGCACCACGGAATCCCATGCGATGCTGCGCACCACCAAGCGCGTCATCCGGCTGCGCAAGGAGTTTCTGGCCAGCCAGCCGCATGATTACCCGGCGCGTGACAACCAGTCCTACTTCCACTGGTTCGATGTGGACGGCCGGCCCATGTCCGCCGACACGTGGCATGACCCCGGCCACCGGGTGATCCAGCTCCTGCTCGGGTCCGACGACGGGCACGTCGACGGCCTCGTGGTGGTCAACGGCGGCGCCGACGACGTCAAGGTCACCTTGCCACGGCTGAGCAACGAGGACGGCACCGGGCACCGGCTCTTCGAACTCCGCGTGACGACGTCCGAACTCCATGACCGGCGTCAGGGCGCCCGCGTCGCCTCCGGTGAGCGCGACATCGTCCAGGCCAACACGATCAATATCTACCGCACCTAAATAATTCGAGATTAAGGACCCCATGAAGATTTACTCGGCAGAGACCTGGACCATCGAAGAACTCACGGCGCAAATCGGCGACGCCGGCCGGCGCGCCCTGGTGGTCCCCGCCGCCGACACCAAGCAGGCGGTCCTGGACACGTTCGGCGAGCTCCTGGACGTCCCCGAGGACTACGGCACAGACCTGGATGCCCTGCACGATTCGCTGCACGACGTCGCGGATGCCGTGACAGACGACGGCGAGGCCCCTGTCACGTTCATCTGGCAGGTGCCCGCCGCGCTCCGCGCGGACCGCTCCTTCGGCGTCATCTGCGAAACGCTGCAGGACGCCGAAGGCTACGCCGGCAAGAGCCTGGACGTCATCGCCGTCTGCCTCTAAAGAGAGCTAGCACGCCACGCGGTGACGGTCAGGCCGCGGTGACGGTCAGGCGTTGACGATCAGGCCCAGCTCCGCTTTTGAGGCCAGGGCATCGTTCTTGGGGAGCACACGCACGGTGTAGCCGAAGGACCCCGAACGGTCGATCACCAGCGTGCCGCTGAAGAGGTGCCGGCCCTTGCCGAGGTCTTCGGCGGCCTTGAGCTCCGCGACCGTGATGTCCGTCAGCTCGTCGGTGTCCTCGGCCCGGCCGTAGGCCACCTCAACATAGACGTCGTCCGGTGAGAGCTCACGCAGCGCCACGTATGCATTTACCTGCAGCAGATCGCCGATCTGCGGGTCCTCGGAGACCCCCACCGAGTCGACGTGTTCGACCTGGATGTGCGGCCATGCGGCCCGGACCCGTGAGCTCCATGCCGCCAGGGCCTTGGCCTGGGCGTAGTTGTCCGCCACAGCGTGGCGCCCTGCGATCGCGGCGGGCCGGTACAGGACGTTGACGTAGTCCCGGAGCATCCGTTCCGCGGAAACCGCCGGGCCCAGGTGGGACATGGTGTGCTTGATCATCGAGACCCAGTGCGTAGGAACGGCCTGCGGGCCGGGCTGGGACGGTCCGGCAGCGCCCGCGGCGTCGGACACGGTCAGCCCGTAGAACCGCGGCGCCACCTGCGTTTCGAGCAGCTCGTACAGTGCCGCCGCCTCGATGTCGTCGCGTTCCTCCGGGGAGGCGTCGTTGTTGGCGGTCGGGATCGCCCAGCCGTTCTCGCCGTCGTACATCTCATCCCACCAGCCGTCCATGACCGAGAGGTTCAGCGAACCGTTCAGGGCAGCCTTCATGCCGGAGGTACCGCAGGCCTCCAGGGGGCGCAGCGGGTTGTTCAGCCACACATCACAGCCGGGGAACAGGGTCCGGGCCATGGCGATGTCGTAGTTGGGCAGGAAAGCGATCCGGTGCCGCACGGCGGGGTCGTCGGTGAACCGGACGAGGTCCTGGATCATCTTCTTGCCGGCATCGTCCGCCGGGTGGGACTTCCCTGCGATGACCAGCTGAATGGGGTGCGTCTTGTGCAGCAGCAGCGCCTTGAGCCGTTCCGGGTCGCGCAGCATCAGGGTCAGCCGCTTGTAGGTCGGCACGCGGCGGGCAAAGCCGATGGTCAGGACGTCCGGGTCCAGGACGGAGTCCGTCCACGCCAGCTCGGCGTCGGCCGCGCCGCGCTTCTTCCACGCGGCCCGGAGCCGGCGCCGGACATCCTCGACCAGGGACACCCGCATCTCGCGCCGCAACGCCCAGAGGTCCTCGTCGGTGACGTTGTAGGCCAGGTCCCACCGGCCCTGCGCCTCCGCCTCGGCACCGAAGTGGTCCCGCGCCAGCGCGGCGATGCGGGGGTCCACCCAAGTGGGGACGTGCACGCCGTTGGTGACGGAGGTGATGGGGATTTCGGAGTGGTCGAAGCCCGGCCAGAGGGCGGAGAACATCCCGCGCGAGACCACGCCGTGCAGTTTGGCCACACCGTTGGCCCGCTGGGCCAGCCGCAGCCCCATCACGGCCATGTTGAACACGAACGGGTTGCCGTCGGCGAAGTCCTCGCGGCCCAGGTCCAGGATCTTGGCCACCGGGACGTCCGGGGCGAGGCCGGCTTCGAAGAAGTGCTGAATCTGGGAGATTTCGAAGCGGTCGATCCCCGCCGGCACCGGCGTGTGGGTGGTGAACACCGTGGACGCCCGCCCGGCGGCCAGGGCCTCCTCCCAGCTCAGCGGCGCCGTGCCGGACATCAATTCCTGGATCCGCTCGACGCCGAGGAATCCGGCGTGGCCCTCGTTGGTGTGGAAGACTTCCGGCGCGGGGACACCCGTGAGCCGCTGGAACTCCCGCAGCGCCTTGACCCCGCCCATGCCCAGCAGGAGCTCCTGCTGCAGCCGGTGGTCTCCGCCGCCGCCGTACAGGCGGTCGGTGATGCCGCGGGCAGCCTCGTCGTTGCCCGGAACGTTGGAATCCAGCAGCAGCAGCGGCACACGTCCGACGTCGGCCCGCCACACGTGCGCCAGCAGGCGCCGGCCCTGGGGAAGCGGCAGGGAGATCTGGACCGGTTTGCCGTTGCCGTCCGGGGAGGCCTCGCGCAGGAGCGTCAGGGGCAGCCCGTCGGGGTCGAGGACCGGGTACGTTTCCTGCTGCCAGGCGTCCCGGGAGAGCGACTGCTTAAAGTAGCCGGCCTGGTACAGGAGTCCGACGCCGATCAGCGGCACGCCAAGGTCCGAAGCCGCCTTCAGGTGGTCCCCGGCCAGGATGCCAAGGCCGCCCGAGTACTGGGGCAGGACCTCGGTGATGCCGAACTCCGGCGAGAAATAGGCGATGCATGCCGGCGCGCCGTCGCCCAGGCTCTGGTACCAGCGCGGCTGTTCCAGGTACTGGTCGAGGTCATCGGCCGCGGCGTGGACGCGCCGCACCACGTCCTGGTCCGCGGCGAGGCGCTGCAGCTCTTCCCGGCTGACCAGGCCCAGGAAAGTCACGGGGTCGTGGGCGCTCTCCGCCCAGACCCCGGGGTTGAGCCCCTCGAAAAGCTCCCGGGTGGGCGGATGCCAGGACCACCGGAGATTGGTGGCGAGCCGGGCCAGCGGCCGGATCGACTCCGGGAGTACGGTTCGGACGGTAAATCTGCGGATTGCCTTCACCAGCGAAACACTAACGGACAAGTCGTTGCCCCGGAACTGCTTTAAGATTCTTTCCCGTAAATGACGGATATCACTCCGACCAGAACCAGAAACCTCCGGAAAACGTTCGAGGCCTTAGCATTCTGGCCGTTTTGTAGATAACGTCGAGGCTGTGACGAATAACTCGCGAACCAGCGCCGTGTCCAAGCAAAAGCCCAAGGCCCTGATCACGGATGGCCTTCGATTTGGCCGCTTTCCGATCACCGCCGTGCAGCCTTCGGTGGAGGGCGGAAAGTTTCCCGCCAAAGCGGTCGAGGGCCAAACCATTGTCGTGGGAGCCACCGCGTTCCGGGAGGGACACGACCAGCTCGGGGTCAGCGCCGTCCTGCTCGACCCACGCGGCAAAGAGCGGCAGCGGGTCCGCCTCGCCCCGCCGAGCGGACCCCGGGGAATGGGCACGGACCGCTGGGAAGGCCTCCTGACCCCGCCCGCCACTGGCAACTGGTCCTTCGTCATCGAGGCCTGGCACGACCGCTACGGCACCTGGCACCACAACGCCGAGGTCAAGGTGGAGGCCGGCATCGACGTCGAGCTCATGCTGTCCGAAGGTGCCGCCCTGCTGGCTGAAGCCTCCGAAGACGCCTCCCGCCCCTCTGGTGACCGCAGAACACTGCGGATGGCCGTCGTCGTCCTCTCAGATACGTCCCGGACACCCGAGGAACGCCTCGCCGCCGGCTTCGGCGTCGACGTCGCCGCCGTCGTCGAACGCCAGCCCATCCGCGAACTTGTGACGGTTTCCGAGCCCTACCCGCTGCTGGTGGAGCGAACGCTTGCCGGAGCCGGCGCCTGGTACGAGTTCTTCCCCCGCTCCGAAGGTGCCGTGCGCAACCACGACACGGGGGAATGGACCTCCGGCAACTTCCGCACCGCCGCGCAGCGCCTCGACGCCGTCGCCGCCATGGGCTTTGACATCATCTACATGCCGCCGATCCACCCGATCGGCGGCCAGCACCGCAAGGGGCCGAACAACACCCTGATCGCCGGACCGCACGATCCCGGTTCGCCGTGGGCCATCGGATCCCACGAGGGCGGCCACGACGCCATCCACCCGGATCTGGGCACCTTCGAGGACTTCGACGCCTTCGTGGCACGGGCCGGTGAGCTGGGACTCGAGGTGGCCCTGGACCTGGCCCTGCAGGCCGCGCCCGACCACCCGTGGGTGCAAAGCCACCCGGAATGGTTCACCACGCGCGTCGACGGCACTATTGCCTACGCGGAGAATCCGCCAAAGAAATACCAGGACATTTTCCCGCTGAATTTCGACAACGACCCCGCGGGGCTGTCCAACGAAATTCTAAGGATTGTGATGCTCTGGGTCAGCCACGGCGTCAAAGTGTTCCGGGTGGACAATCCGCACACCAAACCCGTCTGGTTCTGGGAATGGCTGATCGGCAAGGTCAATAAGAAGCACCCCGACGTCGTCTTCCTCGCCGAGGCGTTCACCCGCCCGGCCATGATGCACGCTCTTGGCCGGGCAGGCTTCCAGCAGTCCTACACCTACTTCACCTGGCGGAACACCAAGGAAGAACTGGAGACGTACTTCCAGGAGGTCAGCCACGAGTCGGCGGCCTACTTCCGGCCGAACTTCTTCGTCAACACCCCAGACATCCTCACCGAATACCTGCAGTTCGGCGGCCCGGCGGCCTTCAAGATCCGTGCCGCCCTGGCCGCGACCGCAAGCCCCATCTGGGGCGTGTACGCCGGCTTTGAGCTCTACGAACACGTGGCGCGCCCGGGCGCCGAGGAGTACATCGACAACGAGAAGTTTGAGTACAAGGCCCGCGACTGGGACGCGGCGGCAGAATCGGGGCGCACCCTGGCACCGTACCTGACCCGGCTCAACGGGATCCGGCGCGCGCACCCGGCCCTGGGGGATTTGCAGAACCTGACGGTGCACCAGAGCTCGGACAGCTCCACCGTGGTGTTCTCCAAGCACAAGACCCTCGCGGACGGGACCAAGGACACCCTGATCATCGTCGTCAACGTGGACCCGCACGGCACCCGGGAGAGCACGGTGTCCCTGGACCTGCCGGCGCTGGAACTGGACCCGGAGAACTTCACGCACAACGGCCGTTTCATGGTTGATGACCTGCTGACCGGCGAGAGTTGGGAATGGGGGGAGTACAACTACGTCCGCCTGGACCCGCACGTCGAGCCCGTTCACATTCTTAGCATCCGGAGGTAGTGCCAGTGAGTTTTAGCCCGCAGAACCCGAGCCAGCACTTCAGCCCGAGGGGGAGCTTTGAATTGAATGCCCCGGGCCTCCAGCACGATCCCCTCTGGTACCGCAAGGCGGTCTTCTACGAGGTGCTCGTCCGGGGCTTCGCCGACGGCAACGGAGACGGCTCGGGTGACTTCCACGGCCTGATCGAGAAACTGGACTACCTGCAGTGGCTGGGGGTGGACTGCCTGTGGCTCCCGCCCTTCTTCCAGTCACCGCTGCGCGACGGCGGCTACGACATCTCGGACTACAACTCCGTGCTGGACGAGTTCGGCACCATCAGCGACTTCAAACGGCTCGTGGCCGAGGCCCATGCCCGCGGCGTCCGGGTGATCATCGACCTTCCGCTGAACCACACCTCCGACCAGCATCCGTGGTTCCAGGAGTCACGCAAGGACCCGGATGGTCCCTTCGGCGACTTCTACGTGTGGAGCGACACGGACGAGAAGTACGAAGACGCCCGCATCATCTTCGTGGACACGGAGGAATCCAACTGGACCTTCGACCCCATCCGCAGGCAGTTCTTCTGGCACCGGTTCTTCAGCCACCAGCCCGACCTGAACTTCGAGAACCCCAAGGTCATTGACGCGCTCTTCGACGTCGTGCGGTTCTGGCTGGACCAGGGCATCGACGGCTTCCGGGCGGACGCCATCCCGTACCTGTTCGAGGAGGAGGGCACCAACTGCGAGAACCTGCCGCAGACCCACGAATTCCTCCGCCAGCTGCGCCGGATGGTCGATGAAAGCTACCCGGGCCGCGTGATCATTGCCGAGGCCAACCAGCCGCCCGCCGAAGTGGTGGAGTATTTCGGCACCGAAGAGGAACCGGAATGCCACATGGCGTTCCACTTCCCGATCATGCCGCGGCTGTACTACGCGCTGCGGGACCAGAAGGCGTCCCCCATCATCGAGACGATGAAGGACACGCCGGACATTCCCGAAGGTGCCCAGTGGGGCACGTTCCTGCGCAACCACGACGAACTGACGCTGGAAATGGTCACCTCCGACGAACGCGCCGCGATGCTCGGCTGGTACGCGCCGGATCCGCGCATGCGCGCCAACATCGGCATCCGGCGCCGGCTGGCCCCGCTGCTGGATAACTCCCGCTCCGAGATCGAGCTGATCAACGCCCTGCTGCTGTCCCTGCCGGGCAGCCCGTTCCTGTACTACGGGGACGAGATCGGCATGGGGGACAACATCTGGCTCGAGGACCGTGACGCGGTCCGCACCCCGATGCAGTGGAACCCGGACCGGAACGCCGGGTTCTCCAGTGCCGACCCGGGCAAGCTGTACCTGCCGGTGATCCAGTCGCTGGTCTACAACTACAGCATGGCGAACGTGGAGGCCGAGGCCGCACATTCGGGGTCCCTGCTGCGCTGGACCCGCCAGATCCTGAGCGTCCGCAAGAACCACCCCGCCTTCGGGCTCGGCGGATTCAAGCATGTGGAGGCTGACCACGACGTCGTCCTCGCTTACCTGCGTGAGCTCCCGGAAGGCAACGCCGCCGGTGAGGACGCCGAGACCATCCTGTGCGCCTTCAACCTCTCACAGCACCCCGTGGCTGCCACGTTGCGGGTGCCGAACTTCGCCGGCCGCGGCCTCCGGGACGTCTTCGGCGGCCAGGCCTTCCCGGCCATCGGCGATGACGGAACGCTGACGCTGACCTTGGGCAGCCACGATTTCTTCTGGTTGCGGATCCGTTCCGCCGCCTCCAACCCGGCATCCCCGTTCACACAGGCGATGCCCGTCCTGTCCATCGAGGGTTGAGATGACGCGACCAGCCCTTGCCCCGGCCTTGAGCGGACTGCTTGGCGCCTGGCTCCCGCGCCAGCGATGGTTCCCTGTCAAGACCGCCGAGTTCACCTTCGAACCGGCGGGCGGCCTGCGCCTTGAGACCGCCGCCGGCGGGGCCACGTTCGAGGTGTTGCTGGTCGCGGTGTCCTACCCCACGCCCGGCGGCAGCCGCACCGACGTCGTCCAGGTGCCGCTCAGTTTCCGGCCAGAACCCCTGCCGGGGGCAGAACGCGCGCTGATCGGCGAACTTCCCGGCACCCGCGCTGATGCCGCCCACCAGTGGGTGTACGACGGCGTCCACGACGCCTCCTTCGTCGCCGCCTGGCTGGAGCTCATGCGGCACGGCGCAACGACGCCGTCGGGCAACGCCACCGGCCACCTGGTGGAGTCCGGATACCGCCTGCCGTTCGCAACAGGCAAGGTCAAGGTCCTCTCGGGCGAGCAATCGAACAGCTCGGTGATCGTAGACGACGAGGACGGCGGCACAGTCGCCATCGTGAAGTTCTTCCGGGTGCTGTCCGAAGGCCAGAATCCCGAGGTTGAAATCGGTGCGGCGCTGACTGCGGGACACACCGCGGAGGTCCCGGCAACCCTTGGCTGGGTGGCCGGCGAGTGGGAGGTGCCGGCGGCCGCAGCAGGGCCGGAGCCATCAGATGCCCGCCGTCCTGCCACTGTCCGTCCCGCCTCCGGCGAGCTGGCTGTGGCGCACGAATTCCTCGCCGGCGGACTCGATGCGTGGCGGCTCGCCGTGGACGCGGCCAGCCGGGGGATCGGGTTCGCTGCCGAAGCCCACGCGCTGGGCGCGGCCACGGCCACCGTGCACCGCCGGCTCGCCGAGGCCCTGGGCACAGCCGCCGAATCTGCGCCGGGGCAGGATATCGCGCCGGGAGTAGCCGAGCGCGTCCGTCAGTCCTGGGCCCAGGCCGGCCAGGCCGTCGGGCCTTACGAAGAAGCGCTGAACGCTCTCCTCGGCCGGCTCGAGGGCACCAGCGCAGGCCCGCTCCAGCGTATCCATGGCGACCTCCACCTCGGGCAGATCCTGCAGGTGCCCGGCAGCATGGTCCCGGGCAAGCCGGGGGGACCCCCGCGCTGGGCCATCCTCGACTTCGAGGGTGAGCCCCTGCGCCCCATCTCCGAGCGCAACTTCCCGGACGTCGCCCTTCGCGACGTTGTCGGCATGCTGCGGTCCTTCGACTACGCCGCCGGAGCCGCCGTCCGCGAAAACCCCGGAGCCGTGGTGCCCGGGACCTGGGTGGATGACTGCGCTGAGGCCTTCCTGGCCGGCTACGCCGACGTCATTCCCGGCAGCATCGACCGCGACTCGCCGCTCTTTGTGGCGCTGT
The DNA here is from genome assembly GCF_056398725.1 of Arthrobacter sp. 01T425. Classification (NCBI taxonomy): domain Bacteria; kingdom Bacillati; phylum Actinomycetota; class Actinomycetes; order Micrococcales; family Micrococcaceae; genus Arthrobacter; species Arthrobacter sp. 01T425. The sequence goes on along the minus strand of NZ_JBFTPY010000021.1, from coordinate 2,737 downwards.
GGCTCGACAAAGCCCTCTACGAAGTCATCTACGAACTAAGGAACAGGCCGGACTGGCTCTCCATCCCGGTGAACGCATCGCGTCGTCTCCTCGGCAGTACAGGTTCCGGCGTCGCCGCCGAAGCCGCAGCGGAAGGTATAAAAATGACAGGATCAGCACGTATCGATCGGCCCGGCACACCACTGCCCGTGGATGGCGAGACCCTTGCAAGGGTCTCCAGCGGCGAACACCACGCGCCCCACTCGGTCCTCGGCGCCCATCTCGATGACCATGGCCATGTCACCATCCGGACGGTCAAGCACCTGGCGGAAGCGGTCTCGGTCGTGACGTCGGCAGGTTCGACGCCCATGACGCACGAATCGAGCGGCGTATGGGTGGCCGTGATGGAGCCACTCGAGCGCGGCCATGTGCCGGATTACCGGCTCGAGGTGACCTACAAGGACCACGAGCCCCAGGTCATGGACGACCCCTACCGTTACCTGCCAACCGTCGGCGAAGTAGACCTGCACCTGATCGGTGAGGGCCGGCACGAGCGTCTGTGGGATGTCCTCGGCGCGCACGTGCAGCACTACAAGTCCTCGCTTGGCGACGTCGACGGCGTGTCCTTCGCCGTCTGGGCCCCGAACGCCCAGGCAGTGCGCGTCAAGGGCGACTTCAACGGCTGGGACGGCCGCGAACACTCCATGCGCTCCCTCGGTTCCACCGGTGTGTGGGAAGTCTTCATTCCCGGGGTTGTAGCAGGGGCGTGCTACAAATTTGAACTCAGGACCCGGCACGGATACTGGGTGGAAAAAGCGGACCCGCTGGCCTTCGGCACCGAAGTCCCGCCGCTGACGGCATCCCGGGTGGTGGAGCCCTCTTACGTCTTCAAGGATGCCGAGTGGATGCAGGCCCGCGCCGCCCGCGATCCGCACAACTCGGCCATGAGCGTCTACGAGGTCCACCTCGGTTCCTGGAAGGTGGGGCTGGGCTACCGCGAACTGGCCAAGGAACTCGTGGAATACGTCAAATGGCTCGGCTTCACCCACGTGGAGTTCATGCCTGTGGCCGAGCACCCCTTCGGCGGCTCGTGGGGCTACCAGGTCACCTCGTACTTCGCGCCGACCTCGCGCTTCGGGCACCCGGACGAATTCCGCCACCTCGTTGACGAACTCCACCAAGCCGGCATCGGCGTCCTCCTCGACTGGGTCCCGGCGCACTTTCCCAAGGACGAGTGGGCCCTGGCCCGGTTCGATGGCGAAGCACTGTACGAGCACGCCGATCCGAACCTGGGCGAACACCCGGACTGGGGAACGCTGATCTTCGACTTCGGCCGCAGGGAGGTGCGTAACTTCCTGGTGGCCAACGCCCTGTACTGGCTCGATGAGTTCCACATCGACGGGCTCCGCGTGGACGCCGTCGCCTCCATGCTCTACCTCGACTACTCCCGCGAAGAGGGTCAGTGGCAGCCAAACCGTTTTGGCGGCCGCGAAAACCTGGAAGCGATCTCATTCCTCCAGGAGGTCAACGCCACGGTCTACAAAACCCACCCCGGCGCGGTCATGATTGCCGAAGAATCCACCGCATTCCCGGGCGTCACGGCGCCCACGAGCGGCGGCGGCCTGGGCTTCGGCCTCAAATGGAACATGGGCTGGATGCACGACTCGCTCAAATACATGGCCGAGGACCCGTACAACCGCCGGTGGCACCACGGCACCATCACGTTCTCGATGGTCTACGCCTTCACGGAAAACTTCCTGCTGCCCATCAGCCACGATGAAGTTGTGCACGGCAAGGGCTCCATGCTGCGCAAAATGCCCGGTGACCGGTGGCAGCAGTTGGCAAACCTGCGCGCATTCCTGGGATATCAGTGGGCCCACCCGGGCAAGCAGCTGATCTTCATGGGCACCGAATTCGGCCAGGAAGCGGAGTGGTCGGAGCAGTACGGCCTGGACTGGTGGCTCGCGGACATCCCGGCACACAACGGCATGCAGCTCCTGACCAAGGACCTCAACGAGCTCTACCGTTCCACGCCGGCACTGTACGAGCGGGACAACCAGCCCGAAGGGTTCCAGTGGATCAATGGGGGAGACTCGGACCGCAATGTGCTGACGTTCATCCGCCGTGACGCCGACGGCAACCCGCTGGTCTGCGCCGTGAACTTCTCCGGCGGGCCGCACACGGACTACCTCCTCGGCGTCCCGGCCGCCGGCGAGTGGCAGGAAGTGCTCAACACCGACGCCGCCAGCTATGGCGGTTCCGGGGTGGAGAACACCGGAACCCTGACTGCGACGAAGGACGGCCTGGACGGACAGCCGGCCATGCTCACCGTCACCCTGCCTCCGCTAGGGGCCGCGTACTTCAAGCCGCTGGGCTAGGCGCAGCGCCCGGACAGCAGACCTGGCGCGCGTAGGGAAGTGTTTGCGAGAGGCCCGGAATCCCCGTGATTCCGGGCTTTTCTGCACCGTCTTCGGTGCCGCTTTGTCAGCCGGCCCAAGTGGTGGTAGAGTTTATTTCCGCGCTGCTCCCCGGAGTTGAACGGCCACCAAGACCCAGAAGCCTATGGCAAGAATGAGTCTGGATCGCCGATTTGACTAGGGTGAAGCGGCCGGGTAAGTTTGAAAAGTTGCTCCGGAGCGATCCGCGACTGTTTGTTGGTTGTGGTGGTGCCGGGTGTGTCTGTTGTTTGAGAACTCAATAGTGTGCCAAGTTTGTTGATACCAATTTATTGTATTGAATTGGTTGAATTTGCCGGGCC
>NZ_JBFTPY010000020.1:0-79116 GCF_056398725.1 Arthrobacter sp. 01T425 | reverse complement strand
GTTTCATCGCCGTGGATCTCTGCGTAGGCGACCCGGGAGTGGTCGTCGATGACGGTGTGGACATAGGCGGTCCCGATCAGTGGCCCGCGGTGTCTGCTGCGCGCCTTGTCCGGGGTTCCTGCCCGGTTCCGGTCTCCTTGCTGCCGCCCAACGTAGCGCCAGCCGCCGCCGTCGGGGATGTTCCCGAGCTTCTTCACGTCGACGTGGATCATCGCTCCAGGAGTCTCATGTTCATAGCGGCGGATGACCTCCCCGGTGCGCTTGTCCACGTGGTGCAGGCGGTTCAGCCGGCACCGGACCAGAACCGCGTGCACGGTCGAGGCCGGCATGGCCAGCTTCGCGCCGATCGCGACCGGCCCCAGCCGCTGCTTCCAGCGCAGGTGCACGACCTTGCGCACCAGCTGCTGCGGCGTCCGGTTCGCCACCCGGTGCGGGCGCGAGGACCTGTCAGCCATACCCGCCTGACCCATCGCGGCGTAGCGGGTCGCCCACCGTTTGGCCGTGGGCCAGGCGCAATTGAACTGCTCGGCAGCCCGGGACACCGGCCAGCCGTGGTCTACGACCAGACGCGCGACGCGCAAACGTTGGCGTGGAGTCAAAGCGGCATTAGCGTGGGACATTGAGGACCTCCTGGTCGCTGCAGCGGTTGTCTAAGCAACTCCACTGTGCAACCGGAGGTCCTCACCTTTAGGTCAACGACTCCAGCGAGTCATCACATTCACCGAACCAACGTCCCTGGGCAGTACAACTAGCCGGACACCGTTTGCCGGGCCGCGCCGGGCCCGGCGGCGGAACTTAGCGCACGACCCGGCGGCGGAACTTAGCGTACGCGTCGAGACCGGCGGACTTGGGCCGGCTGGTGCCGGCCCGCCTGGCTGGCCGCATGGGTCGCCCACTCCAGCGGCCCGCGCCACGCCATGGCCGCGAAGACTCCGCCGGCCACCAGCATCCCGACAGCCTGCGCGAAATACACACCCTCCACGGTCCAGCCCGGCATCAAGGGCTGGTCGTGCAGGGCGGCCATGATGCACAGGTGAGCCGTGTAGAGGCTCAACGTCATGGCCCCGGCTCCGCGCAGCGGCAGCAGCAGATCCAGTTCCAGCCAGTCGCCCAGCCGGCCCAGCAGCAGGCACAGGCCGATCACGGCGGCAGCGGCCCCCGAGGTGTGCAACAGATCCAGCGTGGTGCCGGAGTGCGGTGCACTCGTGGCCAGCCACCACACTGAGCCTGACTGGTCGATGCCGGCCAGGTTGACCTGCAGCAGGCTCTCCAGCGGGTAGGCGGGATCGCCGATGTGCGCCTGAAGGGCCTGCCTGCCGCCCCAGTCCTCCAGCATGAGCGTCCCCAGCCACTTGGACATGCCGGCCACCACCGTGCCGGCAGCAACGAGCAGGAACGGCACGGCCGCTTTCCACAGCGCCATCCGGCCGATCGCCAGCCCTACGAGGAGATAAGCGATCCACTGCAGGACAGGGTAGTAGCCTGTGAGAAAGAGGTCGCCCAGCAGCCTGGCCGGGGCGGCCAGATCCTCCCAGCTTGGGTTGTGCCCCAGCCGCAGGGGCGGATCGGCGGACAGCAGCCACGGCCGCAGGAGGTAGGCCAGGGCGGGCGCAGCCAGTATCCAGAGGACTGCGAGTGCGGCCAGGCGTTTCAGCCCAAGCCCGACAAAGGGCAGCACGCACAGGAACAGCAGGGCGTAGTGGACCAGAATTATCGCGATGTTGACTTCCAGCCCGCCCAGGGAGAGCCCGACGGCACCGATTTCGAGCGCCCGCAAGGCGATGCCTCTGCGGGCACCCCGCAGTTCGGCGCCCTCAAGCGGCTGCTGTTTCCCCGTGGACAAGGCGAGCCCGACTCCGGCCAGCACGGCGAACAGCGCGGCTGCCCGTCCGGAAAACGCCAGGCCGATCCAGGTGGGCGTGAGCTGCGGGTCCGGCTCAAAGGTTGCCAGCACGTGGGTGGCCATCATGGCCAGCAGGGCCAGGCCGCGCGCGGCGTCGATGCCGGCCAGCCGGACGCCGGGGGGAGTGCCCCGGACGGTCCGGGAAGCCGTAGTCATTCCGCGCGCCGTCATCATCTGATCGTCTCACGATCGGCCCGGTGACCGTCTCATCTTCGGCCTGCCCGCAGCCCCGATCCTTCTCCGGGCATCCCTTGTATTCGAATATATGTTCGAATACGATGGGCGCATGAACGACGCCCCAGAGCCAGCCTTCCTGACGCCCGAATTCACCGGCAGGGAATCCACAAGCCGACAATTTCCGGGCCCGGATCCGTCTGGCCCGCAACTGAACAGCGCGACGCCTGGCGGACGGACGAACGGTGGCGAGCCGGCGGCCGGCGTCCTCAAAGCCATGAGCCCGGGCGTCGTGGACTTCCTCTTCCGGCGCTTGGTCGCCGGGGAGCCGGCCGAGGACGTTCAGTGGGGGAAGGAAGGTGCGGCGCTGGCCGCGGTGCCGCCGGGAGCTGAGCTGGCCCGGCGGCTGGCCGAGACGGACCTCGACGCCCTCACTCCAACCGAACTGTTCGACTACGTGCGGGCGGCCCAGCGTCTAGCCGCCTGGGCAGAGGCCCTTCGCGAAACCGCCGTCGGGCGTTACTGCTCGGCGCCATCGGCTCCCTCCGGCGAAAGACGGGGTGCATAGGATGGCAGGGTGACCACTGGCTCAATCACCGCGCTGACGCTGTCCGCCGTCCAATACCAGGCCATGGATGGTGGCGTTGCCGCCAACGTGCCCGAGCACATCCGGCTGATCGAAGACGCCGAGTCGCACGGAGCCCGGCTTGTCATCTTTCCCGAACTCTCGCTGACGGGATACCGGCTGGACCTGCTGGACGGACCCGGGGAGTGGCTGAGCGCGGCTGACCGGCGGCTGGACGGCATCCGGGAAATCTGCCGGCGCACCGGAATAACCGCCGTCGTCGGTGCCGCGTTCAAAGACGCGGACGGTATGCCGCGGCTGGCCGCCCTCGCGGTCCATCCGACAGGCTCCATCGAGACCAGCTTCAAAACGCACCTGCACGGACCGGAGCAGGATCTCTTCGTGGCCGGCAGGAATCCAGCGGTCCTGGAGATCGACGGCTGGAAGGTCGCCCTGGCGATCTGCTTCGACGCAGCCCGCCCCGGCCATGCGGAATGGGCCGCGGACGCCGGGGCGGACATCTATGCCGTCTCGGCCCTCTACACGGCCGGCGAAGACCACCGGCTGGCACTGCATCTCGGCGCCCGGGCCATGGACAACCGGATGTTCTCCGTCCTGGCGAACCTGGCGGGCGCCACACCGCTCGGCCCTTCGTGTGGCCTGAGCGGGTTCTGGGGTCCTGACGGGCTCCCGCTCCGGCAGGCGGCCGGCACCGGCACCGAGGTGCTGACCGCGAGCCTCCAATACAGTGTGCTGGCGCGGTTTCGGCGGCCCTGAGTCCGGCCGGGCCGCCGAAACGTGACGCACGGCCGCCGAGTTTGACGTTCGTCACACCGCCGCCATTGTCCTAACATGCCGCAGACAAGGTAACGTTTTTCATATGGCTGACTCTGATATTCGCTCTTACACGTTCGGGACCCTCGTGACTGCCATGGTCACGCCTTTCACATCGGACGGTGAGGTCGACTACCGGCAGTCGGCGGAACTGGCGAGCAAGCTCGTCGACGACGGCAATGACGCCCTCGTGATCTCCGGCACCACGGGTGAGACCTCCACGCTCGAGGACGACGAAAAAGAGAAGCTCTTCCGCGTCATCGTCGAGGCCGTGGGCGACCGCGCCAAGGTTATCGCCGGGACCGGGACCAACCACACCTCGCACTCGATCGAGATGGCCAAGCGCGCCGCCAAGGCCGGAGCGCACGGCCAGCTGATCGTCACGCCGTATTACAACAAGCCCAGCCAGGCCGGTATCCAGGCGCACGTCGAGGCCGTGGCCGACGCCGCCGACCTCCCCGTCATGGTCTACGACATCCCCGGCCGCGCCGGCGTGCCCATCCTGCCCGAGACCATGATCCGGCTCGCCGACCACCCCAGGATCGTCGCCCTCAAGGATGCCAAGGCCGACTTCAACGCCCTCACGCGCGTCCTGGCGAACACCGATCTTGATGTCTACTCCGGCGACGACGGCCTCACGCTGCCGTGGATGGCCGCCGGTGCCGTCGGGCTGGTCAGCGTCTCCGCGCACGTCGCGACGCGGCAATTCCGTGCGCTGATCGATGCCGCACTTGCAGGCGATTTTGCTACCGCCCGCACCCTACATTTCGAACTGGACCCCGTGGTCCGCGCAGTGATGACCCACATTCAGGGTGCTGTCGCTGCCAAGCAGGTTCTTAAGTGGCAGGGAGTCCTGCCCAACTCGGTTGTCCGTTTGCCCCTCGTGGAGCCGGGCGAGGCCGAGATCGCAACCATCCGCGAGGATTTGGCGGAAGCGGGGATGGTCTTTTCCTGATCGGGAGCCAATCCTGATGGTTAAGAACCAGCCCGGCTTCAGCCTGGAAAGTAGTGCACTATGACCCAAACCGCCCTTCCCGGCCTTGTCACGCCGCCGCGCCTCCCGAAGAACACCCTGCGGATCGTGCCGCTCGGCGGACTCGGGGAAATCGGTCGAAACATGACCGTTTTCGAGATCGATGGCAAGCTCCTCATCGTTGACTGCGGCGTGCTCTTCCCCGAAGAGACCCAGCCCGGCGTCGACCTCATCCTGCCGGACTTCTCCTACATCGAGAACCGTCTCCAGGACATCGTCGCTGTGGTCCTGACCCACGGTCACGAAGACCACATCGGCGCCGTCCCCTACCTCCTGCGCCTGCGCTCCGACATCCCCATCGTCGGGTCACAGCTGACACTGGCCCTCATCGAGGCCAAGCTGCAGGAACACCGGATCAAGCCGAACACGAAGATCGTCGTCGAGGGCCAGGTCGAGAAGTACGGGCCCTTCGAATGCGAGTTCGTCGCCGTCAACCACTCCATCCCGGACGCCCTGGCCGTGTTCCTCCGCACCGCGGGCGGCACCGTCCTGCACACCGGTGACTTCAAGATGGACCAGCTGCCGCTCGATGGCCGCATCACCGACCTCCGGCACTTCGCCAAGCTGGGCGAAGAAGGCGTGGACCTGTTCATGTCGGATTCGACCAATGCCGACGTCCCGGGGTTCACCACCGCCGAGAAGGAAATTGGGCCCACCCTGGACCGGCTGTTCGGGCAGGCCTCCAAGCGCATCATCGTCGCGTCCTTCTCCTCGCACGTGCACCGCGTCCAGCAGGTTCTCGACGCCGCCGCCAACCACAACCGCAAGGTTGCCTTCGTGGGCCGCTCCATGGTCCGGAACATGGCCATCGCCGCGAAACTGGGCTACCTGGAGGTCCCTGCCGGGATCCTGGTCGACATCAAGAACATCGACAACCTGCCGGACAACCGGGTTGTGCTCATGTCCACCGGCTCCCAGGGTGAGCCCATGGCCGCCCTGTCCCGCATGGCCAACGGCGACCACCGCGTCGTCGTCGGCGAGGGGGACACCGTCATCCTCGCGTCCAGCCTGATCCCGGGCAACGAAAACGCCGTCTTCCGCATCATCAACGGCCTGCTGAAGCTCGGCGCCGACGTCATCCACAAGGGCAACGCCAAGGTGCACGTCTCCGGCCACGCTGCCGCCGGCGAACTGCTGTACTGCTACAACATCCTTGAGCCGCTCAACGCCATGCCGGTGCACGGCGAAACCCGCCACCTCATCGCCAACGGCAAGATCGCCCTCGAATCCGGAGTGCCCGAGGAAAGCATCCTGCTCGCGGACAACGGCACAGTGATCGATCTTCGCGACCACCAGGCCGACATCGTGGGCCAGGTCGAGGTTGGCTTCGTCTACGTCGACGGCTCCAGCGTCGGCGAGGTCACCGAAGCAGACCTCAAGGACCGCCAGACCCTCGGCGATGAGGGCTTCATCTCCATCATCACGGTCATCCACCGTGCCACCGGCAAGGTGGTCTCCGGGCCGGAAATCCACGCCCGCGGCGTGGCCGAGGACGATTCCGTCTTCGACGAGATCATCCCCAAGATCAATGAAGCCCTCGAGGAAGCCGTGCTGAACCGCACGGACCACACGACGCACCAGCTGCAGCAGGTCGTCCGCCGGGTCGTCGGCACGTGGGTCAACCGCAAGCTCCGCCGCAAGCCCATGATCATCCCGGTGGTCCTTGAGGCGTAAGCCTCAGGTGGTTCACTGGGCGTAAGCCTCAGGTGGTTCACCGGGCGTAAGCCTCAGGTGGTTCACCGGGCGTAAGCCTCAGGTGGTTCACCGGGCGTAAGTCCTTCACGCGCACCCGGCGCATGCCTGGTCAACGGCCTTCCCCGCCATCCCGCAGCCTGAGCGCCGCGGGAGGCGGGGGAGGCCGTTCCCGTTGGTGGTGGCGGCAACATGATCCCGGACGCCCGGAAATTCGGGGTTTTCGGCCCGGCATCCGGTACCGTGGCGGGTATGGCGACTCGTACTTCTTCCGCGCCTAGAGGAAACTCAAGCGGCAAATCAGGCAGTTCTCCCGGCCGGGGGTCCCGTCCCGCCGCATCCAAATCCGCCCGGCCGCGGGGCGCCGCAGGTGGGACCGCAGGTGGGACCGCAGGTAGAACCGCAGCCACCGCGCGGACCCGGCAGTCGGCCGTTGTTGAGCCGCACCAGCCCTGGGTGGTGAGGGTGCTGGCCGGTGCCTGGCTGGGCATCGCCCACGTGATCGGCGCCGGCATCCGGCGGGTCGGCCACGACGTCAGCGACCTCGCCCCCGAGGAGCGCCGCGACGGCGCCGCCCTGTTCAACCTGGCCCTGGGAGTCTTCGTTGCCACCTTCGCGTGGTGGGGGTTCCAGGGCTGGCTCCCTGACCTCGTGTTTGCGATCGTCAACGGCACGTTCGGCTGGATGGCCCTGCTGCTGCCGCTCATGCTGTTCGTGTGCGCCTTCCGCCTGTTCCGCCAGCCCGACGACGGCCGCGGCAACAACCGGGTCGGCATCGGTTTCCTCATCATGACGTTCGCCGGTTCCGGGCTGGCCCACATTATTGGCGGCCAGCCGACCGTCGCCGACGGCTTCGACGGCCTGCGCCGGGCCGGCGGCATGCTTGGCTACCTCGCCGCCGCCCCGCTCGCCGCCGTGCACACCGCCGTCCCCGTCGCGGTCTACGGCCTGCTGGCCTTCACCTCGCTGCTGATCGTCACCGCCACGCCCTTCGGCGCGATCCCGGGCCGCCTGCGCGACGCCTACGAGCACCTGATGGGCATCGACCTGCAGGACGACGACGGCGGCGACCGCCACGACCGCAGCTACCTTTACGAGAACGACGCGCCGGCCCCGCCCAGGAAGAAGCGCAAGCGCCTCTTCGGCAAGGACCACGACGACGAGTCCGGCCTGGAAGGCTACGTCGGCGACGAGGCCTTCGAGCGCGCCCTCATCGCAGATGACGAAGCAGCGGACGCACCTCCGGCCAAGGGCACGAGGGGCAAGGCGCGCTCTGGCGTCGCAGCCGACGCCGCGCCCGATGTCGCGCCCGGCGTCCGCCGTCCCACCCAGGCCGAGATCGCCGTCGAAAAGATCAAAGCCGCCCAGGGCCTCGGCACGGCAGGATCAGCCGGCGCTGCGGCGGAGTCCAGCGGCGACGCCACCGAGGCCATCCCGCTGGTCACTCCGGGGATGGTGGCCGCGGGATCGCTCAATGCCGCCGCTGCGGCCGCCAAGGTCCCCTCCAACCCGGTCGCGCCCGCACCGCTGCCCACCCCCATTCCGCAGCGCACCGAGCAGCTTTCCCTGGCCGGCGACGTCACTTACACCCTGCCGGCGTCGGACGTGCTGACACCCGGTTCCATCCCCAAGGAACGCACCGAGGCCAACGACGCGATTGTCGCCTCGCTCACCGAGACCCTCAACCAGTTCAACGTGGAGGCGCAGGTCACCGGCTTCAGCCGCGGCCCCACCGTGACCCGCTACGAAATCGAGCTGTCCCCGGGCACCAAGGTGGAACGGGTCACCGCCTTGTCCAAGAACATTTCCTATGCCGTGGCCAGCTCGGATGTGCGCATCCTGAGCCCCATCCCGGGCAAGTCGGCCATCGGCATCGAAATCCCCAACACGGACCGCGAAACCGTGTCCCTGGGCGACGTGCTCCGCAGCCAGAACGCCCGCCGCACCGACCACCCCATGGTCATGGGGGTCGGCAAGGACGTCGAGGGCGGGTACGTCGTGGCCAACCTGGCCAAGATGCCGCACCTGCTCGTGGCCGGCGCCACCGGTGCCGGTAAGTCCTCGTTCGTGAACTCGATGATCACCTCCATCCTGATGCGGGCCACCCCGGACGAGGTCCGGATGGTCATGGTGGACCCCAAGCGCGTGGAACTCACCGCCTACGAAGGGGTCCCGCACCTCATCACCCCGATCATCACCAACCCGAAGAAGGCGGCCGAGGCCCTGCAGTGGGTGGTCCGGGAAATGGATGCCCGATATGACGACCTCGCCAATTACGGCTTCAAGCACATCGATGACTTCAACAAGGCTGTCCGGGCCGGCAAGGTCCACCCGCCGGTGGATTCCAAGCGCGTCATCAAGCCGTACCCATACCTGCTGGTCATCGTGGACGAACTCGCCGACCTCATGATGGTGGCCCCGCGCGACGTCGAAGACTCGATTGTCCGCATCACGCAGCTGGCCCGTGCGGCCGGCATCCACCTGGTCCTGGCCACCCAGCGCCCGTCGGTCGACGTCGTGACCGGCCTGATCAAGGCGAACGTGCCCTCCCGCATGGCCTTCGCCACCTCCTCTGTCACCGACTCCCGGGTGGTCCTGGACCAGCCGGGAGCCGAGAAACTCATCGGCCAGGGCGATGCCTTGTTCCTGCCGATGGGGGCCTCGAAGGCCATGCGTGTCCAGGGTGCCTGGGTCACCGAGTCCGAGATCCACAAGGTCGTCGAGCACGTCAAGGGCCAGCTCAAGGCCGTCTACCGCGACGACGTCGCGCCCGAGGCGCAGAAGAAGCAGATCGATGACGACATCGGGGACGATCTCGAGGTCCTGCTCCAGGCAACCGAGCTCGTGGTCACCACCCAGTTCGGCTCCACCTCGATGCTCCAGCGCAAGCTCCGCGTCGGCTTCGCGAAGGCCGGCCGTCTCATGGACCTGCTCGAGTCCAGGGGAGTGGTGGGGCCCTCCGAAGGTTCCAAGGCGCGCGACGTGCTGGTCAAGCCCGATGACCTCGCCGCCGTGCTGGCCGCGATGAAGGGGCAGGACGGCCCGGTGTCCGCCGACTCGCAGACCGCGGCGCTGAGCGATAACGCCAACGCGAACATCGCCCAGGGCGGTTACGCCGAGGACCTCGTGGCGGCGGACCTGGAGAACCGCACCCAGGCGATCGACTACCACGACGGCGCCGACGGCGGTTCCGGCGACGAGGACGGCTCAGAGGACGCCTGGTCGCTCACCGGCCGGTAGCGCAGACGGTAGCCTAGGAAGGTGAATAGCGCCGAAGCCAACGCCGGATCCGCCTCGCAGATCTGGAACCTGCCGAATGTCCTCACGATGCTGCGGATAGTGCTGGTGCCGTTCTTCGTCTGGTTCCTGCTCCTCGACGCGCCGGGGCTGCAGGCCCAGAACGGCGTCTGGCGCTGGGCGGCCGCCTTCGTTTTCGCGGTGGCCATCTACACGGACAAGCTCGACGGCGACATCGCCCGGTCCCGCGGCCTCGTCACCGACTTTGGCAAGATTGCCGACCCGATCGCCGACAAGCTCCTGATCGGTTCCGCGCTGGTCATGCTCTCCTTGCTCCAGGAACTGCCCTGGTGGGTCACCATCCTGATCCTGGTCCGGGAGTGGGGCATCACCGCCCTGCGCTTCTTCGTCATCCGCTACGGCGTTATCCCGGCCTCGCGCGGCGGCAAGCTCAAGACGGTGGTGCAGACGGCGGCCATCTTCCTCTACGTCCTTCCGTTGGCATCCCTCGCCCCGTGGCTGGGCGTTGTGGCGTTCATCGTGATGATGGCCGCCCTGGCCATCACCCTGTGGACCGGCGGCGAATACGTCATTGAGGCGCTCAAACTGCGGGCCGCCGGCATCAAGGCAGAGAAACAACGTTCAAGGGAGAACAAGCCATGAACCAGCCGGACCCCGTTCCTCACCCCAACCTGCACCCCAATCTGCATCCCAATCTGCACCGCCTGGCGGAGCAGGCCGTCACCGGCGCCCTCGGCCGCGGCCTGACCGCCGCCACCGCCGAATCCCTCACCGCCGGGATGGTCACCGCCGTGCTGGCCGACACGCCCGGCGCCTCCGGGATGCTGCAGGGCGGCGTGGTGTCCTATGCCAACAGGGTCAAGTCCGACGTCCTCGGCGTCCCCGCTGAGCTGCTCGACGCCGTCGGCTCCGTGGACGGCCAGGTAGCCGCAGCCATGGCCGACGGGGCGCGCCGCATCTGCGGCGCCGATATCGGCGTGTCCACTACCGGCGTGGCCGGTCCCGAACCGCACGACGGCAAAGCGGTGGGCACGGTCTTTGTCGGCATCGCCACGGCGGAAGGATCGACGTCGTACCCCTATTCCTTTGACGGCAGCCGCGCCGAGATCCGCGCACTTGCCTGCGGCGCCGCGCTGGAACGTCTGCTGGAGGCCCTATCTTCCGAAGGCTACCGGGCGTAAAGTTGCCGGGAACAAAAGTTGATTCCGAATAGTTGTTACATTGTGTCGCTTCCAAATGAGGGAGGCGCCTAGGATGAAAACATCAGCAGAGTCCGCCCCCACCGGCGGACTCGACAGTACGAGGAGCAAGGCGATACAGATGGTAAAGCAGCCCGTATCCGTAAACGGCGTTGTCCGCTGGAAGGATGTGGGCCTCGCCGATCAGGCCAAGAGCGAACAGAAGGAGCGCAAGATGGTTGTACTACGTCACGAAATCGGTGATGTCCTGCGCGATGTCCGCCAGCGCCAGGGCCGTACGCTCCGCGAAGTCTCACACAGTGCCCGCGTTTCCCTGGGCTACCTGAGCGAAGTGGAACGCGGCCAGAAGGAAGCCTCCTCGGAGTTGCTCTCCTCGATCTGCTCGGCCCTCGATGTTCCGCTTTCGAGCATGCTCCGCGAAGTCAGCGACCGCGTCGCGGTCGCCGAGGGCGTCGCGGTTCCGGACACCGTCCCCCAGGAGTTCGCGCAGCGCTATGGCCGCGACCTCGACCGGGAACTGAACTCCGATCTCACCGACGAGCTGGCCAAGGGCCTCCTTTCCGGAGCGCGCTAGCCCGCCACTCACCTAAGTCCTAAGACACAAAAGAGGACCTCCGGCCCAGGCCGGAGGTCCTTTGTCGTGTTTCGGTGACCAAGGTTCCCAGTGGGGGAGTCAGGCGGGCTCGTCCCGGGGGAAACCGTCGCGCTCGTAGGTGGCATTGAGCTTGGCCATGTACATGGCCAAAGCCTGCAGATCCTCGGCCGGCCATTCCGCCAGGCGTTCCCGGAACACCTCACGCCGTGCGTCCTGGACCTGGTGCATCCTTTCCTCGCCTTCGGACGTCAGCCGGATGGCCTGCGCCCGGCCGTCCAGCGGGTCAGCCTCCTTCGACACCAGCCCGAGGCCCTCGAGGAAGGCGATCTGCCGGCTCACCGATGGCTTGCCGACGCCGATGCAGGAGGCTAGGTCGGTCAGCCGGATGGGGCCCTGCTGGCGGATCACGCTGAGCAGGCCGTAGGCGGCGGGTTCCATGTCCGGGTGGACCTGGCGCGAGAGCTGATGGGAAATCGACCGGCCCCGGCGCCAGAGCAGACTCAGCTGGTTCTCGACGGCGTCCAGGGCGGCGTCCGCGCCGGCGGTATCGGGAGCGGGATCGCCCGCGGACTCAGTTGGGTTGCTCATGGCAACCATTCTAGAGTCCCCGGCCGTGAGAGACTTTACTCGTGCGAATCAGTGACTTTTGGCGGCTTATGGACGACGAGTTCGGCGCGGGATACTCCCGCGTCCTGAGCAGTTCGCTGGTCCTGGCCGGGGTCGGAGGCCGCACCGCGGACCAGGCGCTCAGCGCCGGCGTTCCGCCGCGCCAGGTGTGGCTTGCCATGTGCGACGTCCAGGACGTTCCGCCGGAACGCCGCCTGGGCCGCGACGTCAAACCCCGTGACACCACCGGGCCCCGCTGACGCCTGCGTCGTCGCGCTGACGCCGGCCGAGCTCCGCTGACGCCTGACACGCCGTCCGCTTGTTCGAATATCTGTTCGGATGGGGATATGCTTTTTTTCAGACCGTTTTCCACATAAGTGGTTCTCCCGACAACTTTGTCGGAGGGGGCCAGTAGCGTCAGTGATGACAGACAAAGGCCTCCACGGCCACTCCACAGCGAGAAAGTATTAGAGGTGTGAATCATGGCCGCAGCCCCGGATCGCCAGAAGGCGCTCGACGCAGCGCTTGCCCAGATTGACAAGCAGTTCGGCAAAGGCTCGGTCATGCGCCTCGGCGATGAAGTCCGTGCGCCCATCGAAGTCATCCCGACCGGGTCCATCGCACTCGACGTCGCCCTGGGAATTGGCGGCCTGCCCCGCGGCCGCGTCGTGGAAATCTACGGTCCGGAATCATCCGGTAAGACCACGGTCGCGCTGCACGCGGTTGCCAATGCCCAGCGCCAGGGCGGCATTGCCGCCTTCATCGACGCCGAGCACGCCCTCGATCCGGAATACGCCGCCAAGCTGGGCGTCGACACCGACGCGCTCCTGGTCTCCCAGCCGGATACCGGCGAGCAGGCGCTGGAAATCATGGACATGCTTATCGGATCCGGCTCCCTTGACGTCATAGTCATCGACTCAGTGGCCGCCCTCGTTCCCCGCGCGGAAATCGAAGGCGACATGGGCGACAGCCACGTGGGCCTGCAGGCCCGCCTGATGAGCCAGGCCCTGCGTAAGATCACCGGCCGCCTGAGCCAGACGAAGACCACGGCCATCTTCATCAACCAGCTGCGTGAAAAGATCGGTGTCTTCTTTGGCTCCCCGGAAACCACCACCGGTGGTAAGGCGCTGAAGTTCTATGCCTCCATCCGCATCGACGTCCGCCGCATCCAGACCCTGAAAGAGGGCGCCGATTCCGTCGGCAACCGCACCAAGGCCAAAATCGTCAAGAACAAGATGGCCCCGCCCTTCAAGATCGCCGAGTTCGACATCATCTACGGCCAGGGCATTTCCCGTGAGGGCGGCATCATCGACATGGGTGTCGAGCACGGCCTGATCAAGAAGTCGGGCTCCTGGTTCACCTACGATGGCGACCAGCTGGGCCAAGGCATGGAGAACTCCCGCCGCTTCCTGCGCGACAACCCGGAGCTGGCGGCCGAACTCGAGCGCCTGATCAAGGAAAAGCTCGGCGTTGGCGTCAAGGCCCCGGCTGAGACCGAAGAATCTCCGAAGCTGAAGGCCGTTGACGGCTTCTAACAGCCGGCGGCGCAAAGGGGCAGGATTTCCATCACGGAATCCTGCCCCCGGCTTTGCCGGCCCGGATCAGCCGGCGGACCGCACCGATGGCGCGGATTCGCCGGCCGGGCAGGACCGGGACGCGGACCCCGCGGCGGTGGCGCGTGCCATCGTGCTGCGGCAGCTGACGACTTCGCCCAAGAGCCGGCTGCAGCTCTCGCGCAAGCTGGCCGAGCGCAACGTCCCTGAGGACGTCGCGGAGGCCGTGCTGGACCGCTTCGAGGAAGTGCGGCTGGTTGACGACGCCGAGTTCGCCGACATGTGGGTCCGCAGCAGGTCCCAGACGCGCAAGCTCGCCAAAGGGGCCTTGCGGCGCGAACTTGCGGACAAGGGCATCGACCCGGAGATCGCTGCCGGCGCACTGGACCAGCTCAGCGACGCCGACGAGGAAACGGCCGCCCGGGAGCTCGTGGAGCGCAAGCTGCGGGGATTCACCGGCGGCGAAGACCGGGCCGAACGCGACAAAGTTACGCGCCGCCTCGCGTCAATGCTGGCCCGCAAGGGATACCAGCCGTCGCTCGCCTTCCGGGTGGTGGGTGAGGTGCTCGATGCCGCCGCCGGCCAAGCGGGGGACGGGGAATAGGACCGCCGGGCCGGGGTCTGCGCTGGCCCAGCCGCTGCCCACTACCCTTACCCGTTACCCTTAACAGGTGAGTTTTACCATTCCCTCCCCAACGGCCGGCACGACTTCTCCGACAGCGCCACTGGCGGTGCAGCCGGCAGGGCCCCAGACATTCGGTGCGGACCCCGTTTCCGCACCGGAAAGTCCCGCCCCGGCCCAGCCCCGCACCTACCAGGTGCGCACTTTCGGCTGCCAGATGAACGTGCACGATTCCGAGCGGATGGCCGGCATGCTGGAAGCCGCAGGCTACGTCCCCTCCTCCGGCGAGCTGGCCGACGTCGTGGTCTTCAACACCTGCGCGGTCCGGGAAAACGCCGACAACAAGCTGTACGGCAACCTCGGCATCCTCGCCCCGGTCAAGGCAGCCAACCCGGGCATGCAGATCGCCGTCGGCGGCTGTCTCGCGCAAAAAGACCGCGAGACCATTCTCAAGAAAGCCCCGTGGGTGGATGCCGTGTTCGGCACCCACAATGTCGGTGCCCTGCCGGCGCTGCTGGACCGGGCCCGCCACAACAATGAGGCCCAGCTGGAGATCCTCGAATCGCTGGACGTTTTTCCCTCCACCCTCCCCACCAAGCGGGACTCCGTCTACTCGGGCTGGGTATCGATCTCGGTGGGCTGCAACAACACCTGCACCTTCTGCATCGTCCCGGCCCTGCGGGGCAAGGAAAAGGACCGCCGCCCCGGCGAGATCCTGGCCGAAATCCAGGCGCTCGTGGACGACGGTGCCATCGAGGTAACCCTGCTGGGCCAGAATGTGAACTCCTACGGCGTCGAATTCGGCGACCGGCAGGCGTTCTCCAAGCTCCTGCGGGCGTGCGGCGACATCCCGGGCCTGGAGCGGGTCCGGTTCACCAGTCCGCACCCGGCCGCCTTTACCGACGACGTCATCGACGCCATGGCCGAGACGCCCAACGTCATGCCGCAGCTGCACATGCCCCTGCAGTCCGGTTCGGACAAGGTCCTCAAGGACATGAAGCGGTCCTACCGCTCGACCAAGTTCCTCGGCATCCTGGACAAGGTCCGCGAGAAGATCCCGCACGCCGCCATCTCCACCGACATCATCGTCGGGTTCCCCGGCGAGACCGAGGAGGACTTCCAGGCCACCCTCGACGTCGTGGCGAAGTCCCGGTTCGCCACCGCCTTCACCTTCCAGTACTCCAAGCGGCCGGGCACGCCCGCCGCGGACCTGCCGGACCAGCTGCCCAAGGCCGTGGTCCAAGAACGCTTCGAACGCCTCACTGCCCTGCAGGACCGGATTGCCGCCGAGGAGAACGCCGGGCAGCTTGGCCGCCGCGTCGAGGTCATGGTGACGGCCCAGTCAGGCCGAAAGGCTGGGGAAACCCACCGCCTCTCCGGCCGGTCCCAGGACCAGCGGCTGGTGCACTTCTCCGTGCCCGCCGGAGCCGAAGTGCCCCGGCCCGGCGATCTGGTGACTGTCACCATCACAGAGGCGGCGGCGTTCCACCTCGTCTCCGACCCCGCCTCGGCCGAGGACTACAGCCTGCGCCGGTCCCGTGCCGGCGATGCCTGGGACCGGTCGCAGGCAGATTCCTGCGGCGCCCCGGCCAGCCCGGCGGGCACCTCCGGCGTGTCGGGCACCTCCGGCGTGTCGCTGGGCATGCCCAGCCTCCCGGTCCGCGGCCGTTAGCGCCGTGCCCGGCCCGCAGGGCGCTCCCCGGAACGAAGCAGTCCAGAACCCAGCAGCCCGCGCCACGGCGGTCGAGGACACAGCCCAGGCCTTGGCGGTCGAGGGCACTGCCCAGAAGGACGCTGCCCAAAATGCGGCGGCGCAGGGGGCACGGCCGGCCGCGCCGCCGGTGATCGCCGTCGTCGGGCCGACGGGATCCGGCAAATCAGACCTGGCAGTCTCCCTCGCCCTTGAGCTCGACGGTGAAGTCATCAACGCCGACTCGATGCAGTTCTACCGCGGCATGGATATCGGCACCGCCAAGATCACCGAGGCGGAGCGCCGCGGTGTGCCGCATCACCTGCTGGACATTCTGGACGTGACCGAGGAAGCGAGCGTCTCGGACTTCCAGCAGCAGGCCCGGGCGTTGATCGCCGACATCCACGGCCGGGGTAAGCGCGCCATCCTGGCCGGCGGCTCCGGACTCTACGTCCGCGCCGCCCTCGACGTCCTGGAATTCCCCGGCACGGATCCGGAGATCCGCGGCCGTCTCGAGGCGGAACTGGCTACCGCGGGCCCCGCGCCCCTGCGGCAACGGCTCGAGGCAGTGGACCCCGTCTCCGCGGGCAGGCTCGGCGATGAGCGCAGGATCATCCGCGCCCTGGAAGTCTTCGAGCTCACCGGGCGGCCATTCAGCTCCTTCATGCCGGCCCGCCAATACTTCCAGCCTGCCATCCAGATCGGACTCGAGGTGGACCGGGAACTGCTCCGGCAGCGCCTGGCCGACCGGGTCCACGCGATGGTGGACCGGGGGCTCCTGGACGAAGTCCGCCGGCTGGACGCAGCAGGGCTCCGCGGCGGCCGGACCGCGCCGCGGGCCCTCGGCTACGCCCAGTTCCTCCGGGTGCTCGACGGTGCCTCCAGCGTGGAGCAGGCCGCGGACGAAACCATCATCGCCACCCGGCAGTTCGCGCGCCGCCAGCTGACCTGGTTCCGTGCGGATCCCCGGGTCACCTGGCTGGGCTGGCACGATCCTGACCTCGTGGCCGAGGCCGCCGGCCTCTGCCGGGCGAC
This sequence comes from Arthrobacter sp. 01T425, assembly GCF_056398725.1. NCBI lineage: Bacteria > Bacillati > Actinomycetota > Actinomycetes > Micrococcales > Micrococcaceae > Arthrobacter > Arthrobacter sp. 01T425. The sequence goes on along the minus strand of NZ_JBFTPY010000020.1, from coordinate 62,357 downwards.
GCCGGTTCTGCCTCCGGCGTAGCGCTTGGGTCACGGTGCCGGAGCGGTCGGGGCGGAACGGTAACCTTGGAGCATGGACGAATCCCAAGCCGTAGCCGCTGACCGTACTGCCGGCGATACCGCCCCGCTGAGCGGCCTGAAGTTTTCCAAAGGCCACGGAACGGGCAACGACTTTGTCCTGATCGCAGACCCCAACGGCGCGCTCGAGTTGAGCCCGGAGCACGTCGCGGCGCTCTGTGACCGGCACCGTGGCATCGGCGGCGACGGCCTGATCCGGGCCGTGCCTTCCCGGCTCCTGCCCGAGGGGCAGCAATTGCTGACCGCGCACCCCGATGCCGAGTGGTTCATGGACTACCGCAACGGCGACGGCTCGCTCTCTGAGATGTGCGGAAACGGAGTCCGCGTCTTTGTGCACTTCCTCATCGCCGAAGGCCTCGTGGACCTGCCGGCCGGCGAATCGCTCGTCATTGGAACCCGGGGCGGTGCCAAGACGATCGTCCGGACGGCTGCGGGCTACGCCGTGGACATGGGCCCCTGGGAATTCATTTTCCCGGGCGAGGCGACCGCGCGGGCCATGGACTCGCTGGTCAGCGCCGACGGGCTCGAAGTCGCACGGCCCGCCCTCTCCGTCAGCATGGGCAACCCGCACACTGTCGTGGCCCTGGCCGAAACAGCCGAACTGGAGGCCACGCAGCTGTTCACGGCCCCCCGGGTGGACCCGACGCCGCCGCACGGCACCAACGTCGAATTCGTTGTGCCCTCCGAACCACTGGTCCACGACGGCACCGGCACCATCACCATGCGGGTCCACGAGCGCGGAGTGGGGGAGACCCAGTCATGCGGCACGGGCGCCTGCGCCGCCGCCGTCGCGATTCGCCACTGGGCCGGCCAGGGCGCACCGGACGCGTGGAACGTCCACGTCCCCGGCGGCGTCGTCGGAGTGAAATTCTTCCTGGGCCCGGAGGGGCACGAACACGTCGAACTCAGCGGCCCGGCCGTGATCGTCGCTAGCGGGACGCTTTCCTGATTCGAAGGATCCGGAACGACTTCGACGTGCTCTCCCGGGTCACGCTGAAGCTGGCGTCGAGCTCCGCCGAGAGCCAGCGCTGCAGCGAGTCCGAGCCGAGGTTCTTCTGGACCACGAGCCAGGCCGATCCGCCCGGCGCCAGCCTGGGAATCCACAGGCGAAGGAGGGCATGAAGTTCATCCTTGCCGATCCTGATCGGCGGGTTGGACCAGATGGTGTCAAAGCGCAGGTCGGGGTCCACGGCGTCCGGCGTGCTGGCGGATACGTTGTGCAGCCCCAACAGCCCGGCGTTTTCATTGGTCAGGGTCACGCAGCGTTCGTTCACGTCCACCGCGTAGACCTGGGCGTGCGGTGCCCGCAGGGCCATGGTCAGGGCGATCGGTCCCCAGCCGCAGCCGATATCCAGCAGGTTGCCCTGCGGCGACGGCGCCGGGACGTCGGCCAGCAGCACGGCCGTTCCCTTGTCGATCCCGTCCGGGCTGAAGATCCCGGAGGACGTCTGCAGCCGGCGCGTCTCACCGGCAAGATCCACAGTGAGCGGCTTACGGGTAAAGGGCCCGGCCGGCTGGGCGCTGAAATAGTGTGCAGACTCCATAATGGGCCAGATTAGTTCGCGGCCAGCCCGTATGGGAAACCGGGTGGGAGCGCCGGCGTCTGCTACGCTACAAAACATGATCTTGATCTCCAAGTAGCCGGCACGGGTCCCGTCCCGTCCTTGTCAGGGACGCCGAGGGACTCCGTAGCGACGCAGGTAAACGCCTTCCGCTGAGTGCGCCATTGCAGGGGTGAGTTTTCTCACCCGCGGGCGCCCGCACCACTTGGAATCCAACCATCTTCCCAGGCACCGTGCTCCCTGGCCCGCTCCCGGGCCCGGCGTGGCGGAGGCACCTACCTCACCGTGTTTTGCACCGGCACCGCCCACACAGCCAGTGTCCCCGCAGCCAGGCGCCGTAGCCGCCTCTATTTTCACCCAGCCACCGCTCCGCACAGAACCAGCCCCGCCCCGGCGCCGTTGCCGCGGGCATTCCAGGAGGCCCGCATGACCCCCCGCCGTCAGCCCAGCGCGAATACCGCCCCACAGAGCAACAATCGGCACTATTCTGAAAGTGCCGAACCTTTAAAGGAGACCATGACCAGCCACCCCAACACCGGACCCGATTCAGCAGCCCAGGACATGAGCCCTGAAGAGATTCAAGCTGTAATCGACCGGATCCTTTCCAAGGACACCCCCGCCCCCGGCCGCGGCACCGGCACCGGCCATGGCACCGCCTCCGGTGCTGGTACCAGCAGCCCGACGTCGGTGCTCGGCAAGGCGCAGGCCATCTCCCGCCTGGACGAGGTGTACACCAACTTCGACGGCGACCAGCAGGACCTTGAGGAACGGCACGCACTGCGCCGCAAGGCCGGCCTGTCCACCGAACTCGAAGACGTCACCGAGGTCGAATACCGGCAGTTGCGCCTTGAGCGCGTCGTCCTGGCCGGGCTCTGGACCGAGGGCACCCTCGCGGACGCCGAGAACTCCCTGCGCGAACTTGCCGCCCTCGCTGAGACGGCCGGCTCCGAGGTCCTCGACGGGCTCGTCCAGCGGCGCGCCAAGCCCGATCCCGGGACTTTCCTCGGCTCCGGCAAGGCACAGGAACTGAAAGCCATCGTGATGTCCACCGGCGCCGACACCGTCGTCGTCGACGCCGAATTGGCCCCGTCCCAGCGGCGCGGGCTGGAGGACATCGTCAAGGTCAAGGTCATTGACCGTACAGCGCTGATCCTGGACATCTTCGCCCAGCACGCCAAGAGCCGTGAAGGCAAGGCGCAGGTGGAGCTCGCCCAGCTCGAATACCTGCTCCCGCGCCTGCGCGGCTGGGGTGAATCGATGTCCCGCCAGGCCGGTGGCCAGGTGGGCGGCGCCGGTGCCGGCATGGGCTCGCGTGGTCCCGGTGAGACCAAGATCGAACTGGACCGCCGCCGGATCCGCACCCGGATGGCCAAGCTGCGGCGCGAAATCGCCGCCATGAAGCCTGCCCGGGAAACGAAGCGCGCCAACCGCCGCCGTAATGCCGTGCCCTCTGTCGCCATCGCCGGGTACACCAACGCCGGGAAGTCCTCGCTGCTGAACCGGCTGACCGACGCGGGGGTGCTGGTGGAAAACGCCCTGTTCGCCACCCTGGACCCCACCGTCCGCAAGGCCGAAACCGCTGACGGGCTGGGATACACCCTGGCCGACACCGTGGGCTTTGTCCGTTCCCTGCCCACCCAGCTCGTGGAGGCATTCCGCTCCACGCTGGAAGAGGTCGCCGACTCTGACCTGATCCTGCATGTCGTGGACGTCTCGCACCCGGATCCGGAAGGCCAGATCGCGGCTGTCCGGACGGTCTTCAGCGAAGTCGACGCGCGCAAGGTTCCGGAAATCATTGTCCTGAACAAGGCCGACGCCGCTGACCCGTTCGTGGTCGAACGGCTCAAGCAGCGCGAGCCGCGCCACGTGGTGGTCTCGGCCCGCACCGGCGAAGGCATTCCGGAACTGCTCAAGGCCATCAGTGACGGCATTCCGCGGCCCAGCGTGAAGCTTGAACTGCTCATCCCGTACAACCGCGGGGATCTGATCAGCAAGCTCCACGAGAGCGACGCCGAGATCCTCAGCCTCGACCACGAGGAAACCGGGACCCGTGCCGTGGTGATGGTGCGTGAAGGACTCGCCGCCGAACTGGATCCCTTCATCAGCAATGACTGAGGCTGAGGTGACCAGGACCGACGCCGAACCAGCTGACGCTGGGCCGGCCGACGCCGACACCGGCGCCGGTTCGGTTGCCGGCGCGGCCGGCGAGGAGTTTGTTGTTAAGCTGCTCGACCGTGCCGTGTCCGGCATGGGCGGGCAGAGCCGCGATGGCCAGCACGAAATGGCCCGGCAGGTGGCGCGCGCGATAGACAGCGGCGATCACCTGCTGGTCCAGGCCGGCACCGGCACCGGCAAGTCGCTGGCCTACCTGATTCCGCTGATCGCGCATTCGCTGACCAGCAACAAACCCACCCTGGTCTCCACCGCCACCCTGGCACTGCAAACGCAGATTGTGGGCCGGGACCTGCCCAGGCTGCTCAAGACCATCACCCCTGCCCTGGAGCGGCCCGTCAAGGTCGCCCTGGTCAAGGGCCGGTCCAACTACGTCTGCCGGCACAAACTCGAGGGCGGCTTTCCGTCCGAAGAACCTTCCGAGGGACAGCTGTTTTCCCTCGGCGAGGACACGTCCGTGCCGCACTTCGCCGCCGCACTTGGCGGGCCGTCCTCCCAGCTGGGCAAGGAAGTTGTCCGGCTGCGCGAATGGGCCGAGGAGACCGCCACGGGGGACCGCGACGAGCTCATGCCGGGCGTCACGGACCGGGCCTGGCGCCAGGTCTCGGTCACCTCCATGGAGTGCCTCGGCGCGCAGAAATGCCCGCTCGCGGCCGAATGCTTCAGCGAACTGGCACGGCAGAACGCCGCCGATGCCGACGTCGTGGTCACCAACCACGCCATGCTCGCCGTCAGTGCCTTCGAAGGCCTGGCGGTGCTGCCCGAGTACGACGTCGTCGTGGTGGATGAAGCACACGAACTTCAGGACCGCGTCACGGGCGCGGTCTCGGGCCAGCTCTCCGTGGCGATGGTGCACGCCGCCGCGTCCGGGGCCCGGAAGCACACGGGCATCACCGTGGATGCGCTGAACAATGCCGCCGCCCACCTGGAGCTCGCCATCGACGGCGTCCCCAGCGGGCTGATGCCCAACGGCCTGAACAGCGAGCAGCTGGACTGCATCGACCAACTGCGCGACGCGTGCCGCGCCGCCCTGTCCGATTCCAAGGGGGACAGCTCCGTGTCGGCGGACGGCGGACGGCAGCTGGCCCGCTCGCGCCTCATGGTCATCCTGGAGCTCTGTGAACGCCTCCTGGCCGCGCGCGAAAACCGCGAAGTCGTGTGGTTCTCCCGCAACAGCAGCTTCGACCCGGCGCAGGGCTACTCCCAGCCGGACGAGAGCGCGCCGGCGTTGATCAACGTTGCCCCGCTGAGCGTCGCAGGGCGGTTGCGCGAGGGCCTGTTCGCGGACCACACCGTCATCCTGACCTCGGCCACACTGGCCATCGGCGCTGCCTTCGAACCCGCCGCCGGCGGCCTGGGCCTGGTTGGCAACGGCGCCCCGAGCTGGACCGGCGTCGACGTCGGCTCCCCGTTCGACTACCCGAAGCAGGGCATCCTCTACGTAGCCAGGCACCTGCCCAAACCCGGCCGCGGAACGTCCCCCGAGGCCCTGGACGAACTCGAGAAGCTGATCCGCGCCTCCGGCGGAGGCGCCCTGTGCCTGTTCTCCTCGCGGCGCGCCGCAGAGGAAGCAGCCGAGGCCATGCGGCCCCGGCTGGGCCTCAGCATCCTGTGCCAGGGGGAGTCGACCATGACGGCGCTCGTGCGGCAGTTTGCCGACGAACCTGACACGTGTTTGTTCGGCACCATGTCCCTCTGGCAGGGCGTCGACGTCCCTGGCGTGTCCTGCCGGCTGGTGGTCATCGACCGGATTCCCTTCCCGCGGCCGGACGACCCGCTGATGACGGCACGTTCGCGGGCCGTGGCCCAGTCCGGCGGCAATGGCTTCATGGCCGTCTCGGCCACGCACGCCGCCATCCGCCTCGCGCAGGGCGCCGGACGGCTGATCCGCTCGACCTCGGATAAGGGCGTGGTGGCAGTGCTGGATTCGCGGCTCTCCACGGAGCGTTACGGCGGCTTCCTGCGCGCCGCGCTGCCGCCGTTCTGGCCCACCACCGATTCATCGATAGCCATGGCAGCCCTGAAGCGCCTGGCGAAAGACTCCGCGAAAGCTTAAGTCCCAAACCGGGGCCGTCACCCTGCGCCGGAAATCCGCCGCGGGGTGGCCGCTCCGAACTGGCGGCATGGCCCGGGATGGCTAAGGGGAGCGCAGTTTAGAGCGAGCGCAGTTTAGAGCGAGCGCAGTTTAGAGGGAGCGCAGTACCGATACGACCTTGCCCATGATGACGGCGTGGTCGCCCAGGATGGGCTCGTACTGGGTGTTTTGCGGCAACAGCCACGTGTGGCCGTCCCGCTGGCGGAAGGTCTTGACCGTGGCTTCGTCGTCCAGCAGGGCGGCGACGATATCGCCGTTCACGGCATCACCCTGGCGGCGGACAACCACCCAGTCGCCGTCGCAGATGGCGGCGTCGATCATCGAGTCGCCGGCCACCTTGAGCATGAAGAGTTCGCCATGGCCCACGAGTTGGCGGGGCAGCGGCATGACGTCCTCCACCACCTGGTCCGCGAGGATCGGCCCGCCGGCGGCGATGCGTCCGACGAACGGCACCATTGCCGTGTCAGTGGCGCTGGCGAGCTCGGTTACCGACAGGCCGCCGACGGCCCGCAAGGGGCTGGACTTCTCGATACCAGATATCGGCGTGGCCCCCTCGTCCAGGGTCAGCGGCATGAGCACTTCCATGGCCCGGGGCCGCTTCGGATCACGCCGCAGGTAGCCGAGCTTTTCCAGTTGGGAGAGCTGGTGGGTCACGCTCGACAGGCTGGCGAGACCGACGGTGTCGCCGATTTCGCGCATGGACGGCGGGTAGCCCTTGTCCGTGACGGACCGCTGGATGGTCTCCAGGATTTTCTTTTGCCGGACGGTGAGGCTCTTGGGGGCCCGGGCGGGCTGCGGGCTCCGTGGGGTGGCCCTGCCGCCGGTGGCTTGTGCTGCCATGTTCGCCAACGCCTTTCCGTTCCGCCCGGCTGCCGTGGCTGCTGTCACCGGGAACTTCCGGCCTGAAATGTCAGACCCTGCTGATCAACTACGAATGAATTCCCACTGGTAGTTCGAAAGTGGGCGTTCGAAAGTGGTTGTCCTGTCCCTCAAAAATAGGCCAGCCGCAGACCTTTTTCAAACATTTGTTCTAGCGAGTCTCGACATCGTTCGTTAGTAAGTGCTAAAACAGAACAAGTAAGATTCGAATATGTGTTCGATTCCGACGATCTGGGTTCGCAGGCAATGTTCGGTTCTATGTTCGAAGGTTCGGCCGGTTGGCGGCGAGTACGTGAGTACGCCGGGCGGCAACTTATGGTCCAGGAGGGCTCAGTTCATGTCAGTTTCAAGCGCGTTTGACGGCACTAACATTCAGGGCGTCACGACCCGCCACCGTGGTGTTGGTCCGGGTGGCGCAGCGGATCGCCGCAGCATCGGACACGGCAGCATCGGACACGGCGGCCTCGCCCAAAGCGGTTCCAGTCACGGCAACGTGTACCCGCTCAACGCCAGGCGCCGCGGCTCCGCGCCGTCGCGGGCGCAGCAAGGAGCCGCCGCCGCGGTTTCCGGCGGCCGGACCAAGCAGCCGCCGCTTCGGCTCACCCGGCGCGGACGCTTCGTCTTTTTCGGCGTCCCCCTGATTCTGCTGGCGGCGTTCATCCTGTCCTTCAGCGGATTCCTCAACGCTCCCGCGAAAGCGGCAGATTCCGCAGACCAGCTCTCGGTGACGCCGACCGTATCCGTCACAGTCCAACCGGGGGAGTCCCTCTGGGCCATTGCCGGGTCGGTGGCCCCGGAGCGCGATCCCCGCGATGTTGTGGCCGATATCGTGCAGTTGAACAATCTGGACGCCGCGCGTGTGATGCCGGGCCAGCAACTGTTTGTCCCGTCCAAGTAGCCACCCCCGGGTGCCGTCGCGGGCGTCACAGTTTCAGCGCCCGTCCCGCTACCACTTAAACTGGTCACGTGACTGACCAGCTTGAGCGCCTCAACCGACTGCCCCTCCGAACCAATCTGCGTGGCCTGCGACCGTATGGCGCGCCGCAGCTGGACGTCCCCATCCTGCTCAACGTCAACGAGAACACCCATGGGGTCCCGGCCGATGTCCGCGCCGCGATTACCGAGGCCGTGAGCGCCGCCGCTGCCGGGCTGAACCGCTATCCGGACCGCGAATTCACCGAATTGCGCGAAGCCCTCGCCGAATACCTTGGCCATGGACTGGACGCGGAGAACATCTGGGCCGCGAATGGTTCCAACGAAGTCCTTCAGCAAATCCTCCAGGCCTTCGGAGGCCCTGGCCGGACGGCCCTCGGGTTCCCTCCCACGTATTCGATGTACCCGCTGCTGGCCTCCGGCACGGACACGGAGTACGTCGTCGGGGTCCGCGCGTCCGACTATGGGCTCAGCGCGGAATCGGCGGCACAGCAAGTCCGCGAGCTTCAGCCCAACATTGTCTTCCTCTGCTCCCCAAACAACCCCACCGGCACGGGGCTGGGCCTTGATGTGGTCGAGGCAGTCTATGACGCCGGCGAGGCCAGCCAGACCATCGTGATCGTTGACGAGGCCTATCACGAGTTCGCCCACGACGGCACGCCCAGTGCCCTCACCCTGCTGCCTGGCCGGGAGCGGCTCATCGTCTCGCGCACCATGAGCAAGGCCTTCGCCCTCGCGGGTGCGCGGCTCGGCTACATGGCCGCGGCCCCGGAGGTCGCTGACGCCCTGCGCCTGGTCCGTCTCCCTTACCACCTCTCCGCTATCACCCAGGCTGCGGCCCTGGCTGCCCTGCGCCACCGGGAGGCGCTCATGGCGGACGTCGAGGACATCAAGCGCCAGCGCGACCGGATCGTGTCGGAACTGACGCGGTTGGGCTTGACCCCGGCCGCGTCTGATTCCAACTACGTGTTCTTCGGCGGCCTCGAGAACCCCCATGAGGTTTGGCAGCGCATGCTGGACGCCGGTGTCCTCATCCGCGACGTCGGTATTCCGGGGCACCTGCGCGTCACCGCCGGCACTGAGACAGAAACCACAGCCTTCCTGGAGGCACTTGAACTCATCCTGGCCGGCTCCGCAAAGCCGCAGGCCTAGACTTGGTAGGGAGCCCAATCGTCCCCGCCAGATTGCCCAACACCCTGCCTTCTTCCAAAGGACACGTCTACATGAGCACCACCGGATCCACCGCCGCCGAGGGCCGGACCGCACGCATGGAACGGACCACCAGCGAGTCCTCGGTCCTGGTCGAGATCAACCTGGACGGCACCGGCGTTTCAGACATCAGCACGTCGGTCCCGTTCTACGACCACATGCTGACGGCCCTCAGCAAGCACTCCTTGATCGACATGACCGTCAAGGCCACCGGCGACACCCACATCGATGTCCACCACACTGTCGAGGACGTGGCCATCACTTTCGGCGAGGTTCTGCGGACCGCCCTGGGCAACAAAGCCGGGATCCGCCGTTTTGGCGAGGCGACCGTTCCCCTCGATGAGGCCCTCGCGCAAGCTGTCGTGGACGTCTCCGGCCGTCCCTACCTGGTCCACGCCGGCGAGCCGGCAGGACAGGAATACCACCTGATCGGCGGCCACTTTACGGGCTCCCTGACCCGCCACGTCTTCGAGGCGATCACCCTTCACGCGGGGATCTGCCTGCACATGAACGTCACTGCCGGGCGTGACCCCCACCACATCGTCGAGGCCCAGTTCAAGGCCTTTGCCCGTGCCCTGCGCGCAGCCGTCGAGCCGGATCCCCGCGTCGAGGGCATCCCGTCGACAAAGGGTGCTTTGTGACCGGCCCTGTGCTCCGCGACGGGGCCATCATCGACCCCGCCGCCGCGGCCAAGCCGGTCTCCCCGCAGGGAAAGCCCACAGTTACGGTGCTGGACTACGGCTCCGGGAATGTCCGGTCCGCCGTCCGCGCGCTGGAGCGGGCCGGCGCCGAAGTCATCCTCAGCTCCAAGCCTGAGGATGTCCTCAATGCCGACGGCCTCGTCGTCCCCGGTGTCGGCGCCTTCGAAACCGTCATGCGCGAACTCAAGGCCGTTGACGCCATCCGCATGATCGGCCGCCGTGTCGCCGGAGGCCGCCCCGTGCTGGCCATTTGCGTCGGGCTCCAAGTGCTGTTCGAGGCCGGCGTCGAACACGGCACCGAAGCCGAGGGCATGGGGGAATGGCCCGGCAAGGTGGAACTGTTGCCTGCCGACGTCGTGCCCCACATGGGCTGGAACACCGTCGCCGTCCCCGAAGGGTCCAGGCTCTTCGCCGGGGTTGAGGGCGAGCGCTTCTACTTCGTGCACTCCTACGGTGTCCAGAAGTGGGACTTCGACGTCATCCAGCCGCGGATGGCTGCGCCGCTGGTGACCTGGTCCGACCACGGTGCCCCGTTCATCGCGGCCGTGGAAAACGGCCCGCTGTGTGCCACCCAGTTCCACCCGGAGAAGTCCGGCGACGCCGGCGCCCGGCTGCTGCGCAACTGGGTCCAGAGCCTGCGCCCCGCAGCCCCGGACCTTACCGCAGCCCCGGAAGGGACCGCCTAGATGTGGTCCCTGGTGCTCATGGGCGTGGCCGGCCTGCTGGTTGGCGGCGGGATCTCCTTCCGCCAGCAGAAGAGTCCGCTCTGGGTGCAGATCGTTTTCTACATCCTCGCCGGCATGTCACTGCTGGCCGCCTACCTCCTGACCCTGCCGGCGTCCTGACCGCCCCTCCCCACCACCATCCCCAAGCTGAGGACTCCACGATGACCACCGAAACCCCGCTGCCCGTACTCGAGCTCCTGCCCGCCGTCGACGTCGTCAACGGACAGGCCGTCCGGCTCGTACAGGGCGAAGCCGGCAGCGAGACGAGCTACGGCACCCCGCTGGAGGCCGCCCTCAACTGGCAGCAGCAGGGGGCCGAGTGGGTGCATCTGGTCGACCTGGACGCCGCGTTCGGGCGCGGCTCCAACGCCGAGCTCCTGCGCGAGGTCGTCGGCCGGCTCGATATCAAGGTGGAGCTCTCCGGCGGCCTTCGGGACGACGAATCCCTTGAGAAGGCCCTCGACCTCGGCGTCGCACGCGTCAACCTGGGCACGGCGGCACTGGAAAACCCGGAATGGACGGCCCGGGTGATCGAGCGCTTCGGCGACAAGATTGCCGTCGGCCTGGATGTCCGCGGCACCACCCTCGCCGGCCGGGGCTGGACCAAGGAAGGCGGGGACCTCTGGGACGTGCTCGGCCGCCTCGAGGACGCCGGCTGCGCCCGGTACGTCGTGACCGATGTGACCAAGGACGGCACGCTCCAGGGCCCCAACGTCGAACTCCTGCGCCAGATGGTCGAGAAAACGGGCAAGCCGGTGGTCGCCTCCGGCGGCATTTCCAGCCTCGAGGATCTCAAGGTCCTGCGCTCCCTGGTGCCGCTCGGCGTCGAAGGCGCCATCGTCGGCAAGGCCCTCTACAACGGCAACTTCACCCTGCCCGAGGCCCTCGACGTCGCCGGCCGCCGCTAGCGGCGAAGGCGCCCATGACGCACTCCCACGACACCCACGACCCCAATAACCGCCACGAGACAATGCAGGCAGGGACCGGGGCCGGTCCCGTCCGGCATCTGCCCGGGCACATCGCGGCGGCCCTTGCCGGCGCCGGCGGGGCCACCGACTCCGCCGGCCAACCCTGGGCAGGGCGCAGCCTGTCCGGCGATGACGCCAAGATCCATAATTTCGACGACGACGACGGCACCGCCGACGCCGGCTATCTGGCGGCTTTGTCCGACCTCGCCGCGGGCACTGGCGACGAGGCGGCCGTGGTGGCCGCGCTGGCCACCGCCCGGGTGTTCGTGCCAATCCTCGCCCAGCTCGCCGAAGAGGGCGAGGCCGCGGCCGGGCCCAGCGGGGATCCGCTGCACTCGGACAAGCAGGCCGACATGGCCCTGGTGACGCTCAGGGCGCCGGACGGGCGGACGGCCATGCCGGTGTTCACCTCGGCGGCGTCACTGACGGCGTGGCACCCGGAGGCCAGGCCGGTCGCCGTGTACGCGGCCCGGGCCGCCTTGTCAGCGGTCGCGGAAGGCGCGGAGCTGCTCGTGCTCGATCCCGGCTCGGAAGTGACGTTCGTGGTCCGCCGGCCGGCAGTCTGGGCCCTCGCCCAGCAGCAGCCATGGACGCCGTCATACGCCGATCCCGATCTCGCGGGGGCACTCGGGGAAGGCGCGGTTGGCTTTCCGGCGGTCCGCCGTGTTGAAATTCATCCGGGGGGTGGAGTTGCCTCGGCCACGGCCGATGGCAGGCGGCTCCCCGGTGGGGGAGCCGGCCCGGAACTCCGTGTGGTCCTCTACCTTGAAGACGGTCTCGACGCCGCCGGCGTGCAGTCGATCGTCGCCGGTCTCAATAACGCCTGGGCCCGGAATGAAATCTTTGCCGAGCGGGTTGATTCGATCGAGGTCAAGCTGCAGCGCGCAGCACCATAGCTGACGGCCCAACGGGGGGACCTCCCGGTGCTGCCGTGGGCAGTACCAGAAGGATATAGTCCGTGAATTTCGCGCTTTACCGTCAGCTGCTGGCGATCCGGCCCATCAGGCGCCTCCTGTTGGTCGGCATGATCGCCCGCATACCGCACTCGGCGGCCGGCGTCCTGCTGACCCTGCACATCGTCCTGACCCTCGGCCAGGGCTACGCCGCCGCCGGAGCGGCCGCCGCCGTGATGACGATCGGTATCGCCGTCGGCGCGCCCTGGCGCGGACGCCGGGTCGACACCGTGGGGCTGCGAAAGGCGCTGATTCCGTCTGTGGTCTCCGAGGCCGTGATCTGGTCGATCGTGCCGCACGTGTCCTACGAGGCCCTGTTGCCCCTGGTCTTCATCGGGGGCCTGCTGACCCTGCCCATCTTCAGCGTGGTGCGGCAGTCGCTGGGCGTTCTGGCCCCCGGGGAACAGCGCCGGACTGCCTTTGCGCTCGACGCCATCGCCACCGAGCTGGTCTTCATGATCGGCCCGGCCGTCGGAGCCGTCGTCGCCACCAGCGGCCAGTCCGTCCTGGGCCTGACAGTCGTGGGAGTGGCCACATCCGTCTCCGGGCTCTTCCTCATGTGGTTCAACCCGCCCACCCGGAGTGCTTCCCCGGACGCCGGGCTTGAGGCGCAGGAGCTGGAGTGCGCGGAAGCCGCAGTGGTCGCCGCCGCGCCGGCCCACCTGCAGGAGGCAGCAGCCGAACTGGCACCCCTGGCGGCCGCCGCCGAGGAGCGCCGCCGGCGGGGATCCGGCCTGCGCCACAGGGTCATCCACAACTTCAGCTGGTTCACCGCCGCCGTAGCCGCCGTGTTTGCCGTCGGCGCAGGTGCCGGCATGGTCCTCAGCGGCACCGACGTCGGCATCGTCGCGGCGCTCCAGACCGGCGGCCACCAGGCCGAAATCGGCATCGTGTTCCTCTTCTGGTGCGCGGCCTCGGTGGTGGGCGGCGTCCTCTACGGTGCCATGCACCGGGCCGTTTCCCCGATCCTCCTGTTGCTGGGGATGTCAGCGCTGACGGTCCCGATGGCCTTCGCGACCGACGTCTGGACGCTCAGCCTGCTCGCGTTGCTGCCGGGTCTGCTGTGCGCGCCGGTGTTGTCCGCGGCCTCGGAAAAGGTGGCCGAACTGGTGGATGAAAGCCGGCGTGGCGAGGCGATGGGCTGGTACGGGTCATCGCTCACCGGCGGGGTGGCCCTGGGCGCGCCGCTTGCCGGGCTGTTCATTGACCTCATCGGCCCGTCGGCCGGCTTCGTCTCAGTGGGGTTGGCGGGCGTGGCCCTCTGCCTGGTGGGACTGGCCCTGCAACAGGTCCGGCGCAGCCGCCTGACCCGCGTCTGAATGCGGGCCTGCCGCCATTGCGCCACTCCGGGCACGCGCCCGGGCTTTGTGAACGGCAAATCCTGCGGACGGAAAAATGGTGCGGACGGAAAATAACGACGCCGGCGGGCGGACCTGGGTGGTCCGCACGCCGGCGTTGTCCTGGCTGACGGGTGCTTAGTTGACGGGGCCGGTGTACTTCTCGCCCGGGCCCTTGCCCGGCTCGTCCGGGATGATCGATTCTTCGCGGAAGGCCAGCTGGAGCGAACGGAGTCCGTCGCGCAACGGTCCAGCGTGCTGTGAGCCGATTTCGGGCGCCGCCGCGGTCACCAGACCGGCGAGGGCGGTGATCAGCTTGCGGGCCTCGTCCAGGTCCTTGAGGTCCTGGGCATTTTCCTCGGCGGCGAGGCCGAGCTTTACCGCGGCGGCGCTCATCAGGTGCACGGCGGCCGTGGTGATGACCTCGATGGAGGGGACTTCCGAGATGTCGCGGATCTGCTGCGAGACGTCCGCCTGGGCTGCCGCGGGCTCGAAGACGTGGGAATTACTATCTGAAGTGCTCATGCTGGTAAGCTTGTCACAGACCGACTAAATGTCGTTATTCTCAAGCTTTTATAGAATGCAGTGTTCTGACTGGCAGTGCTTGTCACTGAAGTTGGCGCCCGGCGATGCATACGTGCGTTGAACGGGTGTCTTTCTGTAGAGTTGGCTTTAGTTTGCAAGCGGAGTTCTCTCCCACCCGCGTCAGCCGCGAAACTTCCTTCGGGAAGCCCCTCCTGTCCAGGAGTCAAGGTTGCCGGGTACCTGGTCGGGCACTACCTCGGACTCCGGTCCGCAGGAAGTGCATGTTGCCCCATTGAGGGCGGCAGTTCCGATCTCGAGGCCTTCGATTGCTCCGGCAATTGGGGGCCTTCTCTTTTTGCCGGTGGAATACCCCTCACGAACACAGGAGCTTTAACATTAGCGAGCCAAGAATCAATGAGCGTATCCGCGTCCCCGAGGTGCGGCTGGTCGGCCCTGCAGGCGAACAAGTAGGAATTGTCCGTATTGAGGATGCCCTGCGTTTGGCTGCCGAGTCCGATCTTGATCTCGTTGAAGTTGCACCGCAGGCGAAGCCTCCGGTGTGCAAGCTGATGGACTTCGGCAAGTACAAGTACGAAGCCGCTGTCAAGGCACGCGAGGCCCGGAAGAACCAGACCAACACGGTCCTGAAGGAAATCCGTTTCCGCCTGAAGATCGACACCCACGACTACGAAACGAAGCGCGGACACGCGCTCCGCTTCCTCGGTGCCGGCGACAAGGTCAAGGCCATGATCCAGTTCCGCGGCCGCGAGCAGCAGCGCCCCGAGATGGGCATCCGCCTGCTCCAGCGCTTCGCCGACGACGTCGCCGAAGTTGGTGTGGTGGAGTCCAGCCCGCGCATCGATGGCCGCAACATGGTCATGGTGGTTGGCCCGCTGAAGAACAAGGCCGAAGCAAAGGCGGAGGCCCGCCGCGCAACGCAGCGCGCAGAAGCCAAGGCTGAGAACGAAGCCAAGGCTTCGGGACGCGTCGATGTCTCCGGTGGCAACGCCCCGCTGACCCAGACGCTGTCGGACCTCCTGCCGGAAGGCTACGTCGTATCGCCGGAGGCACCCGCAGCGGAGGCCCCCGTCGAAGAAGCCAAGGTTGAAGAGACCAAGGTCGAAGAAGCCAAGGTCGAAGAGGCCAAGGTTGAAGAGATCAAGGTTGAAGCGGCTCCGGTCGAAGAGACCAAGGCCGACGAGGCCCCCGCCCAGGACGTGCCGGCGGAAGCCGCACCGAAGGCAGCCGAGGAGCCGGCAGCAGCGAAGGCTCCGGCGGCTCCGAAGGCGGCCGAGAAGCCGGCAGCAGCGAAGGCTCCGGCGGCTCCGAAGGCGGCCGAGAAGCCGGCAGCAGCCAAGGCTCCTGCGACTCCGAAGGCCGCTCCGGCCCCGGCAGCAGCGAAGGCTCCCGAGGAAAAGGCAGCCGCTCCGGCAGCAGCACCGAAGCCGGTTGCTGCTCCGAAGCCGGTACCCAGGCCCGCAGCGCCGAAGCCCGCCGCACGGCCGGCCGCCCCCCGGGCAGCCGCCAAGCCTGGCACCAAGAAGACCAACTAGTTCACGGCTGCCGGACAGCAATGTCCGGCAGCAGGCAACCAGCACGCCGCCCGCAGGGGTGGCTGCACGAAAGAGCTGCAGACTTTTCTGCGGATACGTAAGGAGATCGGTTCCCATGCCGAAGATGAAGACCCACAGCGGTGCTAAGAAGCGCTTCAAGCTGACCGGTACCGGCAAGCTGCGCCGCCAGCAGGCCAACCGCCGCCACTACCTCGAGCACAAGTCCTCCCGGCTGACCCGTCGCCTTGCCGGCGACAAGATCGTCTTCAAGGGCGACGCCAAGGTCATCCGGAAGATGCTCGGCATCTAAGTTCCAAGTTCTCTGACTGTTCGCCACCTGGCAGCAGTCAACTACCAAAAAGGCTTCTCAGGCCAGCCGGACCGTTCCGGCAGTAGACGCTTGGGATCAGAAATTTTCTAAGGAGTACGCACGTGGCACGTGTGAAGAGGGCGGTTAACGCCCACAAGAAGCGCCGGGTTATCCTCGAACGCGCAAAGGGTTACCGCGGACAGCGTTCACGCCTGTACCGCAAGGCAAAAGAGCAGCTGCTGCACTCGTTTGTGTACAGCTATGGTGACCGTAAGAAGAAGAAGGGCGACTTCCGCCGTCTTTGGATCCAGCGCATCAACGCTGCATCCCGCGCCAACGGCCTGACCTACAACCGCCTGATCCAGGGCCTGAAGGCCGCTGAGGTTGAGGTTGACCGCCGTATGCTGGCCGAGCTGGCCGTTTCCGACGCCAACGCCTTCGCCGCGCTGGTCAAGGTCGCCAAGGACTCGCTGCCTGCCGACACGTCCGCTCCGGCCGTCCAGGCTGAGGCTGCTCCGGCTCCCAAGGCTGCCAAGAAGGCTCCCGCGAAGAAGCCTGCTGCCAAGAAGGCCGCCGACGAGGCTGCAAAGTAGTTCCTCCCGCAGTTGAAAGACTGTCTCGTTCAAGAGCCGGCTGGAATAGCCACTAAGGTTCTTATATGAACGAAACCGGGCGCCCGCAAGACTTTCCACTCTCCAACCCCCGAGCTGATCGGATGAGGAAGGTGGCACAGCTTGCCGGGCGCCCGGCCCGTTTAAAGCGTCGCGAGTTCCTGGCCGAAGGCCCGCAGGCGGTCCGTGAGGCTTTGGTCCTGCACCGGAAGAGGATCGCTGCGGGGGAGCCCGGCATCGTCTATGAGGTGTACGCCACCGAGGCCTGCCTGGACCGCCACCCGGAGCTGGAGCAGCTGGCCGAGGGAACCCACGCGCACCTCGCAACCGACGAAGTGATCGCTGCGATGGCGGACACCGTCACCCCACAGGGCATCATTGCCGTCTGCGGCTTCCTGGACGTGAGCCTTGAGCACGTGCTCGACACCGGCCCGCGGCTGATTGCCGTCCTGTGCCAGGTCCGGGACCCCGGCAACGCAGGCACCGTGTTGCGGGCGGCCGACGCCGCCGGCGCCGACGCCGTCATCCTGACCGGCTCGAGCGTGGATATCTACAACCCCAAGGCCGTGCGGTCGACGGCGGGTTCCCTGTTCCATCTGCCCGTTGTCCTCGGCGCGGAGGTCGAGGAAGTCGTGGCCCGCTGCCGGGAGCGTGGCGTCGGCGTGCTGGCCGCGGACGGCAAGGGACAACTGGACCTGGACCGTCTCCAGGACGAGAACGCGGCCCGCCGCCTGGGGGCATCCGCCGCCGAATCGGTGTACGCGTTGGAACAGCCGACCGCCTGGCTCTTCGGCAACGAGGCCCAAGGCCTGTCCGAGGACGAGATCGCGCTGGCCGACCACCGGGTGGCCGTGCCGGTGTACGGGGAAGCGGAAAGCCTGAACCTCGGCACCGCAGCCACTGTCTGCCTGTACGCCAGCGCCCGCTCCCAGCAAACCCCCTAGCCGCCCAGCAGGAAACCAGCGGGTCCGGCAGGAATTCCTGTCCGAAAAACGCAGGCCAAACGAAAGGCGGGGCCCACCGAATGGTGAGCCCCGCCGTCGTAGTGTCACTGCCGCCCCCGCACAAAGTGTGCGGCCAGTGCCTTGAAGAATTAGGTGGTGGTCTTGTTGCGCCCTGTGATGGCGCCGTAGATGAACGCGGCCGCGAGGCCACCGACGATGGCCAGGAGCCAGGAACCGAGATTCCAGAATTCCATCTTGCCGCCGCCGAACAGCAGGTCCCCGATCCAGCCGCCAACAATCGCGCCGACGACGCCGAGCACGAGGCTGGTAACCCAGCCGCCACCGACCCTGCCGGGCAAGAGTGCCTTGACGATTGCACCCACTATGAGTCCGAGAATGATCCAGCCAAGAAAGCCCATGTCTCCTCCTACATATTTTTCGGCATCCAAATTGTGAATACCGAATATGGCTTCAAGCTAACATAGGGCGGATTGCTTGTCAGCAGGGGACTACCCAATCGTTACGTGGCAGCGTTGGTCCCCGCCGCGGTTCGGCGCCGGCCCGGAAACCGGTACGGTATTCCTTGTGGGCGCTGGGTTCTTCCGGTGTTCGCATACACCCCGGAAGAACCCCATAAGGAGAAGCTCACGTGGCTGCAAATGGCGGTACCAAGGCGATTCTCGCGGCGCTGGCCGCAAACCTGACCATCGCCGTTTTGAAGTTCGTCGCCTACTTTCTGACGCTGTCCTCGTCCATGCTGGCCGAGGCGATTCACTCCCTCGCAGACTCCGGCAACCAGCTGCTGCTCCTGCTCGGCGGCAAACGCGCAAAGCGGGAAGCCAGCCCCGAGCACCCCTTCGGCTACGGCCGCGAGCGTTACATCTACGCCTTCATCGTTTCGATTGTGCTTTTCAGCGTCGGCGGCCTGTTCGCACTGTACGAGGCCTGGGGAAAAATCCAGCACCCGCACGCCATCGAAGGTGACTTCTGGTGGGTGCCGCTGGCCGTCCTGATCGGCGCGATCATTGCCGAGTCGTTCTCGTTCCGGACAGCGATCATCGAATCCAACCCCCTGCGTGGGAAGCAGAGCTGGGTTAAGTTCATCCGCAACGCCAAGCAGCCGGAACTCCCGGTGATCCTGCTCGAGGACTTCGGCGCCCTCGTGGGCCTGGTGTTCGCGCTCTTCGGCGTGGGCCTGACGCTCCTGACCGGGAACGGCATCTGGGACGCCCTCGGCACCGCGATGATCGGTCTGCTGCTCGTGGCGATCGCCGTGGTGCTGGCCATGGAAACCAAGTCCCTGCTGCTGGGCGAGTCGGCCACCCGCGATGACGTCGCCAAGATCCGCAGCGCGATCGAGGCCGGCGGCACCAGCATCATTCACCTCAAGACCATGCACCTTGGCCCCGAGGAGCTGCTGGTGGCGGCCAAGATCAGCATCGGCCGTTCGGACTCGGGCCAGGACATTGCGAAGGCGATTGATGACGCGGAGGTCCGGGTCCGGGAAGCCGTCCCGATTGCCCGGGTCATCTATCTGGAACCGGATGTGCAGCGCGTCAGCGCCCCCTGAGCCGCCCAGCCCACAGGGAGAACGGAAGCCCATAGGGAGAACGGCAGCCGCCAGATGGAACGGCAGCCCCTCAACAGAACAGCAGTCCTGCCCAGTGCATCACTGGACAGGACTGCTGTTCTTTTTGGAGCATCTGCACCCTGCTGCCTCGGCCTCTTCCTCTGCCGTTGGCGGGGTACCGCGGCCGAGGCTGTTCTGGCGGGTGGCGGGTGGCGGGTGGCGGGTGGCGGGGTGGCTAGGAGGCCAGCGGCCGCCGGCGTTCCACGGCGCCGCTGAAGGCGGCGACCCCGAGACCCAGCACGGCCAGGACGGCGCCCACGAGCGCGGGGGCGACGTAGCCCCAGCCCCAGGCGATCACCAGGCCGCCCAGGAAGGCACCGAGGGCGTTGGCGACGTTGAGCGCAGCATGGTTCAGCGAGGAGGCCAGCGACGGTGCATCAGGGGACGCATCGAGCAGCCTGGTCTGCAGGGCGGGAACGAGCATGGACCCGGCGGCGCCAACGACGAACACCATGACCAGCGCGGACCAGGCCCAGTGGACGCCCACGGCATAAACCACGAGTGCCACCGCCGTGCCGGGCAGGACCCAGTAAATCGTGCCCATGACGGATTTGTCGGCGATCCGGCCGCCAACGATGTTGCCCACCACCATGCCCACGCCGTACAGGGCCACGACCAGCGGCAGCCAGGCCGCCGGGAGGCCGGCGACGGAGGTCATGGTGTGCGAAATGTAGGTGTAGGTCGCGAAGAACCCGCCGAAGCCGACGATGCCGACCAGGATGGCAAGCCACACCTGCAGCCGCTTGAGCGCGCCGAGCTCCCTGCGGAAGCTGGCATCGGCGTGCGGTTTCTGGAACGGGACGAACTTCCACAGCATGAACAGCGTAATGATGCCGATCAGGCCCACCAGCAGGAACAGCAGCCGCCACCCGTAGCTCTGGCCCAGCCAGGTGGCGAAGGGGACGCCAATGACGTTGGACACCGTCAGCCCGGCCATGACCATCGAAATGGCCCAGCCCCGCTTGGTCGGCGCCACCAGGGAGGCGGCAATCACGGCCGCAACCCCGAAGAAGGCGCCGTGGGGGAGTCCCGCGGCGAACCGGGACACCAGCATGGAGCCGTAGTCCGGGGCGAGGAAGGAACTGAGGTTGGCGATGCTGAAGAAGAGCATGAGCCCGAGGGCCAGATACTTCCGCGGGAGTTTGGCCCCGACCGCGGCCAGCACCGGCGCGCCAATCACGACGCCGAGGGCGTAGGCCGAAATCAGGTGACCTGCCTCGGGCGTGCTGATGTTCAGGCCCTGTTCGATCTCCTTGAGCAGGCCCATCATGGTGAATTCCGTGGTGCCGATGCCAAAGCCGCCCATCGCGAGGGCAATGATTGCCATGGCAACGTGACGGGTGCCGGACTTGGTCGGCGCCGGGGCGTGTGTGGTGGTTGTCATTCGTCTTTTCGGAGAGATTTTCCGGGAGAGGCCGGATGGATCGGACAGATAAATATGCTTTTAAGAACCGGGAGGGGACGCCGAATATTCCGGAAGGTGTCGTGGCGGCCGCCTCCACCATTGTCCCCTACCGGGGCCGGCCCCGGCCCCGGCCCCCGGGCGCCGGACCCTGCGCCCGCCTTAGACTTGAGGGCGTGACTGGACTCATAGGCGTCGTTGGCGGCGCAGTAGTGGACTCCCTGGCCGACCCGGGCATGCTCCTTGTGGCCCGGCGCACGGCGCCGCCGCAGTTTGCCGGAATGTGGGAGTTCCCGGGCGGAAAAGTCGAACCAGGCGAGGCCGCCGAGGACGCCCTGCACCGCGAGCTCCGGGAAGAACTGGGCGTGCTGGTGCGGCTCGGGGCGGAGCTGCCCGCGGAAACCGCCGCGGGCTGGCCGCTCAACGCGAAGGCGGCGATGAGGGTCTGGTTCGCGGAGCTCGCGCAGGGAGAACCCCGGCCGCTGGAGGACCATGACGAATTGCGCTGGCTCGACCTCAGCAATCCGGCAGGGGTCCTGGACCTGCCGTGGATCCCGGCGGACCTCCCCATCGTCGAGGCCCTCCTGGCGGCTGTGCAGGCCACCGGGCCGCGCGGAGTGGAAGCGGGCCTGGGCCGCTGACCGGACCCGCCGCCGCGCTTCGGGAGCCCGCCTCTCGCCAAACGGTCAGGCATGTGCCTACTCTGATCCCAACCGAGAGGAGTGGCCCGTGCAGGTCGGTGTCGGACGAGAGCAGCGAGCCGGAGAACGCCGCGTCGCGGCCACACCGGAGACGGCCCGGCAGCTGACGGCGCTCGGGCTCCATCTTCTGGTCGAGAGCGGTGCCGGCACCGAAGCAGGGTTCGCCGACGCCGCCTTCAAGGAGGCCGGCGCGACGGTCATCTCCGAGCTCCCGTTGGAGGCCCTGGACGTCCTGCTGCATGTCCGCGCGCTCACCCCGGAGGCCGCGGCCCGGCTGCGGCCCGGCACCGTCACCATCGGGCTGGCATCGCCGTCCTCGGAGCTGCCGACCGTCCGGACACTCGCCGCTGCCGGGATCACCTCGTTCGCCCTGGAGCTGCTTCCGCGGATCTCCCGGGCGCAGTCCATGGATGCGCTCAGCTCCCAGTCCCTGGTCACGGGCTACCGCGCCGTGCTGGAAGCCGCCGTCCGCTACCCGCGGTTCTTCCCGCTCTACATGACCGCCGCCGGTACCATCCCGCCGGCGAGGGTGCTCGTCCTTGGGGCCGGCGTCGCCGGGCTGCAGGCGATCGGCACGGCAAAGCGGCTCGGCGCCCGGGTCTCGGCCAACGACATCCGGGCCGCCTCCGCCGAGGAAGTCGCCTCGATGGGCGGCACGTTCATCAACCTGGACATCGATGCGGCGGCAGACGGAACCGGAGGCTACGCCCGTGCCCTCGGTGAGGACCGGGCGCAACGCCAGCGCAGCCTCCTGGCCCCGCATGTCGCGGCGGCGGACGTCCTGATCACGACGGCGGCCATCCCCGGCCGGGCCGCTCCCTTGCTGGTGACCACCGCCATGGTGGCCGGCATGCGGGCAGGATCCGTCGTCGTCGACCTCGCCGCGGAGTCCGGAGGCAACGTCGAAGGCGTGATCGCCGGCCAGGACGTGCAGGTGCCGGTCGACGGCGGATCGGTCACGCTCGTGGGTTTGCAGGACGCGGCATCCGCCATGCCCTCGGACGCGTCCCGGCTTTTCGCCCGGAACGTCAGCAACTTCCTCGCGCTCATGACCGACTGCGGCTCGGTGGCCCCGGACTTCGACGACGACGTGGTCGCCGGAACGTGCCTGACCCACGGCGGCACGGTGCGGCACGCCCCCACCGCGGAAGCATTGGAAAGGGAGGCGTGATGGGCCCCGTCGTGTTGCTGACCGTGGTGGTGCTCGCGGTGTTCGTTGGCTTCGAAGTCGTCTCCAAGGTCACCAGCAAACTGCACACACCGCTCATGTCCGGCGCCAACGCCATCCACGGCATCATCCTGGTCGGCGCCATCATCGTCGCCGGACAGGCCAGTGACCCGTGGGTCCTCGGCGTCGCGCTCCTGGCCGTCGTCCTGGCCACCGTCAACCTGGTGGGCGGCTTTGTGGTCACGGACCGGATGCTGGAGATGTTCAGCGCCCACAAACGGACACGCATCCCCGCCCCAAGCGGCGCCGCCAAGGCTGGCGGAACCGCGGGCGAAGGACACCCCGGTGAGGGGAGCTCCGCCGACGCGGCGGGGGAGTCCAAATGAGCCTCCTGAGCCCCGAATGGACAGCCCTGCTCTACCTTGTGGCCGCCGTCTGCTTCATCCTGGCGCTCAAGGGCCTCAGCTCGCCACGAACTGCCCGCCGCGGCAACGCCATCGGCGCGGCCGGGGCGCTGCTCGCCGTCGTCACCGTCTTCCTCTCCGCGCGGCTGGAAAATGTTCCACTCATCCTCGCGGCCATCGCCGTGGGCTCCGCGATTGCCTTCCCCGTGGCGCGCCGGGTGCAGATGACCCAGATGCCCCAACTCGTGGCGCTCTTCAACGGCGTCGGAGGCGGGGCCGCGGCGCTCGTCGCCGTACTGGAACTTGGCCACCAGGAAGATCCCTGGGTCCGCCTGGCCGTCGTCTTCACCATGCTGGTGGGCGCCGTATCCTTCGCCGGCTCCGCGGTGACCGTGGGCAAGCTGCAGGAGCTCATCAGCACCCGTCCGCTGCTGTTTCCCGGGATGCCCTGGGTGATGGGGGCCGTCCTGCTGGGGGCGGTCATCTCAGGAGCTCTGGTGGTCCTGACCGGGTCGCTGGGCTGGTCGCTCGCATTGCTGGGCCTGGGCCTCGCCGCAGGGCTGCTCCTGGTGCTGCCCGTGGGCGGGGCGGACGTGCCGATCGTGATCTCCCTGCTGAATGCCTTCACGGGGCTGGCGGTGGCAGCGTCGGGCGTGGTCCTGGGCAATGTCCTGCTGCTGGTCGCCGGGACGCTCGTGGGCGCGAGCGGCACCATCCTGACCAAGGTCATGGCCTCGGCCATGGGGCGCGGAGTCGGCGGAATCATGTTCGGGGCGTTCAAGGGCGGCTCGACGGCGGGTTCCACCGCCCTGAGCGACCGGCCAGTGCGTTCCTCGTCCCCGGAGGACATTGCCGTCCAGCTCGGCTACGCCCAGCGGGTGGTGATCGTTCCCGGTTATGGGCTCGCCGTGGCCCAGGGCCAGCACACAGTGGCGGAGCTTGCCACGGCCCTGGGCGCGCGCGGCGTGGACGTCGTGTTCGCCATCCATCCCGTGGCGGGACGCATGCCGGGCCACATGAACGTGCTGCTGGCCGAGGCCAACGTGCCGTACGAGTCACTGCGGGAGCTCGCGGAAGTCAATCCCGAATTCGCGACCACGGACATCGTCCTGGTAGTCGGGGCCAATGACGTCGTCAACCCGGCGGCCAAGTCTTCGCCGGGTTCGCCGATTTACGGGATGCCGATCCTGGAAGTGGTGCAGGCCCAGCAGGTCGTGTTCCTGAAGCGGTCCATGCGCCCGGGGTTTGCCGGCATCGAGAATGAGCTCCTGCACGATCCCAAGACCACGCTCCTGTTCGGGGACGCCAAGGATTCGCTGGCCAGGGTGCTCGGCGCAGTCAAGGCGCTCTAGGCATCCTGCGCCCGGCGGCTCAGGGCACTTTCCGCTCCGGCTGACTGCGCAGGGGAGCACATGGCTCTGTGTGCTTGAGGTGGAGCTGGCTTCAAAACAGTGTGGGCTGGGCCGCGCCGGAACGGGCAGCGCCGGAATGGCGTGGGCTTGCGTGCCCCGCGGTGTCCGGGATGCTCCCGGCCGGGTACTGGGCTTCTTCCTCCCGGGCGTTGTCATGTTCGCTGCCCCCGTCAAGGTCCCGGTGGCTGAAGCCCTGAGATCCGGAGAAGCCGTGCAGGTCCTTGAAATACCGGACCCGTCCTGCCAGCCACGCGCGGTATTCCTTGGATGCGTACGACCCGCTGCCGTACAGCCGGCGGTACTTGCCGGCCAGTTGGGGATGTTCGCGGGCGATCCACTGCATGAACCATTCACGGGTGCCCGGCTTCAGGTACAGCGCACCGGCCGTGACCCCTGTGGCGCCGGCCGCCGCGAGGGCCCCGAAGAGGGAGTCGAGGGCGTCGTCGCTGTCGGAGAGCCACGGCAGGATGGGCATGGCCATGACGCCGCAGGGCAGGCCCGCTTCCCGCAGACGGGAGATGAGCTTCAGCCGGGCCCGTGGCCCAGGCGTGCCCGGTTCCACGGCTTCGGACAGCTGCTCGTTGGTCATGGCCAGCGAGATGCCCACGCCCACCGGCACCTGGGCCGCGGCATGCTTCAGCAGCGGGATGTCCCGGGCAAGGAGCGTGCCCTTGGTGAGGATGGACAGGGGAGTGCCGGAATCGGCGAGGGCACCGATGATGCCGGGCATGAGCTGGTAGCGGCCCTCGGCGCGCTGGTACGGGTCCGTGTTGGTGCCGAGGGCCACGTGCTCGTGCCGCCAGGAGGGCTTGGCCAGCTCCTTGCGCAGGATCTCGGCGGCGTTGATCTTGACCACCACCTGGCTGTCGAAGTCCAGTCCGGCGTCGAAGTCCAGATAGGTGTGGCTCTTGCGCGCGAAGCAGTAGACGCAGGCGTGGCTGCAGCCGCGGTAGGGGTTGACGGTCCAGTCGAACGGCATCCGCGAACCGGCGACCACCTTGTTGAGCACCGATTTGGCGGTGACCTCATGGAAGGTGATCCCGGCAAACTCCGGGGTGGAAACCGTCCGCACGAGTCCGGCCAGGGGCAGCAGGGCAGCCGTGGGCGAAGCGGCGGCCGGGGAATCGCCGCGCTCGAGTGCTTGTGCGTCCCATCTCATGCCTATATTCGAATGTATGTTCGACTGAATGTCAAGGATGCTGACGGAACCACGCGGGTGCCAGTTGCGGCATCGGGCGGCCTGCGCAGCTGCGGGGATGGGGCTTACGAAGCCAGCCGCTCACGGGCGTTGTGATCAGGGCCGGTCGGTTCATTGCCGCGTTTGGTCTGGTTGACCTCGGCCCACACAGCATCGAGGGAGAGTCCGAGGACGCCGGCGATAGCGGCGATGGTCGGGAAGGCGGGGGTCGCTACGCGGCCCGTCTCGATCTTCCGGAGGGTTTCCGGTGAGACGCGTGCATCGAGCGCGATGTCGAGCATCGAGCGTTCCCCCCTGGCGCGGCGCAACAGGGCGCCGAGGCGCTGTCCGCGCTCGATCTCTGCGAATGTGAGGGGCAACCTGACCATGGCTTCGATTATACCGGGATAATATGACCGGTATAGTTATTGGACGCGCGAGAAAGGCGCCGCATGATCGAGATCCTGAATCCCACCGAACTTGCCCGGGCAAAAGACACAGGCGCCCTTGTCGCTGACATCCTGCAGACGCTGAAGAACCGCAGCACGGTCGGCGCGAACCTCCTGGACCTCGACCGATGGGCGCAGGCCATGATCGCCGAGGCTGGTGCGCAGTCCTGTTACGCCGACTACGAGCCGTCCTTCGGCCGCGGGCCGTTCGGACACTACATCTGCACGGCCGTCAACGACGCCGTGCTCCACGGACTCCCACGCGACTACACGCTGGCCGACGGGGACCTGCTGACACTCGACCTCGCAGTCTCCAAGCGGGGAGTCGCAGCAGACTCCGCCATCAGCTTCATCGTGGGCGGCTCAAAGCCCCCGGAAAGCGTCGCGATGATTAACGCGACCGAGCGCGCGTTGAGCGCAGGGATAGCCGCTGCCCGGCCCGGAGCCAGGATCGGCGACATCTCCCATGCCATCGGCTCAGTCCTTGGCGAGGCGGGGTACCCGATCAACACCGAGTTCGGGGGCCATGGCATCGGATCGACCATGCACCAGGACCCGCACATTCCCAACACCGGACGGCCAGGCCGTGGCTACAAGCTGCGCCCCGGGCTGCTGCTCGCCCTGGAGCCATGGGTCATGGCCGACACCGCTGAACTCATCACCGACGCCGACGGGTGGACGCTCCGAAGTGCGACCGGCTGCCGGACAGCACACAGTGAGCACACGATCGCCATCACCAACGACGGGGCCGAAATCCTCACCCTGCCGACGCGGACAGACGCGTGAGGCCGGAGCGACACCTGCCCCGGCGGCCAAGTGTGGACGGGGCCGGGTTAAGGGTGCCGCGGGGGTGGCGCCTTGCCGGGCAGTGGAAGGGCGTTGTTAGGCTGGGGCGATGATTCTCCTGACCGGGTTCGAGCCATTTGGCGGCGATACGGCCAATCCGTCGTGGGCAGCGGCCCGTGCGGCGGCACGGCTGCTCCAATCCGAAGGGCTGGATGTCCAGGCGGTGGAATTGCCATGCGTCTTCGGCGAGTCGGCCAAGGTGCTGGCGGAGGCCCTCGAGCGTTTCACGCCGGAGCTTGTGCTGTGCGCCGGCCAGGCCGGCGGGAGGGCGCGCATCTCGCTGGAACGGGTGGCCATCAATTGTGACGACGCCCGGATTCCGGACAATGCCGGCAATCAGCCCGTGGACGAACCCGTAGTCCCGGGCGGACCGGCAGCCTATTTCACGTCGCTGCCCGTCAAGGCGGCGCTCGCGGCGTTGACCGCAGAGCAGATCCCGGCCGAAGTGTCCCAAAGTGCCGGGACCTATGTCTGCAACCACGTCTTCTACACGCTCATGCACGCCCTGCGGCTACGCCCGGGCACCAGGGGAGGCTTTGTCCACGTCCCCTACCAGGACACGCAGCTTCCGGCCGGAAGCAGTGCCCCCTCGCTGCCGGCCGCCCAGATGGCGGCGGCACTCGCCGTCGTCGTGCGCACTGCGCTGGCGACGACGGCGGATCTCAAGCTCGCTGCCGGCGCAACCCACTAGCCCAAGCCGGTCATCCGCCGCCCGAAGCGGTGGCGGCCGCCGTCGGCGACGCGAAACAACTGCTTCCACAATTACTGGACAATCATTCCAGCAGTTCCCAGACGACGCCGATGGTGGCGGTGACGCCCGACTCACCGGCCTCGACGGTGAGTGAGGCCACCGCCGCTTCCCGCTGCATCTTCGCCACGGGGATCGGCGCCTGGAAGCCGGTGTGCTGAGTGAGGGACAGGACCCTGCCAAGCCCGGTTCCTGCGAGGGCGGCGTAATGCTCGGCGGTGGTGCGGGCGTCCTGCCAGGCGGCCTCCCGGGCCCGGGCTTCCACGGCCGAGGGGTCGGCGAAGCCGAGGGTCAGCCCGTTCAGCCGGACGGCGTCGCCGCCGGCAGCAACCGCCGCGGCAAGGATCTGCGAGGACGCGGACAACTCGCGGATCCTGACGGTGAGCGTGCTGGAGGCCAGATAGCCGGTCACGGTCTGGCCCCGGCCATCCTGCCAGTTCAGCTCGGCCCGGACGTTCAGCCCCGAGGTGGATAAGTCCGCGCTGTCCACGCCGTGCTGCCGGAGCTCCGACGTGATGGCGGCCGACCGCGTTCCGGCCTCGCCGTAGGCCTCGGCCACGGTCTCGCGGCGGCATTCAACGCCGATCGACACGGTCAGCAGGTCCGGCACCGCCTCGGCGCTGCCGGTTCCTGCAACGGAGATGCTTCGGGGGCTGTCTGTCATGTCAGGCCTCGTAACGTTCGGGGGCGGCGCCCATTCTGCGGTGCGTGCGTGGTCTGGTTCCGGGCAGGCCGGGCCGGGGGTAGCCGCCCGCTTCCAGGCCGGCATGGCGCTCGAAGATGTTGGCGCTGCCCGGGTTGCCCGTGCGCCAGAGGGACCAGCCGGCGGCCATGAAGTACAGCGGAAGGAAGGGCAGCCCGAGGCACCAGGCGTATTGGGTGCTGTGGCGCTCCTCGTGGCCCAGCAGCACTGGATTGGCGCGGGCGGATTCCGGTCCGGCCCGGAAGAGGATCACGTTGCCCACCGTGAAGGCCGCAGCAAACGGCAACCGCCAGCGGTAGCGGCCAGCGATCAGCAATCCGCGCGGACCGGAGCTGACGGTTGTCCGCGCACAGGCTGCCAGCAGCAGGCCCAGCAGGGTGGAGCCGTTGAGCAAGTTGGCGATCTGGCGAAGCCGTTGTCCGGGCGTCATGAGGCCATGGTAACCGGGGGTGTGCCCGGCAGTCAGGGGTCCGCCGGGATGTCCCGTGCCCTTGGAATCCCGGCGTTGGCGTGCCCAGGGGCAGCCGGCACCGCTGCGTCACGTGCGGGGCGGCCGTGCCATGCCGCCGACGGCCGTCTACTAGACTGGGGACAGTGACCACAAGCCTTGCCGAGAACCTGCGCCGCGCCCTGTGCCCGGCGCACGCTGTTGGCATGATCCGACTCGTAGCTAAGAACAGTAGATGACTGAAACTTTGCCGGACGCAGCCGTCCCGAATCCTCTGGATGAAGCCGCCATTACCGCCGCCGTAGACCAGGCCGTTGCCGCCATCGCCGCCGCCGCGACCCTCGATGAACTCAAGACCGTGCGCCTCGCCCACACGGGCGAGAAGTCCGCCCTGAGCCTCGCCAACCGTGAGATCGGCGCGCTGCCCAAGGACCAGAAGGCCGCCGCCGGCAAGCTCATGGGCGCCTCGAGGGGACGGGTCAACAAGGCGCTCGCGGACCGCACGGTCGCGCTCGAGGCCGAGAACGACGCGCGGATCCTCGTCGAAGAGACCGTGGATGTCACGGCAGCGCCGCGCCGGCGCACGGCCGGTGCACGGCACCCGCTGTCCACGCTGCAGGACCGCGTGGCGGACATCTTTGTCGGCATGGGTTGGGAAATCGCCGAAGGGCCCGAGGTCGAGTCCGAATGGTTTAACTTCGATGCCCTGAACTTCAAGCCGGACCACCCCGCCCGCGACATGCAGGACACGTTCTTCGTCGAGCCGCCCGAGGCCCACCTGCTCATGCGCACGCACACCTCGCCGGTGCAGGTCCGCTCCATGCTGGAACGGGAGCTGCCCATCTATGTGCTGTGCCCGGGCAAGGTGTTCCGCACGGACGAGCTCGACGCGACGCACACCCCCGTGTTCCACCAGTTCGAGGGCCTGGCCATCGACAAGAACCTGAGCATGGCGGACCTCCGCGGCACCCTGGAGCACTTCGCACGCCAGATGTTCGGCGCGGAAGCCCAGATCCGGCTGCGGCCCAACTACTTTCCGTTCACCGAGCCCTCCGCGGAGCTGGACATCTGGCACCCGGGCGCCAAGGGCGGCCCCAGCTGGATCGAGTGGGGCGGTTGCGGCATGGTCAACGCCAATGTCCTGCGCGCGGCCGGGATCGACCCGGACATCTATTCAGGCTTTGCCTTCGGCATGGGCATCGAACGCACCCTCATGTTCCGCAACGAGGTTGGCGACATGCGCGACATGATTGAAGGCGACGTACGTTTCAGCGAGCACTTCGGGATGGAGATCTAACAGTGCGTATCCCACTTTCATGGCTGCGCGAATTCGCGCAGGTACCGGCCGAAGCGACGGCCGAAGACGTCATGGCCGAGCTCGTCAAGGTCGGGCTCGAAGAAGAAGCAGTCCACCGGCCCACGGACGCCGTCCAGGGTCCGATCGTGGTGGGCCAGGTGCTCAGCATCGTCAAGGAACCCCAGTCCAACGGCAAGACCATCAACTGGTGCCAGGTCCGGGTCGTCCCCGAGGGCAGTGAGCAGACCCTCACCGGCGCCGGCATCGATCCCTCCGGCGTGCAGGGCATCATCTGCGGCGCCCACAACTTCGTGGAAGGCGACAAGGTGGTGGTCACCCTCCCAGGCGCCGTGCTGCCGGGCGACTTCCGGATCTCCGCGCGCAAGACCTACGGGCACCTCTCTGCCGGCATGATCGCCTCCGTCCGCGAACTCGGCATCGGGGAGGACCACGACGGCATCCTGGTGCTGTCCCGGATCGGCCTCGACCCGGAACTGGGCACCGACGCGATGGAACTGCTCGGCCTCTACGACCAGGCCGCCGAAATCAACGTCACCCCTGACCGCAGCTACTGCTTCTCCATCCGCGGTGCGGCCCGTGAATACGCGCACGCCACCGGCACCGTGTTCACGGACCCGGTCTCCAAGGTCCAGGTTCCGCAGTCGCTCTCCGGCGGCTACGGCGTCAAGCTCAACGACGACGCCCCCATCTACGGCAAGCCCGGCTGCGACCGTTTCGTGGCACGCACCGTGCGCGGTGTCGATGCCACCCGGCCCACCCCGCCGTGGATGACCTCCCGTCTCCGGCTCGCCGGCATCCGGTCCATCTCCCTGCCGGTGGACATCTCCAACTACGTCATGCTCGAGCTCGGGCAGCCGAACCACTGCTATGACCTGGACAAGCTGGCCGGCGACATCGTGGTCCGGCGGGCCACTGCGGGGGAGAAGATCACCACCCTGGACGACAAGGAGCGCACGCTCGACGTCGAGGATCTGCTGATCACGGACGAATCCGGGCCCATCGGAATCGCCGGTGTCATGGGCGGTGCCCACACCGAAGTCTCGGACACCACCACGAACGTCCTGGTCGAGGCCGCGCACTTCGACGAGGTCTCGATCGCCCGTGCCCGCCGCCGGCACAAGCTGCCCTCCGAGGCGTCCAAGCGCTTCGAACGCGGCGTGGACTGGCAGGTGGCCGACGTGGCCGCCCAGCGTGTGGTGGACTTGCTGGTCGAACTCGCCGGCGGAACGGCCGACGAGGCCGGGACCGACGTCGGGACCGCGCCGGACGCCGTCACCATCGAACTGCCGGCAGAGTACGCGGCAGCCCGGATCGGGATCGACTTCACCGAGGAACAGATCCTGACCTCGCTCGAGGACCTCGGCGCCGTCGTTGCCAAGACCGGCAACGGCTACACGGTGACCGCCCCGAGCTGGCGCCAGGACCTCGAGACCAAGGACGACCTCACCGAGGAAATCGCCCGGCTGGTTGGCTACGACAAGATCCCGGCGACCCTGCCTGTGGCGCCCCCGGGCCGTGGCCTGACCCGCGTCCAGCAGCAGCGCCGCCGCCTGATCCAGGCCCTCGCCGACGCCGGACTCACCGAGGTGCTGGCGTATCCGTTCGTCTCGAAGGCCGCCAATGACACCTTTGGCGTCCCCGCCGAAGGTGCGGAGCGCAAGGCCCTCAAGCTGGCCAACCCGATCAGCGAGGAGCACGGCTTCCTGCGGACCTCCGTCCTGCCGGGCCTGATCGAGGTTGCCAAGCGCAACCACTCCCGCGGCTTCCGCGACCTCGCCCTTTTCGAGGCCGGGCTCGTGTTCCTGCCGGGCGAGAAGCTTGGCACCTCCGCGATTCCGCCGCTCGGCGTCAAGCCCGGCGACGACGTGCTCGATGCCCTGTACGACGGCGTCCCGGACCAGCCGCTGCACCTCGCCGCCGTGCTCACGGGGCACGACTCTCCCGCTGCCCCGGGCCACGCCCCGCGGGCCTGGGACTGGGCGGATGCGGTGGACATCGCCCGGATCGCCGGCGACGTGATCGGCGTCGAGCTCCTGGTCACGCAGGGCCGGCATCAGGCCTTCCACCCGGGCCGGGCGGCGCAGCTTGAACTGCGCACCGGCGAAGTGGTGGGCTACGCCGGCGAGCTGCACCCGAAGCTGCTGGCGGCGCACGACATGCCGGCCCGTTCCGTGGCACTGGAACTGAACGCCGACGCCCTCTTCGAGGCAGCCGCCGACGTGATCGTGGCCCGGCACATCTCGACGTACCCGGTGGCCACGCAGGACGTGGCCCTGGTGGTGGCGCAGGACGTCCCGGCCGGGGAGGTGCTGGCTGCGCTGCGTGAAGGCGCCGGCGAACTGCTCGAGGACGTCGCGTTGTTCGATGTCTACGCGGGCAAGGGCATCGAGGAAGGCAAGAAGTCGCTGGCGTTCAGCCTGCGCTTCCGCGCCGACGACCGCACCCTGACGGCGGACGAGGCCTCGGAGGCCCGTGAAGGTGCCGTGGCCGCCGCCCACGAACGATTCGGAGCGGTGCAGCGCTGAGGACTGCGCTGGTCACAGCGCAGACGTTTCTGAAAGGGGCGGGTCATGGCATCACACCTTGTTGTGGGTGCCTGCCCGCCCTTTCGCGTTCCGGGCGACCCCCGTGTTCCCAGGGACCTGGGGGCGACAGTGGACGCGGCACCAGCCCTTTACCCGGAACCGGAGCTGGAACGCGACTCCCGCTCCCTGCTGGACGGGGCCGAACTCGTCCGGGCCCGGGCCATGACCCGGCGGACCCGGGAGGACTTCCTGCACGGGCGGCTCGCGCAGCGCCGGTTCGCCGCCGGCCTGCTCGGCGTTCCGGCGTCGGACCTCACCGCGTG
Organism: Arthrobacter sp. 01T425; assembly: GCF_056398725.1. Taxonomy (NCBI): domain Bacteria; kingdom Bacillati; phylum Actinomycetota; class Actinomycetes; order Micrococcales; family Micrococcaceae; genus Arthrobacter; species Arthrobacter sp. 01T425. The sequence continues at coordinate 29,548 of NZ_JBFTPY010000020.1, read as the reverse complement.
GTACAGCTGCCCTCGGTGCGGCACCGGCGCGGACATCTCACACGGCCGGCCCGGCTACCTGCTCCGGGGCCAGGCGGCGCCGCTGCTGCTGAGCCTGTCCCGTGCGGCCGGCTGGACGCTTCTGGCCGGGGTCGTGGACCCGGACCCGGGCGAGCACCTGGGCATCGACGTCGAGAATCCTGCCCGGGCGGACTTCGACGGGTTCGACGACGTCGTCTTGACCCCGGCGGAACAACGGCACCTCGCCGGGCTGGGCGGCATCGCGCTGCTGCAGGGCAGGGCGCGCCTGTGGGCGCGCAAGGAGGCCTGGCTCAAAATGCTGGGCACCGGGCTGCAGACGGCCCCGGACACCCTCGATGTGCTGGCGCCAACAGTGAACGGCCGCGCAGGGCTCCGGGACCTGCCGCCGGCAGAGACGGGCCTGCCCGCTGACCTCGTGGCAGCCGTCGCCCTGGCGGTCCTTCCCTAGTCAGGGCTCCGGCCCCTGATCAGATCTTGGGCGGCGTTGCCTGCGGGAGCGGCGGCAGGGCGTCGGCGAACAGCCAGGGGTGCAACAGGGCCTCTGCGTCCAGGCCCGTCGTGTGGGCGGCCGCGACGATGAAGTCGGCGGTGGTCACGGTGCCGTGCCGGAAGCGGTCCGTCCAGTCGTGCAGCAGAGCGAAGAACGCCAGGTCGCCGCAGCGTACCCGCAGGGCGTGCAGGGCCAGGGCGCCGCGTTTGTAGACCCGGTCGTCAAACATCAGTTCGGGGCCGGGGTCGCCCACCATCAGGTCCTGCGGGGCAGCGGCGAGCTTGCGCCAGGCGGCGCGCGCGCGGGCAGCCGCCGACATGATGCCGGCCTCTTCAGACCAGATCCATTCCGCGTAGCAGGCAAAGCCCTCGTGCAGCCAGATGTCCTTCCAGGTCGCAGTAGTCAGGGAGTTCCCGAACCACTGGTGGGCGAGTTCGTGGGCGATCATCCGCTGTGATTCCCAGTCCTGCCGCAGATGGTTGGGCCCCAGGATGGACAGTGTCTGCGCTTCCAGCGGGATTTCCAGGACGTCGTCGGTGACCACCACCGTGTACTCCGGGAACGGGTATGGCCCAAAGCAGTTCGTGAAGGTCCGCATCATGTCGGGCTGGCGGGCCAGGGCGGCCCGGGCGCCCGCCTGCAGCGACGCCGGCACGGCCACATACTGCGGAACGTGCCCTGAGGGCCGGTCGGCATTGAGCGTCAGGAGCCCGTAGCGGCCGATCTGGACCGTGGCCAGGTAGGTGGCCATGGGTTCGGCCTGCTCAAAGACCCAGGTCTCGCGGCTGGCCCTGCTGGTGCGGGAGAGCAGCACCCCGTTGCACACGGCCCGGTAGTTCGCGTCGGTGGTCACGGTGATGAGGTAACTCGCTTTGTCCCGCGGGTGGTCATTGCACGGAAACCAGGAGGCTGCCCCGTTGGGCTGCCCGGCGACCAGCACCCCATCGGAGAGCTCCTCCCAGCCCACTTCGCCCCACACGCCGCGGCGCGGCGCGGGGTACCCCTCATAGCGGATGTCCAGCGTGAAGGCCTCGGTGGCGAGCAGCGGGTTGTCGGGGTAGACAACGAGCTGCTCGGCCCGCTGCGTGAACCGGCGTACCCTGCGCCCGTTGAGCTGGATCTTCGTGGCCCGCAAGCCGGCCAGGTCCAGGACGATCGCCGACGTCGGGAGCTGCGTGATGGCGTGCAGGACGGCGTGCCCGGCAAGGCGGTTGCTGCTGACCCGGTAGTCCAGATCGAGTTCATACCGGGTGACGCGGTAGGCATTGGTCCCGTGGCCGGGCATATAGGGGTCCGGGGCGCCGGCCTCCGGGCTCGTGGCCCGGCTGATTTCGCGGCTGATTTCCCCGCTGATGTCCCCGCGGGCGGCGGCGCCGCTGCTGCTTGGTGCGCTGGTGCTCAATGGACGGACCTTCGGTTGTGGTGCTGGTTGACGTGCGCAGGCGCCGGGCCTAACGGGGCCCTGCGGGCGGTGCCGGCCCGTCCCAGGGGCTGACCGGATTGCCCATCCAGTACGTCCCGGCAGGGACGGTTTCGCCCCGCATGACGAGGGACGCCGGCCCCACCGTGCCGCCGCTGCCGATCCTGGCCTGCGGCAGGATGACGCCGTGCGGGCCCATGGTGGCTCCGTCATCGAGCGTAACAGTGTCGATGCTCATGACACGGTCATGGAACAGATGGGTCTGGACCACGCACCCGCGGTTGACGGTCGAATTCCTGCCGAGGGTGACGAGGTCCGCCTCCGGCAGCCAGTAGCTTTCGCACCAGGTCCCGGCACCGATTTTCGCGCCGAGTGCCCGCAGCCACCACACGAGAGCCGGTGTCCCCGTGGCGGCGCGCGCGAACCACGGGGCGCTGACCATCTCAATGAACGTGTCCACTACCTCGTTCCGCCAAATGAAGGAGCTCCACAGCGGGTGCTCGCCGGGGCGGATGCGGCCCACCAGCAGCCACTTGGCCACGACGGCGCTGCCCGCGGCCGTGGCCCCGGCGAGCAGGATCACCACCCCGCTCAGGAGAGCGGCGACTCCGTAGTTGAACAGGGCCGCCATCGCGTCGAACGCGAGCATGACACCGACGGCGATGACGACCGTCAGCATGACCGGGACGAACCGGCACAGCTCCCACAGGGCGCGCGCGACCTTCAGCTTCCGGGGCGGCTGGTAGGTCCGTGTGTCGTCCGAGGCGATGGCGGTGCGCCGCAGCCGCACCGGCGGGCTGCCGAGCCACGAGGTGCCGGACTTCGCCTTGGCCGGCGTCGCGGACAAGACCGCCACGAGGGAGTTCTTGGGCACGCTGCGCCCGGCCGCCGTCATGCCCGAGTTGCCCAGGAAAGACCGCTTGCCGATCTTGGCCGGGGCTATGTGCATCCAGCCGCCGTCGAGTTCGTAGGACGCCACCATCGTGTCGTCGGCCAGGAACGCGCCCTCGCCCACGGTGGTCATGCGCGGGATCAGCAGCACTGTCGAGGCCTCCACGTTGCGGCCGACCTTCGCACCGAGAAGCCGCAGCCAGACCGGCGTAAAGAGGCTGGCGTAGATCGGGAACAGCAGATCCCGGGCCAGATCCAGTACCCGCTCGGTCGCCCAGACCTGCCACCCGATCCGGCTCCGGACCCGGTAGTAGCCTTCAGCGAGGCCGACGCTGAGGAGCCTCGTCGTGGCCAGGATCAGCAGCAGGTTGGTCAGGAACCATGCCAGCGCCGCCAGCGGGATCGAGAGCGCTATGCCGGGCAGGGCCGCGGGCAGTGAGGAGCTGCCCTGGATGAACGCGAAGATCACCAAGCCCGCGACGGCGGCGGAGACGTAGGGGATGAGCGCCAGCATGGCGGAGGCGGCGGCGAAACCGGCGAACCACAACCGGCCCATCAGCCGGTGCTCGTCCGGGGAGTCCGGCCACGAGTGCCGGGCCTTGCCACGGCGCTCGGCCGGCGACCCGGCCACGAGCTGTCCCGCCTTGACCTTGCCGATCACAGCGGAACCCGGCTCCACCTGCGCCCCGGCACCCACCGTGGCTCCCGGCATCAGCGTGCTGCGGGCCCCCACGCTTGCGCCGGGGCCAATCCGGATGGCGCCGATGTGGACACGGTCGCCGTCGATCCACCAGCCGGACAGATCGACTTCGGGCTCGATATTGGACCCTGTGCCGAGGGTCAGCATCCCGGTGACGGGCGGCAGCGAGTGCAGCTGGACGTTCTCGCCGATCTTCGCCCCGAGCGCTTTCGCGTAGTAGGGCACCCAGGGCGCGCTGGCGAGGCTGATGGCGCCGGCCAGGTCCTGGATCTGTTCCGCGAGCCAGAGCCGGAGGTGCACCCGCCCGGACCGGGGATAGGTGCCAGGCACCACGTTGCGCAGCAGGATGCGGGCGGCGGCGACGGAGAGCAGCATCCGCCCGGCGGGACTGACGAAGACCAGCCAGGAAGCTCCCACCCACCACCATGAGATCGTTGGCGCGGCGCTGAATCCGGCGACGGCGGCCAGCAGGTTGTTGGCTGCCATCAGGTAGGTCAGCCAGCGCATGCCGACCAGGATGTGCAAGGGAACGCCCAGGAGCGTCTGGAAGGCCTGTGACTTCCGCGCGGTGGGCCGGACGGTGCGCTCCTGGGCGGCGACGGCACCACCCTCCGGCAGCGACTGCCGGGCCTCGTCCACCAGGGCGCCCACCCGGGGTGTCGCGTAGATATCGGCCACCGTGATGGTGGGATAGCGGACGCGGAGGGCGGACACGAGCTGCGCGGCGGCCAGCGAGCCGCCGCCGTAGGCGAAGAAGTCGGCATCGAGGCTGGTGACCGCGCTTCCCAGCACGGCGCTCCACTGCTCCACGATCCACTGCGCGTCCTCCGGCAGGTTCAGCGGGGCACCTTCGGCCTCCGCCGCTCCGGTTCCACTGAGCGGCCAGGGCAGGGCGTGGCGGTCCACTTTGCCGCTGGTCTTGGTCGGCAGCGAATCGACGAGCGTCAGCAGCGGAATGAGGGGCGCGGGCAGGCGTTCGCCCAGCAGTTCACGGGCGGCCGCGAGGTCGATGTCCCGGCCCGCGACGGCGGCAAGGTAGCCGACCAGGATCTGGTTGCCGGCCGCGGTGGTCTGCACGGCGGCGGCGGCGCCGGCGATATCCGGCAGGGACTGCAGGGCGGCGTCGATTTCGCCGAGCTCGATCCGGCGGCCGCCGAGCTTGACCTGCTCATCGGCGCGGCCCTGGAAAATGAGGCCTTCTGCTTCGTACCTGACGAGGTCGCCGGAGCGGTAGGCGCGCGGCCAGCCCAGGGACGGCATGGGGGCATATTTTTCCGCGTCCTTGACCGGGTCAAGGTACCGGGCCAGCCCGACGCCGCCGATGATCAGTTCGCCCACCGCGCCTTCGGCGACGGGCAGCGAATCGGCGTCGACGACGGCGAGGTCCCAGCCGTCCAGCGGCAGGCCGATCCGGATGGGGCCGGGCGCGCCGAGCTGCGCGGCGCACGCGACCACGGTAGCCTCGGTGGGCCCGTAGGTGTTCCATACTTCGCGTCCTTCGACGGCGAGCCGTTCGGCAAGGTCGGGCGGGCACGCCTCCCCGCCGAAGATCAGCAGCCGGACACTTTCCAGCGACTCCACGGGCCAGAGAGCGGCCAGTGTGGGGACAGTGGAGACCACGGTGATGCCGTGGCTGATGAGCCAGGGGCCGAGGTCCATCCCGGTCCGTACCAGCGCCCGGGGTGCCGGAACCAGGCAGGCGCCGTGGCGCCACGCGAGCCACATTTCCTCGCAGGAGGCATCGAAGGCAACGGACAGGCCGGCCAGCACCCGGTCCTGCGGGCCCACCGGATCGGCCTGCAGGAAGATGCGGGCCTCGGCGTCCACGAACGCGGCGGCCGAGCGGTGCCGGACCGCGACGCCCTTGGGGGTGCCGGTGGAGCCGGAGGTGAAAATGACCCACGCGTCGTCGTCGGGGCCCGGCGGCCTCGCGTCGGGGAACGGGCGGGGGCGGTTGCTGTCCGTGACAATCTTCCCGCCGGCGCGGAGGATGCCGGCCACCCTCGCCTCCCCGAAGACCAGTTTGGCCCGTTCGTCGGGATCGTCGGCGTCTACGGGGACATAGGCCGCACCGACCAGCAGCACCGCCAGGATCGAGACGTAGAGTTCGTTGGTGCCCGACGGGATCCGGACGCCGATCTTGTCGCCGGCACCCAGCCCGGCGAGGTGCAGTTTCCGGGCGGTGGCCCGGACCTCGTCCATGAGCTGGGCGTAACTGAGCGAACGGTGGCCGTCGTCGAGCGCCGAAGCGTCCGGGTACCGGGCCGCAGTATCCCGGACGATGTCTATCAGCGTGCGCTCCGGCGGGGCGGAGAGGGCGCCCGGCAGCTGGGGCTCGTGGACGGTGGGACGGGGAGCGGGAAGACTCTGCACCGCACCGGCGTCGGGGGCTTCACTGGGGGTCAGTCGTTGCTCGGTCACTGGCGCATTGTCCCTGCAGGAGATGAACGGATGGTGTTGCCGTACGGCTTGGGGGACCGTGCAGCTTAGGGGACGAGGATGACTTTGCCGGTGGTGCGGCGCTGTTCAAGGTCCTCGTGGGCACGGGCTGCCTCGCCGAGAGGATAGCGTGCGCCGATCCTGACCTTGAGGCTGCCGTCGGCAGCGGCGGCAAAGACTTCGTCGGAGCGCCAGCGGCGTTCCCGGGCGTCGCGCAGGTAGTGGCCCATGGTGGGCCGCGTGAGGTACAGCGAGCCGCCGGCGTTGAGCCGCTGCGGGTCGAACGGCGGGACCGGGCCGGACGCTGCGCCGAAGAGGACCAGCATGCCCCGGATGCGCAGGGACGCCAGGGAGGCGTCGAAAGTGTCTTTTCCGACGCCGTCGTACACCACATCCGCGCCCGTGCCGTTGGTCAGATCCCGGACCCGGTCGGCCAAACCGTCGTAGCGCAGCACGTGGTCGGCGCCGGCTTCGCGGGCCAGCTGCTCTTTCGCGTCAGTCGAAACGGTGGTGATGACGTTGGCGCCCCTGGCCTTGAGCAACTGGATCATCAGGAGCCCCACACCGCCGGCGCCGGCGTGGAGCAGCACGGTGTGGCCGGACTCGACCTTGAAGGTGGAGTTGATCAGGTAGTGGGCCGTCACGCCCTGCAACGGCAGCGCCGCGGCGGTGAAATCATCCAGGCCGTCGGGAACCGGGAGGGCCTTGTCCTCATCGACGAGTGCGTAGCCGGCGTAGCAGTCAGCGCCCTCGGCCGTGGCCACCCGGTCACCGGGAGCAAACCCGGTGACGGCGTCGCCGACCTCCTCCACGGTGCCCGCGGCCTCGGAGCCGGGCGTGAAGGGGTAGCTGACCTTGTAGACGCCGCTGCGCTTGTAGGTGTCAATGAAGTTCACGCCCGCGGCCGCGACCTTGACCAGCAGCTGGCCGGGCCCGGGAACGGGCCGGGCTGTCTTGTCGAGTTCGAGGACCTCGGGGCCGCCGGCCTGGCGGGCGACGATTGCGTGCATCATGTGGCTCCTTTTCCGGGCGGGGAATTCTGTCCCGGTCCCTGGGTCCATCCTAGGGACACCGGGGGTAACCATGAAGGGGCCTTCCGTAACCAGCCGTCACGTGATGTTTGGGCCGACGTTGCCAGGAGGTGGCAGGTCCTGCGCGGCCGCCGGCGGTCCGTCCTTTAGTAGCGGCGGGTTACCGTTGCCATCGGGCATTCGAAGTGGCGGCCGGCGGCGAGTCCGACGTCGTTGAGGTAGCGGACAATGATGGCGTACGACTGCATCAGCGTGGTTTCCGTGTACGGGACCTGGTGCTTGGCGCAGTACTCGCGGACGATCTTGGCGGCCTGGTGCAGCTGCGGGCGGGCCATGTCCGGGAAGAGGTGGTGTTCGGCCTGGCGGTTGAGGCCGCCGAGCAGGATGTCCATGAAGCGGCCGCCCGAGATGTTCCGGGACGTCAGGACCTGGCGGCTGAAGAAGTCCACCCGGCTGTCCGCCGGCAGCACCGGCATGCCCTTGTGGTTCGGCGCGAAGGACGCGCCCATGTAGAAGCCGAACACGGCCAGCTGGACGCCGATGAAGGCGAACGCCATGCCCAGCGGCAGGAAGGTGAACGCGAGGACCGGCAGGAGGCTGAGCCGGACCGCGAGGATCGGGATTTCGACCCAGCGGTGCGTGACCTTGGCCCGGCGGACGATGAATTTCACGGAATCGATCTGCAGTCCCAGGCCCACCAGGAACAGGAGCGGGAAGAAGAACCAGCCCTGCTTGCGGGTCAGGAACGCGAGGCGTCCCTGGCGGTCGGCTACGGCTTCGGGGTGGAAGGCGATGGGGCCGGGCGCGATGTCCGGGTCCTTGGAGATGACGTTCGGGTGGTTGTGGTGCGCGCCGTGCTTCTGCTCCCACCAGGAGTAGCTGATCCCGGCCACGGAGGTGGCGAGCAGGCGTGCTGCCCAGTCGTTGGCGCGGCGGGACGCGAAGATCTGCCGGTGCCCGGCCTCGTGGGCCAGGAAACTCAACTGCGTGCAGATGATGCCCAGGGCGGCCGCGATCAGGAGCTGGAACCAGCTGTCACCGATCAGCGCGAACCCGAACCAGGTGGCGGCCATCAGGAGCACCAGGCTGGCGAACACCGTGATGTAGAACCCAACGCGCCGTTCGAGGAGGCCGGCCGTCTTCACGCTCTTGAGGAGTTCCGAATAGCTCAGGACCACGGCGTTGGGCTGCCGGACCCGCGATGGCGGCCGCGCCGGCGTTTCGGCGGGAAGGGTGGAAGTGGCGGTCATAGGGCGCTTGCCTCGTCACGGTTACGGGCAACGCTGCAGCTGACATTCGCAGCTGCACGGTCTGGATCACCCTTTACCAAGCATACGCCCCCGGGTTTCCGCGGCGCCGTTCGGGAGCCTTGGACACACGCCCATCGATGCATAAATATCGGCATCTATGCATACTCTTGCTGTATAGTCGTGCTTATGACTATTTCTGTTGCCGTTTCCGGGGCCAGCGGCTATGCCGGCGGCGAGGTCCTGCGGCTCCTCGCCGGTCATCCCGACGTCACCATCGGCGCCATCACGGCCCACAGCAACGCCGGTTCCAGACTAGGGGAATTGCAGCCGCATCTCCATGGCCTCGCGGACCGGATTCTCGAAGACACCACCGTGGATAACCTGGCCGGGCACGACGTCGTTTTCCTGGCGCTTCCGCACGGGGCATCCGCGGAGATCGCGGCGCAGCTGCCCGCCGGGACCCTGGTCATCGACGCCGGCGCGGACCACCGCCTCGAGGACCCGGCGGCCTGGGAGAAGTTCTACGGGTCGGCCCACGCCGGAACCTGGCCCTACGGCCTCCCGGAACTGCCCGGCCAGCGCGATGCCCTCCGCGGCGCCACCCGGATCGCCGTCCCCGGCTGCTACCCGACCTCGGCCCTGCTGGCCCTCACTCCCGGCTTCAGCAACCAGCTGCTGGAGGGCGAGGACGTCGTGATCGTCTCCGCCTCCGGCACCTCAGGGGCCGGCAAAGCTGCCAAGGTCAACCTGATCGGCGCCGAAGTCATGGGCTCCATGAGCCCCTACGGGGTCGGCGGGGGACACCGGCACACCCCCGAGATCGAACAGGGACTCTCCAAGGCGCTGGGGGCCCCGGTCACTGTCTCCTTCACGCCCACGCTGGCGCCGATGAGCCGCGGCATCCTCACCACGGCGACCGCCAGGGTGCGGCAGCAGCCAGGCCGCAGAGTCACTGCCGCAGACCTGCGTGCCGCCTGGGCCGAAGCCTACGACGACGAACCGTTCGTGCACCTGCTCCCCGAGGGGCATTGGCCCTCCACGAAATCGGTCCAGGGATCGAACCACACGGTCATGCAGCTCGCCTTCGATGAGCACACCGGCCGCGTGATCGTGTGCTGCGCCATCGACAACCTCACCAAGGGGACCGCCGGCGGGGCCGTGCAGTCCATGAACCTAGCCCTCGGCCTGGCGGAAACCGCCGGCCTCAACCTCCAGGGAGTCGCACCGTGAGCATCACCGCACCGCAGGGATTCCGCGCCGCCGGCGTGACGGCCGGGCTCAAGGCTTCCGGCAAGCCGGATGTGGCCCTCGTGGTCAACGACGGCCCGTCCAAGGCCGCCGCGGCGGTCTTCACGTCCAACCGCGTCGCCGCGGCCCCCGTGCACTGGTCCCGCGAAGTGGTCAAGGACGGCCGCGTGGATGCCGTGATCCTCAACTCCGGCGGGGCCAACGCCTGCACCGGGCCCCAGGGGTTCCAGAACACGCACACCACCGCGGAGAAGACCGCCGAAGCCCTCGGCGTCTCCGCCACCGACGTCGTGGTCTGCTCCACCGGACTGATTGGCGAGCAGCTCCCCATGGAGAAAATCCTGGCCGGGATCGGTTCCGCCACCGCAGCCCTGGCCGCGGACGGCGGCTCCGCGGCGGCCACCGCGATCATGACCACGGATTCGGTGTCCAAGCAGTCCGTCTTCACCGGCACGGCCGCGGAGGGCACGCAGTTCACCATCGGCGGCATGGCCAAGGGCGCCGGCATGCTGGCCCCGGGCCTGGCCACCATGCTGGTGGTCCTCACCACGGACGCCGACGTCCCGCCGGACGTGCTCGACGCCGAACTCCGCAACGCCACGCGGCTCACCTTTGACCGGGCGGACTCGGACGGCTGCATGTCCACCAACGACACCGTGGTGCTGCTCGCCTCCGGCGCCTCCGGTGCCGCGCCGTCCGCCGCCGACTTCGGCGCCGGCCTGACCCAGGTCTGCGCCGAGCTGGCCCGGAAACTGATCGGCGACGCCGAGGGCGCCAGCCACGACATCGCGATCCGGACGTTCAACGCCGCGAGCGAGCGGGACGCCGAAATCGTCAGCCGCGCCGTCGCCCGCTCCAACCTGTTCAAGACCGCGATCTTCGGCAAGGACCCCAACTGGGGCCGCGTGCTGTCCGCCGTCGGCACCACCGACGCGGCCTTCGAACCGGACCAGCTGAACGTGTCCATGAACGGTGTGGAGATCTGCCGCAACGGCAGCATCGGCGATGACCGGAACCTCGTGGACCTCGAACCGCGCGAGGTCCTGGTCGAAATCGACCTGCAGGCCGGTACAGCCGAGGCCACGATCCTCACCAACGACCTCACCCACGACTACGTCCACGAAAACAGCGCCTACTCCAGCTGACGTCCCCGGAGGGATGAACAGCAGGGATGAACAGTAGGGATGAACAGCAGGGATGAACAGAGGACGAACAGCTTGAACACCCAGACACGCGAGACCACCTCCCAGTCCGACGCCCGGGACAAAGCCGCCACGCTGATCGAGGCGCTGCCCTGGATCCAGCGCTTTGCCGGCAGCACCATGGTGATCAAGTACGGCGGCAATGCCATGGTCAACGACGAGCTCCGCCGCGCCTTCGCCGAGGACGTCGTGTTCCTGCACCACGTCGGCATCCACCCCGTGGTGGTGCATGGCGGCGGCCCGCAGATCAACGCCATGCTCAGCCGGCTCGGGATCGAATCCGAATTCAAGGGCGGGCTGCGTGTCACCACGCCCGAGGCCATGGACGTGGTCCGGATGGTCCTCACCGGCCAGGTGGGACGCGAACTCGTGGGCCTGATCAACTCCCACGGCCCGTACGCCGTCGGGATGTCCGGCGAAGACGGCGGCCTGCTCCGCGCCGTCCGCACCGGCACCGTGGTGGACGGCGAAGAGGTGGACCTGGGCCTGGTGGGCGAGGTGGTCGGCGTGAACCCGGAAGGCATTGTGGACATCCTCGCGGCCGGCCGGATTCCTGTGATCTCCACCGTCGCCCCGGAAATCCACGACGACGGATCCACCACCGGTCAGGTACTTAATGTGAACGCGGACACGGCGGCGGCCGCGGTCGCGTCGGCCCTGGGCGCCTCCAAGCTGGTCATCCTGACCGATGTCGAAGGCCTCTACGCCAACTGGCCGGACAGGTCATCGCTCATTTCGTCGCTGACGGCGTCGGAGCTGCGCGAGATGCTGCCGCGCCTTGAGTCCGGCATGATCCCGAAGATGGCGGCGTGCCTGAAAGCCATTGACGACGGCGTCGAGCGCGCCCACATCGTGGACGGCCGCCTGCCGCACTCGATGCTCTTGGAAACCTTTACGACCGCCGGCATCGGCACCCAGGTCGTCCCCGACGAGGAAGTGAACGCATAGTGAGCAGCACTGAACTGAGCCATTCCGCTGAAGGCCGCAGCAGCGGTGGGGGGCCGGGTGTGGTCGGGCACCGCGGAGCGGGCGGGGCCCCCATCGCTGCGGAGACCGCCGCAACCACAATCGTTTCCAGCCGCAGCGGAGCCGAGTGGCTGTCCCGCTACTCCTCCTCCCTGCTGGGCGTCTTCGGCACCCCGCAGCGGGTCCTGGTCCGCGGCGCCGGCTGCCTCGTGTGGGACGCCGACGGCAAGGAATACCTGGACCTGCTCGGCGGCATCGCGGTGAACGCCCTCGGCCACGCCCACCCGTTCGTGACCTCGGTGATCTCCAGCCAGCTGGCCACCCTGGGCCATGTCTCGAACTTCTTCACGAGCCCCACCCAGATCGCCCTGGCCGAGAAGCTGCTGGAACTGTCCAAGGCCCCGGCCGGCTCCAAGGTGTTCTTCGCCAACTCCGGCACCGAAGCCGTCGAGGCGGCCTTCAAGCTGGCGCGCCGTAACAGTGGCGCCAGCCAGTCCGCGGCCGCGGAGAATACTGTCGCGGAAAAAACAGCGAAGCCGCGCACCAAGATCATCGCGCTCGAAGGCGCCTTCCACGGGCGCACCATGGGCGCCCTCGCGCTGACCTCCAAGGAGGCCTACCGGGCGCCATTCGCGCCGCTGCCCGGCGGCGTCGTGCATGTCCCGTTCGGTGACATCGAGGCGCTCCGCGCCGCCATTGATGAGACCACTGCCGCCGTCTTCCTCGAACCGATCCAAGGAGAGGCCGGCGTCCGGCCGCTGCCTGCCGGCTACCTCAAGGCGGCCCGCGAGGCCACGAGCGCGGCCGGCGCCCTGCTGATCCTCGACGAGGTCCAGACCGGCATCGGCCGCACCGGCAAGTGGCTGGCCAGCGAGGACGCCGGGATCGTGCCCGACGCCGTGACCCTCGCCAAGGGCCTGGGCGGCGGCTTCCCGGTCGGCGCGCTCGTCACGTTCGGCCCGGAAACGTCTGCTCTGCTGACCGCCGGCCAGCACGGGACGACCTTCGGCGGCAACCCGGTGGCCACCGCCGCCGCCCTCGCCACCCTGCACGTCCTGGAAAACCAGGACATCCTGGCCCACGTCCGGAACCTGGGGGAGCATCTGCGCGCCGGCCTCGCCGGAATCGCCGGCGTGACCGAGGTCCGCGGCGAGGGGCTGCTGATCGGCTTCGACCTTGACGCCGACGTCGCCCCGGGCGTCGTGGCCGCCGGCCTCGACGCCGGGTTCATCGTCAACAGCCCGGGCCCGCGCACCATCCGGCTGGCGCCGCCGCTGATCCTGACCACCGAGCAGGCAGACCTTTTCCTGGCCGCCCTGCCCGCATTGCTCGAGACCGCCAAGACCAACGCTGCAAAGGACGCCAAGTGACCGCCGCTGTGACCGCCTCAGTGCCCACCCGCCATTTCCTCAAGGACACGGACCTCAGCCCGGCCGAGCAGGCCGAGGTCCTCGAGCTCGCCGTCCGGATGAAGGCCGCGCCCTACAGCGTGCAGCCCTTCGCCGCAGACGGCAACGGCCGCCGGACGGTGGCCGTCATCTTCGACAAGACCTCCACCCGGACCAGGGTCTCCTTCGCCACCGGCATCGCGGACATGGGCGGCAACGCGCTCATCATCAACCCCGGCGAGGCGCAGATCGGGCACAAAGAATCGGTCGAAGACACTGCCAAGGTGCTCGAACGCATGGTCTCCACCATTGTGTGGCGCACCGGCGCGCACGCCGGGCTCGTCGCCATGGCCGAGAACTCCCGCGTTCCGGTCATCAACGCCCTGTGCGATGACTACCACCCATGCCAGCTCCTAGCCGATCTGCTGACCGTCAAGGAACACAAAGGCTCGCTCCAGGGCCTGACCATGGCCTACCTGGGCGACTCGGCCAACAACATGGCCAACTCCTACCTGCTGGCCGGCGTGACGGCGGGCATGAACGTCCGTATCGCCGGACCGGAGGGCTACCTGCCGTCGCCGGAGATCATCGCCGCCGCCGAGGACCGTGCCGCGGAGACCGGCGGCTCGGTGCTGGTGACGGTTGACCCCGCCGAAGCGCTCCTGGGCGCCGACGTCGTCGCGACCGACACGTGGGTGTCCATGGGCCAGGAGGCGGAGAAGGAAGCGCGGATGAAGCTGTTCCGTGCCTATTCCGTGGATGCCGACGCGATGAAGCTCGCGGCGCCGGACGCCGTCGTGCTGCACTGCCTCCCGGCCTACCGGGGCTACGAGATCGCCGCGGACGTCATTGACGGCCCGCAGTCGGTGGTCTGGGACGAGGCCGAAAACCGGCTGCACGCGCAGAAGGCGCTCATGGCCTGGCTCATGCACCGCTCCGGTCTGGCAGTGGTTGACGGTCTGGCGCCAGTCGGTGGGCTCGCGCCACTCGATGGGCCGGCACCGGTGGGCGGACCGGCCTGATGTCCGTCCAGCCAGCCTCTCCTGGGGCCAGCCCGGCCACCAAGACAGCCCGGCAGGCGCGGATCACGGCGATTCTCACGGGCGAATCTGTCCGTTCCCAGGCCGAGCTCGCGGCGCTACTCGCGGACGACGGCGTCCAGGTCACCCAGGCCACGCTGTCACGAGACCTCGTGGAACTCGGCGCCGTCCGGGTCCGCGGCAAGGACGGCGTGCTGGTCTACGCCGTCCCGGGGGAGGGCGGCGAACGGGCGGCCAAGAGCGGCGTCACGCAGGAAATCCTCGACGCCCGGCTGACCCGGTTGTGCGGGGAACTGCTCGTCACCGCCGAGGCCTCCGCCAACCTCGTGGTGCTTCGGACCCCGCCGGGCGCCGCGAACTTCCTGGCCCTCGCCATCGACCACTCCGTAATGCCCTCGATTCTGGGCACCATCGCTGGGGACGACACCGTCCTTCTTGTCACCCGGGACCCCCTGGGCGGCGCGGACATCGCCGCACGCTTCCTGCAGTTCGCCGAGGAAGCCGGCCAATAAGCAACACCATGAGCCCTTCACAGGACCGGGCACCCGGGTGTGTGACAGGCTTGCAACAGAGCTTTTCCCAGACTTAATGCATCACCAAACAACTAAGGAGCATTTCCGTGACTGAGCGTATTGTTCTGGCCTACTCCGGTGGCCTGGATACTTCCGTAGCCATCGGCTGGATCGGTGAAGCCACCGGCGCCGAGGTCATCGCCGTGGCGGTCGACGTCGGACAGGGCGGCGAATCGCTGGAGACCATCCGCCAGCGCGCGCTGGGCTGCGGCGCCGTCGAGGCCTACGTCGCCGACGCCAGCGACGAGTTCGCCAACGAGTACTGCGTGCCCACGCTGAAGGCCAACGCCCTCTACCAGGGCCACTACCCGCTGGTCTCCGCCATCTCCCGTCCGGTGATCGTCAAGCACCTGGTCAAGGCCGCCCGCGAATTCGGCGCCACCACCGTCGCCCACGGCTGCACCGGCAAGGGCAACGACCAGGTCCGCTTCGAAGTCGGCATCCAGACCCTGGGCCCGGACCTGAAGTGCATCGCCCCGGTCCGTGATCTCGCCCTGACCCGCGACAAGGCCATCGCCTTCGCCGAGGAAAAGGGACTGCCGATCGAGACCACCAAGAAGAACCCGTACTCGATCGACCAGAACGTCTGGGGCCGCGCCGTCGAAACCGGCTACCTCGAGGACATCTGGAACGCCCCCACCAAGGACATCTACGACTACACCGCCACCCCGGAATTCCCGCCGGCACCGGATGAGGTCACCATCTCCTTCGAAGCCGGCGTGCCGGTCGCGATCGACGGCGTCAAGGTCACCCCGCTGCAGGCCATCAAGGAACTCAACCGCCGCGCCGGTGCCCAGGGCGTGGGCCGGATCGACGTCGTCGAGGACCGCCTCGTGGGCATCAAGTCCCGCGAGATCTACGAGGCACCGGGCGCCATGGCGCTCATCACCGCGCACAAGCACCTCGAAGACATCACGATCGAGCGCGAGCAGGCCCGCTTCAAGGCGACCGTCGGCCAGCGCTGGGCCGAGCTGGTCTACGACGGCCAGTGGTTCTCGCCGCTCAAGCGCTCCCTCGACGCCTTCATCGAGGACACCCAGAAATACGTCTCCGGCGACATCCGCATGGTGCTGCACGGCGGCCAGGCGATCGTCAACGGACGCCGCTCCGAGACCTCGCTCTACGACTTCGACCTTGCCACGTACGACACCGGCGACACGTTCGACCAGTCGATGGCGCGCGGCTTCATCGAGCTGTGGGGCATGTCCGCCAAGGTTGCCTCCGGCCGCGACATCCGCGTCGCAGGAGAGTAGCCCCTGTGGCTGAGCAAAAGTCTGAGGCTACGAATACGGGAGCGCTGTGGGGCGGCCGGTTCGCCGGCGGCCCAGCGGACGCCCTCGCCGCGCTGAGCAAGTCCACGCACTTCGACTGGCGGCTGGCCCGCTACGACATCGCCGGGTCCAAGGCGCACGCCCGCGTGCTGCACAAGGCCGGGCTGCTGGACGACGCCGAACTGGACGGCATGCTGGCCGCCCTGACGCAGCTGGATGAGGACGTCGCCTCCGGAGCCTACCTGCCGGCCGAGTCCGATGAGGACGTGCACGGTTCGCTCGAGCGTGGCCTGATCGAGCGCGCCGGTACCCAGCTTGGCGGCAAGCTCCGCGCTGGCCGGTCCCGCAACGACCAGGTGGCCACCCTGGGACGGATGTTCCTGCGCGACCACGCCCGGATCATCGCCCGCGGCGTGCTCGCCACGATTGACGCTCTCGTGGACCAGGCCAAGGCGCACCAGGGCGTGGCCATGCCCGGCCGCACCCACCTGCAGCACGCCCAGCCGGTCCTGCTCAGCCACCACCTGCTGGCCCACGCCTGGGCGCTGCTGCGCGATGTGCAGCGGCTGGCCGACTGGGATAAGCGCGCCGGGGTTTCGCCCTACGGCTCCGGTGCCCTGGCGGGCTCCTCGCTCGGCTTGGACCCCGAGGCCGTCGCCGCGGACCTGGGCTTCTTCTCGGCGACGCACAACTCGATCGACGGCACCGCCTCCCGCGACGTCTTCGCCGAGTTCGCCTGGATCACGGCCATGATCGGCGTGGACCTGTCCCGTGTCTCGGAGGAAGTGATCCTGTGGGCCACGAAGGAATTCTCCTTCGTCACCCTGCACGATTCCTACTCCACAGGCTCCTCGATCATGCCGCAGAAGAAGAACCCGGACGTGGCCGAACTCGCCCGCGGCAAGGCCGGCCGGCTGATCGGCAACCTGACCGGGCTGCTGGCCACCCTGAAGGGCCTGCCGCTCGCGTACAACCGCGACCTGCAGGAGGACAAGGAACCGGTCTTCGACGCCGCCGACACCCTGGAGGTCCTGCTCCCGGCAGTCTCCGGGATGATCGCGACGCTGAAGTTCAACACCGAACGGATGGAAGCGCTGGCTCCCCAGGGTTTCGCGCTGGCGACGGACATCGCCGAATGGCTGGTCCGCCAGGGTGTGCCGTTCCGCGAGGCGCACGAGCTCTCCGGCGCCGCGGTCAAGGAGGCCGAAAGCCGCGGCGTCGAGCTCTGGGACCTCACGGACGAGGAATACGCCGCCATCTCGGAACACCTGACGCCGGAGGTCCGCACGGTCCTGTCCACCGAGGGTTCGCTCAACAGCCGGAACTCGCAGGGCGGCACCGCCCCGGCCGCCGTCGAACGCCAGCTGCTGGCCCTCGAGGGCGAGCTCGCCGGTGCGCGCGAGTACGCGGGCTAGTTAGCACACGCGAGAGGGGCCACGCGGGCAGGGTTCCCTGGCCGAGCTTGCGAGGCTAGGGTGCCGGTGGGGAGTTCCGGCAGCGTCTCGGCCGACGCTCCTGCGTTGCCTGCAGGAGCGTCGGCGGATTTCTTGCCAAAAGTGAGGGAGCGTTGTGCGTTTGCCGCCGAAAACTCCCCGCTAGCATTGCGACATGAGCGAATCGTTCCGCCAACTGCTGCGTGCCCTGCCCGACTTCCCGGAAGTGCTCCCGGACTTCGACCCTGCGGCGGCGCCCGCGGACCCCGCGGAGCTGTTCCGGCTGTGGCTGGACGAGGCCCTGGCGGCCGGGGTGCCCCAGCCCAACGCGTGCAGCCTGGCCACCGCCGATGAGCACGGCCGGCCGTCGTCGCGGATGCTGATCCTGAAGTACATCGACGCCGACGGCTGGCACTTCGCAACCTCCAGGGAATCCCGCAAGGGCAAGGAACTCACGGCCAACCCGCATGCGGCGCTGAACTTCTTCTGGCAACAGCAGGGCCGCCAGGTCCGCGTGGCCGGGGACGTCGTGGAGCTGTCCGCGGAAGCCTCGGCCGCCGACTGGCGGGCCCGGCCCGGCGCCGACGGCAGCGAAAATGCAAACAATGAAAACACAGACTGGCAGCTCTACGCCCTCCGGCCGCGCGAAATCGAATTCTGGCAGGCCCGGCACGACCGCCGGCACATCCGGCACCGCTACGCGCCCCGCTGACCGGGCATCGCTCAGTTAATCCGACTTAATCGGGTGGCTCGGTTTAGGATGGGCGCCATGACCTCAATCACACCAGAGAACCTTCGGGCAGAACTGCACCGCGCCGCCGGAGTCGTGGCCGGAATCGCCGCGAAACTTACGGAACAGGACATCAAAGCGCCGTCGGAACTGCCCGGCTGGAGCCGCGGGCACGTGCTGGCCCACATCTGCGGGATTGCCAACGCGATGGGCCGGCAGCTCGAATATGCCGCCCGCGGCGAGGGCGTCGAACTCTATGACTGCGGCTTCGAGGGGCGCAACCGCGCCATCGAGATGGCGGCCGGCCACAGCCTCGCGCAGCACCGGGCCGACCTCGACGCGGCGTTGGACCGGGCCCTGCGCGCCTTCGACTCCCTCGACGCGGCCGGCTGGCGTGAGCCCATCACCTACCGCGGAGGAGTCGTGTTCGACGGCGGCCTGGCACTGTGGCGCGAACTCGTCATCCATGCCGCCGACCTCGGCACCGGCCACGGACCGGAAACCTGGAGTCGCCCGTTCTGCGGGCACCTTTTCGATTTCCTCTCCGCGCGGGTACCCGAGGGCCAGCGCTTCGTGCTGCAGCCACTCGGCCTGCCGGCGGTAGCCATCGGGAGCGGCGGAACATCGACCGTGATCAACGGCATGCTCACGGACATCGCCGCGTGGCTCGCCGGCCGCAACCCCACCCTCGGCAGCCTGCGCGCGACCGCCGCGGCCGACGGCGTCGACCTTCCGAAGCTGCTGCCCTGGCCTGCCGGCGTTCCGGTCAACAACTGAGCCCGCCCGGGTCCGGCAGGCCGTCCCTCGCACACGGTGCGCCCGTCAACAATTGAGCACGCCCGGGTCCGGCAGGCCTATGGAATAAGGCCTAGGGCCGTGCCGTCGCGAGGGCTGCTTCGCGCTCCCGGTCCAACAGGCTGCCCTTGACGGCCAGCCCCCAGCGGAAGCCGCCCAGGGTCCCGTCGGTGCGGATGACGCGGTGGCAGGGAACAAACAGTGCCGCCGCGTTGAAGGCACAGGCACTGGCCGCCGCCCGGACGGCCTTGGCGTTGCCGGACAGCTCCGCGTACTCCGTGTAGGTCACCGGGCGCCCCGGCGCGACCGTGCGCAGCACGTCCCAGGCATGACTGCGGAACGGACCGGACTTCTGCAGCACCGGCACCCCCATGGCCGGCTCCGGATCGCCGGCATAGAACGCCTCCACGGCTTCGGAGATCCCGCCGAGCCCGGTGACGGTCTCGAATTCGGCCGGAAGCAGGTCAGCGTGGATCTGGCCGGTCAGCTCGCCGGGAACGGCGGTCCAGCCCGACGACAAGACAGCCCCGTCCCGGGCAATGATGGTGAACGGACCGTCCGGGGTGGACATGGTCAACAGCTGGGCTTTCATGGTTTCGCTTCCTTCGGAGTCTGCTTCGGAGTCTGCTTGTGGTTCTGCGTTGGAGCCTGCCTCGGCGGCGGGAACGGCTTGCGCGCCGCGGCCTGGGCAGCCGCTGCTGCGCGCCACAGGTGCATGGTGGCGTAGGAGCGCCAGGGGCTGACCTCACGGAAATCCGGGGTAAGTGTGGCGCCGTCGGGGGTCTCGGCGAGTGAACGGATGCCGTTGCGGACCGCGGCGTCGTTGGCCAGGAACACATCCGGCGCGCCGATGACCCGCATCGCGACGTATCCCACGGTCCACGGCCCGACGCCGGCCAGGGGCAGGAGTTTGGCCTCCAGCCCCTGCACGTCATCGCCGTAGCCGAAGTCGAGGTCGCCCGAGGCCATCGCCGCCGCGGCGCCCCGGACAGCATCGATCCGCCGCTGCGGGCCTCGGAGCAGTTCGAAGCCGGTCCCGGCGATCTGCTCGGCCGTCGGGAAAAGCCGGTGGAGGCCGTCGTCGGGCACCAGGCTCGCGCTTCCGACCGCGGAAAGCTGGACCAGGGCGGTCCGCGCGGCGGCCACGGTGATCTGTTGGCCGATCATCGCCCGGATCAGCAGCTCCTGCGGATCAACGGCGCCGGGCATCCGCATGCCCGGCGTGCGCGCCACCACGGCGGCCAGCCGGGAGTCGGCCTCGAGGGCGGCATCGATGGCGACCGGATCGGCGTCCAGGTCCAGCAGCCGGCGGACCCTGCTCAGCAGGGCGGCCAGATCCCGGAGGTCGACGGCGCCGATGGTCAGCACGAGCGGACGCCCGGGCGCGCCGGCGTCGTAATCCACGCGGAAGCGGGCATCGCCGTGCGTCAGCCGCAGGGTCCGGGCGTAGGAAGTGGAGGTACCTTCCTCGATCCCGGGGATGGCGCGGACTGCCAAAAAATCAAAGACGCCCGGGTCGAACGGTTCGCGGTACGGAAGGTTGAGTGTGAGCGCTGTGGTCGCCGCGGGGGAGCGGTGATGCCTGGCTGTGGCCCGGAGCGCGGAAGGCGTCATCGCAAAGACCTCGCCGATGGTCTCGTTGAACTGGCGCACGCTGCTGAATCCGGCGGCGAAGGCGATGTCCGAGACTTTCATGGCGGTGGAGACCAGCAGGGTGCGGGCGGTCTGGGCGCGGCTCGCCCGTGCCAGGGACAATGGGCCGGCGCCGAGTTCGTGGCTGAGGATCCGGTTGAGCTGGCGCGAGGAGTATCCGAGCCGGGCCGCGAGCCCCTCGACGCCGTCGCGGTTGATCACGCCGTCATTGATGAGCCGCATGGCCCGGCCGGCGATATCGGAGCGCACGTTCCAGGCCGGCGTACCCGGCACGGCCTCGGGCAGGCAGCGTTTGCACGCACGGTAGCCGGCGTCGTGCGCCGCGGCGGACGTTTCATAGAACGTGACATTGTCCGCCTTGGGCGTCCGCGCGGGGCACGAGGGCCGGCAATAGATGCCGGTGGTCCGGACAGCTGTGTAGAACTGCCCGTCGAATCGGGTGTCCCGGGCATCGATTGCCCGGTAGCGCTGCCAGAAGTCCATCACCCCATCCTGCCAGCTTCGCGGAGCAGCTGCTAGCGGAATTCGGACACGGCCGTCCTCTCCTTCGGGGGTGTTTGTTAAAGTCTGAGCATGACTTCCAGCCCGCTTCCTGCCGAGTCCGGCACGGAGTCCGGCGCGGCCGAGTCCGTCCGCGAGCTGCTCTCGGCCGATGCCCGGCACGTGGCGCCGCTGATCCTCGGCGCGGTGCTGACGCACGACGGGCCCGGCGGATCCGTCTCGGTTCGGATTACCGAAGTGGAGGCATACCTGGGCCCGCATGATTCGCACCACCCTGACCCCGGGTCCCACACCTTTCGCGGCCAAACGGCCCGCAACGCCCCGATGTTCGGCCCGGCCGGCCACCTCTACGTGTATTTCACGTACGGGATGCACCATTGCGCCAATATCGTGTGCGGGCCCGAGGGCGTGGCATCGGCGCTCCTGCTGCGGGCCGGCGAAGTGGTCGCGGGACATGAGCTGGCGAGGGCCAGGCGGCCGACGTCGAAATCGGATGTCGACCTCGCGAGCGGGCCTGCCCGGCTGGCCACCGCGCTGGGACTGACGACGGCGGACAGCGGGCGGGATGCCCTCGCGCCGCCGTTCCGGCTGGAACCGGCCGCGTACCCGCCGGAGGGGGTCGCCGCGGGCATCAGCTCCGGTCCGCGCGTCGGCGTCTCCGGCGACGGCGGCAGCCACGAGTACCCCTGGCGGTTCTGGCTCAGCGGCGACCCGACCGTCTCCCGCTACAAGGCAGCAAAGCCGGCAAAGGCGCCAAGCGCCCGCGGCGCGTGAGGTAGCGGGCACTGTGTGCGCCCCGTTCCCGCGCCCTGATGCCGGCACGTGTGGTGGGGGATGATGGAGCAGTATGGGCGAGGGAAAGCGCGGAAAACCGGGCAGTGAGCTGGAGCGGCTCCAGATCTTCGCGGAGCTGGCCACCGAGTACTTCCGCATGGTGGAACTGTTCACCCCCGACTGCGGGCAGGTCGCGGCGGACTCCGTCGAAGCAGAGCGCCGGCACTGGATTGAGCTCTTCCGCGCGGCCCTGCTGCGCAAATTCATCGTTCCCGAAGAACACGTTTCGCTCAAACTCGTGGTGCGGGCGCTGCGCCTGTGCAACTACTCGGCGGACTCCCGGCTAGCCCAAGGCGCAGCGGAAGCGGCCGGGATGTTCACCAACGGGATGATCCGTGACCGCGAGGCGCTGATGGCCGAAATCGCCCTGGCCGACCATGACTTGTTCGAGGACGTCCTCTATGGACGGCTCCTTCACGGTGACGCCGACAGGTTCCGCCGGTCCGGATGGGCCGGGGACTACGCCCGGCTGAGCCGCGTGGCAGCCGGTCGGTTCGACGCCGAACGCGCGCTCCGAAAAGCGCTGGACATCGTCTCCTACGGGCTTGCCAACGAACTCCTGCGCCCGCCGGAACCGGACTCCGTGCCTCCAGATGCCGGGCCTCCAGATGCAGTGCCTCCAGACTCCGTGCCTCCCGTTCATCCGGACGCCTTGCCTCCGGCGGCAGGGGATTAGGGGTTCCAGGTTGCTGCGAAGCTGCCCAGCGAGTAGCCGGCGCCGACGGCGAAGGGGGCGAGCCGGCGCCGCAGGTCCTCGCGCACGTGCGGCCACTCCTGCGAGAGGATCGAGAAGACGGCGGTGTCCGCGCGTCCCCCGCCCGGCGCCGCGCGGTGGCCGCGGAGGACCCCCTCGAATTGTGCGCCGAGCCGTTCGATCGCCGTCGCGCTCCGGGTGTTGCGGGCGTCGCAGCGGAAAGCCACCCGGTCCACTTCCAGTACCTCATAGGCGTAGGCGAGGAGCATGTGCTTGCTCGCCGGATTGACGTGGCTGCCCCAGAACTGCCGCCCGTAGAATGTTCCGCCGATTTCCAGGCGTTGCTGGTCCGGAACGTAGTCGCGGAGGGACGTCGTGCCCAGCAGGGCCCCTGTGCGCCCGTCCGTCACGGCGAACGGGATGGTGGCGGGATCCTCCAGCCGTGACCGGAACAGCTCCGCCAGCTCGCGGGCAGTCCCCGGCATCGGCGCCGCCATGCCTGCCCACATGCCGGCGTCCACAAAATCGAAGAGGCCTGCCGCATGGTGCGGGGCCAGCGGAACCAGCCGAATCCCATGGCCGGAGAGGACGATTTCGTGTCGCATTCGAGCATTCAATCACCGGCGGGATGGACAGGAGCGGCGAATCCGGCACCGACAGCGTGAACATTCGATGGCCGGCGGGTTGCCGCGGAGCTGGCGGGCCGGGAGGCCGGGGCCCGGGAGGCTTCCCGCTACCAGCCAGTAAGGTGGATGGGTGAATCAAAGCGACCCGAACCAGACGACGACTGCAATGCCGGTGGATGAGCTGATCAAGAGCCTGTGCGCCACCATCCCGGACTATCCCAAACCAGGGGTCAGCTTCAAGGACCTGACCCCGGTGTTCGCCGACGGCGCCGCCTTCGGGGCCGTCGTCGATGCCCTGGTGGGACCTTTCCAGGGCCAGTTCGACGCCGTCGCCGGAGTGGAGGCCCGCGGCTTCCTGCTCGCGGCGGCCGCCGCCTACGCCACCGGGACCGGGGTCATCACGGTCCGCAAGGCCGGCAAGCTTCCGCGCGAGGTGTTCTCCGAGGACTACGCCCTGGAGTACGGCACCGCCACCCTTGAGCTGCACACCACGGACCTGGCGCCGGGGAGCCGGGTGCTGATCCTCGACGACGTGCTCGCCACGGGCGGCACGCTCGGCGCCGCGGCGCGGCTGTTCGAGCGGTGCGGGATCCACGTGGCCGGCATCGGTGTGGTCATGGAACTCGACGATCTTGGCGGCCGCACGGCCCTGACCGGCCACAACGTCCGGTCCCTGTTGCGGATCTAGCGGGCCTGCCGGGCTGGACCATCCGGGACGTGTCGGTAGAATTCCCTGACGAAGACTGCCTTGGCATTGTTCGGCGACATGCAACAGCCGTGCCGCCGAAATGGCTGTAGAATGGTGGGTCTGTCTTTTTCGATAGGGGAACGTTCGATGCACGACGCTGATTTGGCCCATGAACGCGACTATGTGGCCGGACTTTACGCCCGGCTCGATGAGTTGCGGGCGGAGAAGCGCACCCAGCTGGCCCAGGTGCGCCGGGCCGGTGCCGTGGGCACCATGCAGAACGTTTCCGAACGTGATGCCTTCGCCGCCCTCTACGAGGAC
Source organism: Arthrobacter sp. 01T425 (assembly GCF_056398725.1). Classification (NCBI taxonomy): domain Bacteria; kingdom Bacillati; phylum Actinomycetota; class Actinomycetes; order Micrococcales; family Micrococcaceae; genus Arthrobacter; species Arthrobacter sp. 01T425. Next base: position 5,344 of record NZ_JBFTPY010000020.1, on the reverse strand, counting down.
CGCCTCGCCCAGCTCGACGCCGTCGATGACCGGCTTGTGTTCGGCCGCCTGGACCTGGACTCCGGGGAGGCCCAGTACATCGGCCGCATCGGCCTGACCACCGAGGACCTGCAGCGGCTCATGGTGGACTGGCGTGCGCCCGAGGCCGGCCATTTCTACCAGGCCACGGCATTCGACCGGCAGGGCGTCCGCCGCCGCCGCCACCTGATCCTGCAGGGCCGCGAGGTCAAGGCAATCGAGGATGACGTGCTCGACGCCGGCATGCTCGCCGACAACGATTCGCTCCAGGGCGAGGGTGCCCTGCTGGCTGCCCTGAACTCCAAGCGGACGGGCCGGATGTCAGACATCGTCGGCACCATCCAGTCCGAGCAGGACCGGATCATCCGTTCCTCCATCTCCGGCGCCCTCGTGGTCCAGGGTGGCCCGGGCACGGGCAAGACCGCTGTCGCCCTGCACCGCGCCGCGTACCTGCTCTACACGCACCGGGACCGGCTCAAGAGCGCCGGCGTCCTGCTGGTGGGGCCGACGTCGTCCTTCATGAAGTACATCGAACGCGTGCTGCCCTCGCTCGGCGAGACCGGCGTCGTCATGGCGAGCCTGGGCCGGCTGATGCCCGGCATCACCGCCGTGGCCGAGCCGGACTCCGCCGTCGCCGCCATCAAGGGCCGGCTCGACATGGCCGAGGTGGTCGCCAACGCCGTGGCCAACCGGCAGCGCATTCCGGCCGGAAACCGGACCCTTGAGGTGGACGGCCGCAAACTGGTCCTCACACCCAGGCAGGTCCGCCGCGCCAAGGAGAGGGCGCGCGCCACGGGCAAACCGCACAACGAGGCCCGCGTCTCCTTCGTCAAGATCCTGCTCCGCGAATTGACCGAGCAGATGACGGAGCTGGTGGAGGCAGGCAACATCGGCAACAACGCCGACCGCTCGTACCTGGCGGAGGATGTCCGCTCGGCCCGGGATGTCCGGATCGCCCTGAACCTGTGCTGGATGCCGATGACCCCGGAGAAACTCGTGGGGGAGCTGCTCAGCAAGCCGGCCATCCTCGAGGCATGTACCCCGAACCTCAGCCCGGAAGAACGCGCGCTGCTGCTCCGCCCGGCCGATTCGCCCTGGACCGAGTCCGACGTTCCGCTGCTGGACGAGGCTGCCGAATTGCTCGGCGAGCTTGATGCCGCCGCCGGGCGCGGCCTGGCGCAGCAGGAACAAGACCGGGCCCGCGACCTGGCCAACGCCAAGCAGACCCTGGTCAACATGGAAACCGCCGGTGTGGACGTCCTTGTCACGGCCGAAGACCTGGTGGACCAGAACCAGGAGCGTGAGACGCGGCTGACCGCGGCAGAGCGTGCCACCACGGACCGTTCCTGGGCCTTCGGGCACATTGTCGTGGACGAAGCGCAGGAGCTGTCACCCATGCAGTGGCGGCTGCTGGTCCGCCGCTGCCCGCTGAAGTCCTTCACGATCGTGGGCGACATCGCGCAGACCAGTTCTGTTGCCGGCGCCAACTCCTGGCACAGCGCCCTGGGCCCCATGTTCGGCGACCGCTGGCAGCTCGAGGAGCTGACCGTCAACTACCGCACCCCGTCCCAGATCGCCGAGGCCGCAGCCCGCATGGCGACCGCGGCCGGACTGGTGGTTTCGGCGCCCAAGGCCGTGCGGGAAGGGCGCTGGTCCCCGGTCATCGACAAAGTCGGCCAGGGCCAGATCGTCAACAAGCTCGTCGAGGTGCTTCCGGAGGAACTGGACGCCATCGAGGGCGGCCTGCTGGCAGTCATCGCCGACGGCGGCCTTCTCCCCGAGGCCAGCGCGGCACTGCGGGCCGTGTACGGCCACCGGGTCGGGACGGGCGCCGGGAGTTACGCGCAAGACATCGTGGTGATCAGTCCCCGCGAGGCGAAGGGGCTGGAATTCGACGGCGTCGTGGTCCTGGAACCGACCGACATGCTCAACCACGAGCACGGCCGGGTGGGTGACCTGTACGTGGCCATGACCCGGCCCACCCAGCGCCTGCGGCTCATCGCCGCCGCCGGAGTCCCGGCAGGCATCGAGGAGTAGGCCCGGGCCGGCAGGCGTCACCTGCGCTGCGGCCCGGTTGATCCTGCTAACTTAGATTCCGTGTCCCAGCTAAATATTCTCGATGCCCAGCAGAACGATCCCAGCTTTGCCAATATCTGGCAGGAGCTGAAATGGCGCGGCCTTGTCCACGTCTCCACGGATGAGGCGGAGCTCGAAAAGCTCCTCGCCGGCGACCCCGTGACGTATTACTGCGGCTTCGATCCGACCGCGCCGAGCCTGCACCTGGGCAACCTGGTCCAGCTGCTGCTCATGCGCCGGATCCAGCTGGCCGGCCACAAGCCGCTCGGACTCGTGGGCGGCTCCACGGGCTTGATCGGTGATCCGCGTCCGACGGCGGAACGCACCCTGAACACCAAGGACACCGTGTCCGAGTGGGTGGGCTACCTTCAGGCCCAGGTCCGTCGGTTCCTGAGCTTCGAGGGCGACAACGCGGCCCGGATGGTCAACAACCTTGACTGGACGGCGCCCCTGAGCGCCATCGACTTCCTGCGCGAGATCGGCAAGCACTACCGTGTCGGCACCATGCTCCGCAAGGACGCCGTTGCCTCCCGCCTCAGTTCCGACGAAGGCATCAGCTACACGGAGTTCAGCTACCAGATCCTGCAGGGCATGGACTACCTTCAGTTGTTCCGCGACTACGGTTGCATGCTGCAGACCGGCGGCTCGGATCAGTGGGGCAACCTCACCAGTGGCACCGAGCTCATCCGCAAGGTTGAGGGCAAGCACGTCCACGCCCTGGGAACGCCGCTCATCACCAACTCTGACGGCACCAAGTTCGGCAAGAGCGAGGGCAACGCGATCTGGCTGGATCCAACCATGTGCAGCCCGTACGCGTTCTACCAGTTCTGGCTCAACACGGCGGACGCCGACGTCGCGGACCGACTCAAAGTGTTCACCTTCCTGAGCCGCGCCGAGATTGAGGAACTGGAGCTCGCGATCGCCGAACGGCCCTTCGCCCGCGAGGGCCAGCGAAAGCTGGCCTACGAGGTGACTTCGCTCGTCCATGGCGTGGACGCCACCGAGAAGGTCATTGCGGCTTCCGCCGCGGTGTTCGGCAACGGCGACCTCTCCGTACTGGACGAAGCGACACTGAAGGCGGCGACCTCCGAGCTGCCCTCCGCCACGGTTGACGCCGACGCCCTGGGCATCATCGAGCTGCTGGTCGCCTCCGGTCTGTCTGAGAGCAAGTCCGCCGCACGCCGCACTGTGGGGGAGGGCGGCGCCTACGTCAACAATGCGAAGGTATCTGACCCCGACGCCGTTATTGCGGCCAGCGAGTTGCTGCACGGGCGCTACCTGCTTCTGCGCCGGGGCAAGAAGAACCTGGCAACGGTGGAAGTCGCCGCGCCCTGACCAGCACGGGATCCTGACTGGTACCGGATCCTGACTGGTACCGAAAACGCACCTGCACGCTCCTTCCCGGCCGATTTGCACGGCCGGGAAGGAGCGTGTATTGTTTTCTGAGTTGCCGCCGTTGAGTGGTGACAAACCCCCACAAATGAGAAGCAATTCTTCATGCGTCAGGCGCACATAATGAAAATTGCTTCAATTCTGCTGGGCGGATTCGCTCCGCAAAGCGAAATTCCGATGAAAATCGCGAATTTGCAAAGTGGAAATGAATGAAATAAGCTGTAAACATCGCAGCGAAGAAAAAACGGAATAATGAATTCATGGATCCCGTTTTCCCGGGGGCGCATGTTGTGTCTGTTTTACTTCAACGGAGAGTTTGATCCTGGCTCAGGATGAACGCTGGCGGCGTGCTTAACACATGCAAGTCGAACGATGATCCGGTGCTTGCACCGGGGATTAGTGGCGAACGGGTGAGTAACACGTGAGTAACCTGCCCTTAACTCTGGGATAAGCCTGGGAAACTGGGTCTAATACCGGATATGACTCCTCATCGCATGGTGGGGGGTGGAAAGCTTTATTGTGGTTTTGGATGGACTCGCGGCCTATCAGCTTGTTGGTGAGGTAATGGCTCACCAAGGCGACGACGGGTAGCCGGCCTGAGAGGGTGACCGGCCACACTGGGACTGAGACACGGCCCAGACTCCTACGGGAGGCAGCAGTGGGGAATATTGCACAATGGGCGCAAGCCTGATGCAGCGACGCCGCGTGAGGGATGACGGCCTTCGGGTTGTAAACCTCTTTCAGTAGGGAAGAAGCGAAAGTGACGGTACCTGCAGAAGAAGCGCCGGCTAACTACGTGCCAGCAGCCGCGGTAATACGTAGGGCGCAAGCGTTATCCGGAATTATTGGGCGTAAAGAGCTCGTAGGCGGTTTGTCGCGTCTGCCGTGAAAGTCCGGGGCTCAACTCCGGATCTGCGGTGGGTACGGGCAGACTAGAGTGATGTAGGGGAGACTGGAATTCCTGGTGTAGCGGTGAAATGCGCAGATATCAGGAGGAACACCGATGGCGAAGGCAGGTCTCTGGGCATTAACTGACGCTGAGGAGCGAAAGCATGGGGAGCGAACAGGATTAGATACCCTGGTAGTCCATGCCGTAAACGTTGGGCACTAGGTGTGGGGGACATTCCACGTTTTCCGCGCCGTAGCTAACGCATTAAGTGCCCCGCCTGGGGAGTACGGCCGCAAGGCTAAAACTCAAAGGAATTGACGGGGGCCCGCACAAGCGGCGGAGCATGCGGATTAATTCGATGCAACGCGAAGAACCTTACCAAGGCTTGACATGGGCCGGACCGGGCTGGAAACAGTCCTTCCCCTTTGGGGCCGGTTCACAGGTGGTGCATGGTTGTCGTCAGCTCGTGTCGTGAGATGTTGGGTTAAGTCCCGCAACGAGCGCAACCCTCGTTCCATGTTGCCAGCGCGTAATGGCGGGGACTCATGGGAGACTGCCGGGGTCAACTCGGAGGAAGGTGGGGACGACGTCAAATCATCATGCCCCTTATGTCTTGGGCTTCACGCATGCTACAATGGCCGGTACAAAGGGTTGCGATACTGTGAGGTGGAGCTAATCCCAAAAAGCCGGTCTCAGTTCGGATTGGGGTCTGCAACTCGACCCCATGAAGTCGGAGTCGCTAGTAATCGCAGATCAGCAACGCTGCGGTGAATACGTTCCCGGGCCTTGTACACACCGCCCGTCAAGTCACGAAAGTTGGTAACACCCGAAGCCGGTGGCCTAACCCCTTGTGGGAGGGAGCTGTCGAAGGTGGGACTGGCGATTGGGACTAAGTCGTAACAAGGTAGCCGTACCGGAAGGTGCGGCTGGATCACCTCCTTTCTAAGGAGCACCTACAACCACCCTGCC
>NZ_JBFTPY010000019.1:0-82153 GCF_056398725.1 Arthrobacter sp. 01T425 | reverse complement strand
GCTGGGGCGTGCCGCCCATGACTTCGGCCAGGCCGGCGGCCGCCATCGACGACGCCGAGCCCACCTCGCCCTGGCAGCCGACTTCCGCCCCGGAGATCGAGGCCTGCTCCTTGTAGAGCACGCCGATGGCGCCGGCGGTCAGCAGGAACCTGACGATCGTCTCGTCCCGGTCGGCCTGGGTGGCCTGGTCCATGCCGGGGGCGAAGTGCAGCGCGTAGTAGAGCACGGCCGGGATGATGCCGGCGGCGCCGTTCGTGGGGGCGGTGACGACGCGGCCGCCGGAGGCGTTTTCCTCATTCACGGCCAGCGCGATCAGGTTGACCCATTCCTGCCAGTACTTCGGGTCCCGGTAGTCGGGGTCCTGGCCGCGGGTTTCCTTCATCAGCCGTTCGTGCCAGTCCGGGGCGCGGCGGCGGACCTTGAGCCCGCCGGGCAGCAGCCCGGTGCGTTTGAGGCTGACCTCGACGCAGCCTTCCATCACCGAGTAGATGTGCAGCAGCCCGTCGCGGATTTCCGCTTCGGTGCGGGAGGCGCGCTCGTTGACGAACATGATCTGCCCGATCGAGAGGCCCTTGGACTGGCAGCGGCCCAGCAGTTCCGCGGCCGTGCGGAACGGCAGCGGCAGTTCCTTCTTGGATTCGTCGAGTTCCTTCAGGGCCGCGTCCTCCTCGCCCTCGCGGACAATGAAGCCGCCGCCGACGGAGAAGAATGTGGCGCGGTGGAGGACTTCGCCGTCGGCGTCGGAAACCGTGAACGTCATGCCGTTGGTGTGCCGGGGCAGGATGGTCAGCGGCCGCAGGATCATGTCCTTCACCCCGTACGGCAGGGCGACCGAGCCGGCCAGCTGCAGAGTACCGGTCTCAGCGATCGTGGCCAGCCGTTCCTCCACTTCCTCGGGCAGGATCAGTTCGGGGTGGAAGCCTTCCAGGCCGAGAAGGATCGCGGTCATGGTGCCGTGCCCGTGGCCGGTGGCGGCCAGGGAACCGTACAGGTCCACGCGCAGCGACGCTACCTTCTCCAGGTTCCCGGAGGCCTTGAGTTCCTCGGCGAAGAGGGCGGCGGCCCGCATGGGCCCCACGGTGTGTGAGCTGGATGGCCCTATTCCGATGGAAAAGAGGTCGAAGACTCCAACAGCCATTGTCGGTTCCTAACTAGGTCTTGCTGTGGCCCGGCAGAGGGTCCTGCCGGAAGGCGCTGCGGGCGCTGGTTGGCGGCCGCATGCCGGATGCACGACGCCGGGCGGCGGCTTGTGGCGGCAACCCGGCGTCGTGATCTGTACTGCTGTTAGTTCTGTACTGCTGCTACTTCAGTCTTACGTCGCCTGGGCGAGGTTTTCAACCGAGGGGTAGAGCGGGTGGGCGGCGGCGAGGGCCTGGACCCGGGAACGCAGACCGGACAGGTCCGCGCCGGCGTCGGCGGTCAGGGCCTCGGCGATGATGTCGGCAACCTCGGCGAAGGCCGCCTCGCCGAAGCCGCGGGTGGCCAGCGCCGGAGTGCCGATCCGCAGCCCGGAGGTGACCATCGGCGGGCGCGGATCGAACGGCACGGCGTTGCGGTTGACCGTGATGTCGATCGCCGCGAGGCGGTCCTCGGCTTCCTGCCCGTTGAGCTCACACTCGCGCAGGTCCACCAGGACCAGGTGCACGTCGGTGCCGCCGGAGATCACGTTGATCCCCTTGGCGGTGACGTCGTCCTGGACCAGGCGCTCGGCGAGGATCCGGGCGCCGGCCAGGACACGCTCCTGGCGCTCCCTGAACTCCTCGGACCCGGCGATCTTGAACGCCACGGCTTTGCCGGCGATGACGTGCTCCAGCGGCCCGCCCTGCTGCCCGGGGAACACCGCCGAGTTGATCTTCTTGGCGATCTCGGCGTCGTTGGACAGGATGATGCCGCCGCGCGGACCGGCAAGGGTCTTGTGCGTCGTGGAGGTGGTGACGTGCGCGTGCGGGACCGGGGACGGGTGCAGACCGGCCGCGACGAGGCCGGCGAAGTGCGCCATGTCCACCATCAGGTAAGCGCCCACCGAGTCGGCGATCCGGCGGAACTCGGCGAAGTCGAGCTGCCGGGCGTACGCGGACCAGCCGGCCACGATCAGCGCCGGCTTGTGCTCCAAGGCCAGGGCCTCGACCTCGGCCATGTCGATCCGGTGGTCCTCCTCACGGACCTGGTACGGGATCACGTTGTAGAGCCGGCCGGAGAAGTTGATCCGCATGCCATGCGTCAGGTGCCCGCCGTGCGCCAGGTTCAGGCCCATGATGGTGTCGCCCGGACGGATCAGGGCATGCATCACGGACGCGTTAGCCTGCGCGCCGGAATGCGGCTGCACGTTGGCGTATTCCGCACCGAACAGGGCCTTGACCCGGTCGATCGCGAGCTGCTCCACAACGTCAACGTGCTCGCAGCCACCGTAATAGCGCTTGCCCGGGTAGCCCTCGGCATACTTGTTCGTCAACACCGAACCCTGCGCCTGCATCACAGCCTTGGCGGTGTGGTTCTCCGAGGCGATCATCTCCAAACCGTCACGCTGCCGGGTGAGTTCGGCGTCGATCTTCGCGGCGATCTCCGGATCCAGCACGGACAAGTCCGCGTCCAAGCTCGGAGAAACGACCTGCTCGAAGGCCAGCGTCTGGGTGCCCGCGGCCGCCGATGCGCCGCTCACAGTTCGCCACCGTTCTTGGACGCGTACTCCTGCGCGGAGAGCAGCGGGCCGTCCGATTCGGCGGCCACCTTGAAGAGCCAGCCGGCACCGTACGGGTCGCTGTTGATCAGCGCGGGGTCATCGACGACGGCGGGGTTGATTTCGGTGACCTCGCCCGTGACCGGGGCGTAGAGGTCCGAGACCGACTTGGTCGACTCGACCTCGCCGCAGGTCTCCCCCGCAGTCACCGCGGAACCGACCTCGGGCAGGTCCACGTAGACGATGTCGCCCAGGGCATCCGTGGCGACGGCGGAGATGCCGATGGAAACAACGTTTCCGGCCTCGCGGGCAACCCACTCGTGCTCGTCGGAGTACTGCAGTTCAGGGGCAACTTTTGCCATGTGTTTTTCCTTTACGTTTGAAAAGTCGTGGGCCACAACAATTGGGGTGGGTTGGGTGGCGGATGAGGCAATTCCTCCGCGTGCTCGCTCGTCCCTCGCTTAGACGCACGCTTCCGGAATCCCCTCACCCGCCGCTATTCAGTTCAGTTTTTGGGGCCAGCCGTTTCCCCGGAAGAAACAGTGGCTTTTCGATATCTTCCAGAGCCGGGGTGCTCCGAGGCTTCAAGGGTGTCATCAAGCTCAACCCCCAATGATCGGGCTTGGGACAGTCCTACCCCGCGGCAGGCGCTACATCCCCCAGCACTTTTGCTTTCGAAGGCGCCGGTACCCGTCGGTCCTGTTGTGGTCGGTTTTCCACAAAGGTGAGCTTCTCGCGAGGGGCGGCTGGCCGCGGTTTTCGAAAGCGTGCGTCTAAGCGAGGAACGAGCGAGCACGCGTGAAAACTGGGGCCTGCCGTCCCCGGGGCCGGGTACTGCTGAGGCACCCGGTCCCGCTGAGGTACCCGTTCGGCTACTTTTGGCGCTTGTAGAAAGGCAGTGCGACAACTTCGAAGGGTTCGGCCTTGCCGCGGAGGTCGATGTCCAGTGCGGTGCCGGGCTCGGTGAATTCGACGTCGACATAGGCCATCGCGACCGGGTAGCCGAGGCTCGGGCTGGGCTGGCCGGAGGTGACTTCGCCGACGACGTTGCCGTCCTTGAGGACCGGGTAGTGGCCGCGGCCGGCCCGGCGCCCGAGGCCCTTGAGCCCGACGAGCTTGCGGCCCGTCGTGGCGCCGGCGCCGGTTTCCTTCTTGGCGGCCAAGGCGGCCTTGCCGATGAAGTCGCCTTCCTTGGACAGGGCGACGACGGGGCCCAGGCCGGCGGCGAACGGATCGCCCTCCAGGGAGAGCTCGTTGCCGTAAAGCGGCATGCCGGCCTCGAGACGGAGCGAATCGCGGGACGCGAGACCGGAGGGGGTCAGCTCGCCGTCCTCTGCGATGGCGACGAGCGCCTGCCAGAGGGCGGCGGCGGCGTCGTTCGCGACGAAGATCTCGAAACCGTCTTCACCGGTGTAGCCGGTGCGGGCCAGCAGGAGGTCCTGGCTGGCTCCAGCGAACATGAACGGGACGTCCACTGCGGCGTAGTACTTCAGGCCGGTGACGAGCTCGTGCTGCGCGGCGGGGACCAGGCGCAGCAGGATCTCCTGGGCCTTGGGTCCCTGCACGGCGATCAGCGAGATCTCGGCGGACGCGTCACGGACGGTGACGTCGAATCCGCCGTCCTTTCCGGAACCGGCGCGCTCGGCCAGGGCCGCGGCGACGACCTTCGCGTTGCCCGCATTGGGGACCACAAGGAATTTCTGGTCGCCGCGGCGGTAGGTGATGAGGTCGTCGATGATGCCGCCGTCCTCGTTGCAGATCAGCGAGTACTTGGCCTTGCCGATGGCCATCGCCGAGATCTTGCCGACCAGGGCGTAGTCCAGGAAGGCTGCGGCGTCCGGGCCGGTGACCCAGACTTCGCCCATGTGGGAGAGGTCGAACAGGCCCGCGGACTTGCGGACGGCGTGGTGCTCGGCTAGTTCCGAGCTGTACTTCAGCGGCATCTGCCAACCGCCGAAGTCCGTGAAGGAGGCGCCGAGCTTCTTGTGCTCTTCGTAAAGTGCCGTGTAATTCTCATTCATCGGTGGCTGTCCCTAGCTGTCAGAGTCGGAGTTGGCGGAGTCGTCGGAGTGGACTGCTGTGTCTTCTTCGAAGGCCTCGAGGGGAGGGCACGAGCAGATCAGGTTGCGGTCCCCGGCTGCGCCGTCGATGCGGCCGACGGGCGGGAAGTACTTGTCCTGCTTGAGCGTGTGGACCGGGAAGACGGCCTGCTCGCGCGGGTACTCGCGGGTCCAGTCGGTGCTGATCACGGCAGAGGCGGTGTGCGGGGCGTTGCGCAGCGGGCTGTGCTCCACGGTGAAATCGCCGTTGGCCACCTGGTCGATCTCGGCGCGGATGGCGACCATGGCCGTGATGAAGCGGTCGATCTCGCCCAGGTCCTCGGATTCGGTGGGCTCCACCATCAGGGTGCCGGCCACCGGGAACGCCAGGGTGGGGGCGTGGAAGCCGTAGTCGATGAGGCGCTTGGCCACGTCCTCGGCGGTCACGCCGGTCTTGGCCGTGAGTTCGCGCAGGTCCAGGATGCACTCGTGGGCCACCAGGCCGCCTTCGCCGGTGTAGAGCACCGGGAAGGAGTCGTTGAGGCGGGCCGCGATGTAGTTCGCCGCGAGCAGCGCGGACTTGGTCGCCTCGGTGAGGCCGCGGCCGCCCATCAGCTTCACGTAGGCCCAGGAGATCGGCAGCACGCCGGCCGAGCCGTAGCGGGAGGCGGAGATCGGGGTGCCGTCGGCGCCATTGGCGGGATCAGCCGCGTTGCCCGGCATGAACGGTGCCAGGTGCGCCTTGGCCGCGACCGGGCCGACGCCCGGTCCGCCGCCGCCGTGCGGGATGCAGAAGGTCTTGTGCAGGTTCAGATGCGAGACGTCGCCGCCGAACATGCCGGGCTGGGCCAGCCCGACCAGGGCGTTGAGGTTGGCGCCGTCAATGTAGACCTGGCCGCCGGCGGCGTGGACCGCGTCGCAGACCTCGCGGACATCGGCGTCGTACACCCCGTGCGTGGACGGGTAGGTGATCATGATGCAGGACAGCGCGTCCTTGTGCAGCTCGATCTTCGCGGTCAGGTCCGCGTGGTCGATCGTGCCGTCCGAAGCCGTGGCCACCACCACGACCTTCATGCCGGCCAACACGGCCGAGGCCGCGTTCGTGCCGTGCGCGGAGGCCGGGATCAGGCAGATGTTGCGCTGGGCATCACCGCGGGAGAGGTGGTAGCCGCGGATCGCCAGCAGCCCGGCGAGCTCCCCCTGGGAACCGGCGTTGGGCTGGATGGAGACCTGGTCGTAGCCGGTGATCTCGGTCAGCTGGCCTTCGAGGTCCTCGATCAGTTCACGCCAGCCGGCGGTCTGGGATTCCGGGGCGAACGGGTGGATGGACGCGAACTCCGGCCAGGAGATGGCCTCCATCTCGGCGGTGGCGTTCAGCTTCATGGTGCACGACCCCAGCGGGATCATGGTCCGGTCCAGGGCCAGGTCGCGGTCCGAGAGACGGCGGATGTAGCGCAGCAGCTGGGTTTCGGAACGGTGGGTGTTGAACACCGGGTGCTGCAGGTAGTCGGAGGTGCGCTCGACGGCGGGGTCCAGGCCGAACGCAGTGTCCGTGCCTGCAGCCGCGGCAGTCACGGACGCGCCGAACGCGGCAATGACGTCGGCGACGACGGCCACCGTCGTGGCCTCGTCGGCGGAGATGCCGACGGTGTCGGCGTCGATGGCGCGCAGGTTGACGCCCTTGGCGTCGGCTGCCGCGATGATCTCAGCTGCCCGGCCCGGCACGGAGACGGTGATGGTGTCGAAGAAAGAGGTGTGCAGCACGTCCAGGCCGGCGGCCTTCAGGGAGGCGGCGATGGTCTTCGCGTGGACGTGGACCGACTGGGCGATTGCCTTCAGCCCGTCCGGGCCGTGGTAGACGGCGTAGAAGGAAGCCACGATGGCCAGCAGGGCCTGGGCGGTGCAGATGTTGGAGGTGGCTTTCTCGCGGCGGATATGCTGCTCGCGGGTCTGCAGGGCCAGGCGGTAGGCGGGAACGCCGGCGTTGTCCTTGGAGACACCCACGAGGCGGCCGGGCATGGAGCGCTCGAGCCCCTTCTGGACGGCCATGTAGGCAGCGTGCGGTCCGCCGAAGAACAGCGGCACGCCGAAGCGCTGGGCGGATCCGACGGCGATGTCAGCGCCCTGCTCGCCCGGGGACGTGATCAGGGTCAGGGAGAGGAGATCTGCCGCGACGGTGACGAGGGCGCCGCGTTCCTTGGCGTCGGCGATCACGGCGGTGTGGTCGAACACGCGGCCGGAGACGCCCGGCTGCTGCAGGACGACGCCGTTGATGACGCCGTCGGGCAGGCCCTTGGAGAGGTCGGCGACCTCGACCTCGAAGCCGAGGGCCTCGGCGCGGCCCTTGACGATCGCGATGGTCTGGGGCAGGCAGTCGGCGTCGAGGACGGTCTTGCCGTCGTGCGCCGTCTTGTTCTTATTCGCGCGGCGCATCATCAGCACGGCCTCGGCCACGGCGGTGGCTTCATCCAGCAGGGAGGCGTTGGCGATCGGCAGGCCGACCAGGTCCTGGACCATGGTCTGGAAGTTCAGCAGCGCCTCCAGCCGGCCCTGCGAGATCTCCGGCTGGTAGGGCGTGTACGCGGTGTACCAGGCCGGGGCTTCGAGGATGTTGCGGCGGATCACCGGCGGGGTGAGCGTGTCGTAGTAGCCCTGCCCGATCATCTGCACGGCGGTCTTGTTCTTCGACGCCAGCTTGCGCAGCTCGGCGAGGACTTCGACCTCGCTCAGGGCCGCGGCGAGCGCGAGGTCGGCGTCCTGGCGGATGTCCTTCGGAACGGCGGTGTCCACCAGGGCGTCGACGGTGTCGTAGCCGACAGCCTTCAGCATGGCGTCGACGTCGGCCTGGCGGCGCGCGCCGATATGCCGGTCAACGAAGGACGTGGAGGCTGGGGTAACAGTCACAAGGAACTCCATAACTCAGGCGGCGCAGGGTACGCCACATTGATTCGGGTTCCTCCCCGCTCTGTATTGGACCTGAGAGTTTCCGCGCAGCCCGCGTTTCAGGGCTCCGCTTGCACCGTCGGTGAGCACAGCATGTCCGGGACACGCCTGCTACTTTCCAGAGATGCCTTGCCGCGGCGGTACATGGGCCTGAGAGATTCCTGGGGAGGGTTTGCTCCTACGGCGCCTGCTTGTACCTACTTGCAGGACTCTCCCGCCGCAGATCAAAGGCGTATTTAATTAGGTGTTCAATCGGGGGTGACTACAGTCACAACTCTCATTGTCCTATGCCGGGCGCGCGTCCGCAAACTCCCTCCCGGCGGCGGACCCAGGTTACGGGCCACGAGCCACCCGGCGGCGAATCCGGCGGCGCGAATTCGCCGGAAACGCCCGGAGTCGCCGCAACTTTCCGGCGTACTCGAACGCTTCCGGCGAATTCGGCGGGGAGTAAGGGGGTCGGCGGGGAGTAAGGGGGTCGGCGGGGAGTAAGGGGGTCGGCGGGGAGTAGGGGGTCGGAGGGGGTGGGTGTGGGCTTCAGCCGCGCAGGCGCTCGACGGCGGCCAGGAGGCTCTGGACGTCCGCCTCGACTTCCGGCGGCGGCCCGCCGGGACCCCGCGCCAGCATGGCGTTGAAGTACAGCCCGTCCCCCATGCACAGGACGGCCTTCGCCATGGCGGGCCCGACGTCGGCCGCCAGCAGTTCCAGCCAGCTCGCCTGGCCGGCGGCGAAGCGGCGGAGGGTTTCCCCGTGCGCCACCTCGGCGAGCCGCGTGGCCGCCACGAAGACCCGGTCCATGGGCGTGTCCGCCCACACCGAGGACTTGATGAAGTACGCCGCCGCCCCTTCCGGGGCTGCCGCCATGGCCGCAACATCGGCAGCCAGGAGCCGGTCCAGCCGTTCCAGCAGGACCGCGATCATGGCCTCTTTCGTCGGAAAATGGTAGAGCAGGCCGCCCTTGGAGACGCCGGCCCGGCGCGCGACGGCGTCCAGCGTCGCGGCGCGTTCACCGACTTCGATGAGCAGGGATTCGAAGGCATCGAGGACGGCCTCGCGGGCGACGGGTTTCCTGGGCATGCCTCCCATCATGCCTGTCCGCGCGCGCATTTCTTAACTGTACCGTCCAGACGGTATAGTTATCCTTATGAGCATTTCATCGATCACCGTAGCCACCAGCACTCCTGCGGCCACCGGGCCCCGGGCACCGTGGCGTGACTGGGTGGCGCTGGCCCTGCTGATGTTCCCCGTCCTGCTCGTGGCCGTGGACAACACCGCGCTCACGTTCGCCCTGCCGGCCATCGCCAGCAGCCTGACCGCCTCCGGCGTCGAACTGCTCTGGATCGTCGACGCCTACCCCCTGGTCCTGGCCGGACTCCTGGTCGCGATGGGTTCCCTGGGCGACAGGATCGGCCGGCGCCGGCTGCTGTTCGTGGGCAGCGCAGGCTTTGCCGCGGTGTCCGCCGTGACGGCGTTCGCGCCGAGTGCGGAATGGCTGATCGCCGGCCGCGCCGGGCTTGGCCTGTTCGGCGCCATGCTGATGCCATCCACGCTGTCGCTGATCCGGAACATCTTTCCGCAGCCCAACCGGCGCAGGCTGGCGGTGGCGATCTGGGCCGCCGGCTTCTCCGGCGGCGCCGCCCTCGGCCCGATTGTCGGCGGCTGGCTGGTGGAACACTTCTGGTGGGGCGCCGTCCTGCTGGTCGCGGTGCCGATCATCCTGCCGCTGCTGCTGCTCGGGCCGGCCCTGATCCCGGAATCCCGCGATCCGAAGCCGGGCCGGGTGGACGTGCCCAGCATTGCCCTGTCCCTGCTGGTCATGGTGCCGGTGGTCTACGGGATCAAAGCCCTTGCCACCCACGGGCCGGCTCCCGAGGCCTTCGCGAGCATCGGAACCGGCCTGCTCATGGGCTATGTGTTCATCCGGCGGCAACGCGCGCTTGCCCGTATCCACAGGACAGACCACAGCACCGCGCCGATGCTCGACGTCAGCCTGTTTGGCAACCGGATCTTCAGTACGGCCATTGTGGCCAACGTCCTGGCACTGTTCTCCTTCAACGGCTTCATTCTCTTCCTGGCCCAGCACCTGCAGCTGCTGGAGGGCCAGTCCCCCTCGGCCTCCGGCGTCGCCATGGTCCCGGCCCTCATCGCCACGGTTGTAGCGGGGCTGCTCGTGGTCCCGCTGGTGCGCAAGGTGCGGCCCGGCTTTGTGGTGGCCGGCGGCCTGCTGCTGAGCGCGGCGGGCTATTTCGTGGTGGCATTCGGCGACCACAGCCAGGGCCCGTCGCTGCTCCTTGCCGCCCTGCTGGTGCTCTGCCTGGGGGTGGGGGCCGCGGAGACGATCTCCAATGACCTGATCCTGGGCGCGGCGCCCGCCGATAAGGCAGGGGCAGCCGCCGCTATCTCCGAGACCGGCTACGAAGTGGGGTCCCTGCTGGGTACGGCGATTCTCGGCTCAATCCTGACGGCCTCCTACCAGGGCAACCTCCGGCTTCCCGCGGGCGTGTCCGAACTCGCCCCGGCGGCGGCCACCCGCCAGGCCGGTGAAACCCTGGCCGGCGCTGTGGATCTGGCCCGGATGCTTCCGGCGCCCCTGGCCGAGGCGGTGACGGCGGCCGCGCGCACCGCCTTCGACTCGGGCGTGCACGTCACGGCGTCCATTGCACTGGTCCTGATGTCCGGGGCCTGCGTCCTGGCCGCCGTCGTCCTGCGGTCGGTGCCGAAGGCCCAATAGGGCTCAGCGGCCGCCGTCAGCGTCAAGCCGTCGTCAGCACCAAGGGGTTCCAGCCCTTAAACAGCAGCGTCCGGCGCCGGGAGGATACCCGGTGCCGGACGCTGCTGTTTTTTTTGGGGGGGGTGTGGGAGCCGGTCCCTACTTGCTGTCCGGGGTGGTCACGCTGGCAGTGGCCCGCATGGTCTCGGCATTCACCATCCAGGCGTACTGCTCAAACTTGGCGATGAACTCGTGCAGCAGATCCGCGGTGGTGGGATCTTCCTCGTCCACTTCGTCATGGACCTTGCGCATGGTGCCGACGGCCGCCTCAAGCGCGGCGACAATCCGCTCGATGGCGTCCTTCGTGTTGATCAGGCCCTTCGGGAACTCGGCCAGTGCGGTGGACTTGGAAACCGTGGAGCTTCGGCCGTCCGGGAGGGCGTGGAGGGCACGCATGCGCTCGGCAAGGTCATCCGCGAATCCCCGGGCGGCGTCGATGATTTCATCCAGCTGGAGGTGAAGGTCCCTGAAGTTGGTCCCGACGATGTTCCAGTGTGCCTGCTTGCCCTGAACGTGGAGTTCGATCAGGTCCACCAGTACTGCCTGCAGGTTGGTCGTCAATGTTGGTGATGCTTTCATGAATCCTCCTCGATAGAACCGGTGCCGTGCGGGCCGCGCATGCCATTGCTGGCACCCCGGCCGATGCTTCCGACGCTACCGCAGCGCGGCGCCGGGCCGCGATGCTTCTGGGAGGAATTTCTCGGTCAGCTTACTAAGTCGGCTTACTAACCGTTTTGGGGGCGGCTTAGACGGCCTCGTTGAGGATGGGCCCACGCGGGAACACGGCCCGTGTGATGCCGCCGGAGGTGGATTCGGACAGCTGGGTGAGGTAGTCGTTGCGCCGCCTCGGGGTAATCCTGGACTGGGGCTGGAACGGCTGCTCGGGGTCGTCGGCGTAGTGGGCGCTCAGGCCGTCGCGCATGAGCCGGATGGCTTCCGAACGCTGCTGGGACACCGCTGCGTGCGTGGATCCGAGTTCCGCGGCCAGGTCTTTGACCGTGCGGTCTCCGAAATAGATCTCCTCCACCACGTAGCGCATCCGTTCCGGAAGGGATTTCACGGCGGCCCGAAGGTACTGGAGCCGTTCGTCCGCGAGCACGGAGTGTTCCGGGGTGAGGGTTTCGGCGGCCAGGGTGTCCACCACGGCCTCGTCGAGGGGCGTCAATGTGCGCGAGGCATCCGCGAGCGCGGCCTCCACAACGCTCTGCTGGACGCCCAGGGCAGAGGCGATCTCGTCCACTGTGGGGGTGCGGCCCAGGGCGGACGCCAGGGTTTCCTGCACGGACATGGTTTCCTTGATCCGGCGGCGGGCGGATCGGGTGGCCCAGTCGCTGGCCCGCATCTCGTCTGCGAAGGCGCCAAGGATACGCCGGCGCGCGAAAGCGCCGAACGGCACCCCGAGGCCTGGATCGAACGAATCGGCCGAGGTAATCAGGGCAATAGCGCCGGCTGACGCCAAGTCATCGCGAGAAAGGTGTGACGCCTTCGAGCACAAATCTGAGACGAGATACCCCACCAGCGGAAGGTGCTGCGTGACCATCTCGTTGCGTTCCACGCGATTCAATACTGTGTCCCCCCATGAGACCGGATCCGAAGGGTCCTCGACCCTTAAAACGCCGAGAGCCGCACCCAAAACCGACCGGTGCTCCCCCCATTGGAGTCAGCGTTCGCAAGTAGGGCGCAGCACCCATGGAGGAAACCTATCACCTGTTCCAAGATCTGCGTGTACCCTCAGGGAAAAGCTGTGCGAAAAATGCGGTGACCGCCCCGAAGCTGTGATTCACGGGGCGGAAAGAGAATGGGGCACATGAGCGCAAGTGATCTCTCCGCGGCACTGTGGCAGGAGCGGCGGCAGCTGGAGCTACTCCTCTTCAGGCTGGAAACGCAGCGCCTGCACGTCGTGGCCGGGAATCTGGAATGGCTGAGCTTCATGGCCTCCGAGATTGAAACCGTGCTGGACCGCCTGCGCTTCGAAGCCCTGGCCCGGAGCGTCGAGTCCGCTGCCGTGGCGGCCCAATGGGGCCTGCCGGCACAGACCACGCTCGTCGAACTGATTGCGGCCGCGCCCGCCGGGCCATGGCCCGAGATCCTGCGCGAGCATCTGGACGCCCTGCACGCACTCCTGGCCCGGCTGGGCGAGGCTTCCAGCGTGAATGAGGACGCGCTGCGGAGCCTCCCGATGCCGGGACGCGCCGGCCCGGCGGGTACGGCCGGGCTTCTGGACCAGCTGACCATGGGAGGAAACCTGGAGCGGTCCCTCGCCGTGCTCCGGCGTTCAGCCCAGCCGCTCCTGGCCCAGTATCTCGGCGGGGACCATGTCTGATCCGGTGCGGGTCCTCAGCCGTCGGCGGGAGTGGCGCGCGGCGGCATGAGCCCGCGCAGCGCTTCCTCGGCGTCCGGGCCCGCTTCCGCCGCCGCGAGGTTCGCCGCTGCGATGGCTTCGATGACTTCCCGGCGCTGGATCGGCACACCGCGGGGCGCCTCAATGCCTATCCGAACACCGTCGCCGCGGCCTTCCAGAACAGTGATGACGATGCCGTCGCCGATCATGATCTGTTCGCCCGGCTTGCGTGTAAGTACCAGCATCCTCTCAATCTACCCTTCAGTCCGGGGAGCATCGTACGATTCCCGCCGGTTCTGCCATGTCGGTTCGGGCCCGGCGGGGCGCCCGTCGATCCAGCCCACGGGCAGTCCCAGGCCATTGACGCTTTCAGGCGACCCGGTCTCCGAGGCGCCGACCACCGCTACCGCGGTCACGTTGAGCTGGGCGGACAGCACGCCGACCCAGCGCGCCGTGTCCTCGTGCTTGCGTCCGGCATCGACCACAACCCAGACCTGGTCGGCGGAGAGCGCCGCCACGGACGGCACCCGGGCCAGGGCGTTGCGGGCTTTGCCCAGTCCGAACGCCACCAGGACGGTGCGCTCCGTCACCACGGCATGGGCGCGCGCGGCCGTGGCACTTTGGCGTCCGTCGACGTGCAGGTGGCCATAGGCGGAGAGCTCACCGGCGGTGCGCACATCGGCACCTCCGGAGGCCATGGACATGGCCAGGGCGGTATCCATCGCGTCCTCCCCCAGCCCGATCAGGAGCACGAGATCGCCGACGCCGGTCAGCGGAGCCGGAGCCGGGGCACCCGCAGCGTTGCCCGGCGCGACGGCGGCCGGGTGCGCGGGGCTCCCGACGGCGGCCGGTTGCGCGACGGCGGCCGGGTGCGCGGGGCTCCCGACGGCTGCGGCGGGGTGCGCGGGGCTCCCGGCGGCGGCGGGCGCTGCGGCGGGCGGATCTGTGGGGGTCCGGAGCCCGGTGCCGAGCTGTTCCAGCAGTTCGGCGAAGTCCCGCGATTCGGTGGACACACCGGCAGGAGCGGGCCGGTGCAGGCTCAGCTCGGCGGCGTCCGCCTCCTCCAGGAGTGCGGCGATGGCGGCGCCCTGCAGGTGATGGGTCGGGGCGGCGGGCCGTGCCGACCCTCCGGCCGGGCCCGCCTGCGCTGCGGCCCGGGCCGCCGGCGGGGCCGGTGCTGCCGCCACGGCTCCGGCGTCGTACTTCCCGGCGGGGGTCCCGGCGCCCGGAACAGTGCCCGCGGTAGCCGCCCCGGCGGCGGTCTCCCCGGCGGGACCACCAGTCGCCGGGCCGGAATCGGCCCCGGCCAGGATGTCGGCGTCAGGCACTACCTCGCCGGTGACGACCTCGTGTTTGGACTGGAGCTCGATCATGGCCTCGTAGCGGTCCTGGGCGAAGAGGCCGGCGATTCCGGGGCTGCTGACGCGTTCGGCGGACACGATCCGGGCCGCCGAACCGTACAGCTGTTCTGCCTTGCGGCGGATTTCCTCGAGCGAGGCTCCCTTAAGCCGATAGCGGTTCGGCATGGCGCACCACTCCTACTGTTTCGATCCGGACGTTGGCGGAGGTCACCTCGCGGTAGGACAACACGGGCACCGATCCCGGCTGCGCCCCGACGAGGCGGTAGATGGCGGGCCGGAGCGCGGGTGCACAGACAAGCACGACCTGGCGGTTGGCGGCGGCCGCGGCGTCGACGGCCGACCGCACCGAGCGCAGCACGGCGTCGAGCCGTTCCTGCCCCATGACGATCTGGCTGCCGCCCTCCGCGGGCCGCATGTCCTCGAGCATGTGTTGTTCCAGGACGGGGTCGATCATGATGACGTTGAGCACCTCGCCGTCCATGAACTTGGCCGTGAGGGCGGGGCCCAGGGCCTGCCGGGCGGCTTCCACAAGCGATTCCGGATCCGTGGAAATCTTGGCACGGAGCGTGAGGGCCTCATAGATCCGGGCGAGGTCGTTGATGGGCACCTGCTCATCCAGCAGGCCCTGGAGGACGCGCTGCAGCTCGGCGAGGGAGAGCAGGGCCGGGGTCAGTTCGTCGACGGCGGAGGGGCTCTGCTTGCGCACGCCCTCGGTCAGCACCCGGACGTCCTCGCGGGACAGCAGCCGGGCAGCGTTCGCCGCGACGATCGAGGACAGGTGGGTGACCAGGACGGAGACCCGGTCGATCACTGTGGCACCTGTCATTTCGGCGTTGTGGCGCATCTCCCCCGGAATCCATTTCCCGGCGAGCCCAAATACGGGTTCGATCATCGCCGGGCCCGGGAGCGAGTCCAGGTTCTCGCCCAGGGCGAGCATCTGGCCGCTGGGGGCCGTGCCGCGGCCGGCTTCCACGCCGGCAATCCGGATGGCGTAGGTCGACGGCGGCAGGTCCACACTGTCCCGGGTGCGCACCGGCGGGATGACCAGGCCCAGTTCCATGGCGATCTTGTGCCGCAGGGACCGGACCCGGGCCAGGAGGTCATCGGAGGCGCCGGAGACCATATCCACGAGGTCAGGTGCGAGCAGGATCTCCACGGGGTGGATGCGCATGTCTTCCAGCAGCTTCTCGTTCGGATCCTGTTCCGGGAAGTTCAGCGCGGTCGACTCGGCCTCCCGGGCCGTTTCCGCCAGCTGTTGGCTTGCCGCGGTCCGGCGGGAGGCGATGAACAGGCCGGCGCCTACGACGACGAACGGGATCGGTGGCATGCCGGGGATCAGTGCCATGGCGACGGCGGCGACGCCGGCGATCATGAGGGCGTTCGGTGACTGCAGCAGCTGGGTGGAGGCCGTCCGCCCCATGTCGGACTCGGCGTTGGACCGGGTCACGATCATGCCGGTGGAGACGGCCATGAGCAGTGCCGGGATCTGGGTGACGAGCCCGTCGCCCATGGTCAGCAGGCCGTAGGTGTTCAGGGCGTCGCCGATTTCCAGGCCGCGCTGGACCATGCCGATGGCGATGCCGCCGACGAAGTTGATGATGATAATGATGATGCCCGCGATGGCGTCGCCCTTGACGAACTTCGAGGCGCCGTCCATGGCACCGTAGAAGTCGGCCTCGGCAGAGACTTCGGCCCGCCGCTCCCGGGCCTGGGTGTCGGTGAGGAGGCCGGCGTTGAGGTCGGCGTCGATCGCCATCTGCTTGCCGGGCATGGCGTCGAGGGTGAAGCGCGCGCCCACCTCGGCCACGCGCTCGGCGCCCTTGGTGACCACGACGAACTGGATCACCACGAGGATGAGGAACACGACGGCGCCGATGATCATGGAGCCGCCGACCGTCACCTTGCCGAAGGCTTCAATGACCTGCCCGGCGTATCCGTTGCCCAGGACCAGGCGGGTTGAGGCGACGTTGAGGCCGAGCCGGAACAGCGTGGCCACCAGCAGCAGGGACGGGAACACCGAGAAATCCAGCGGTTTCTTGACGAACATGCTGGTCAGCAGGACCAGCAGTGCCAGCAGGATGTTGCAGACGATGAGGAAGTCGAGCAGCGGCGCGGGAACGGGAACCACCAGCAGGAGCACGATCCCCACGATGCCGATGGGCACCACCAGCCGGTTCAGCCTGTTGTTCATGGTGCTGTCCTTTCACAGACGCTGATTCCCGAAGATTTCGTGCCGTGTTGCACGCTGTGGAGCCCGCCGTGTTTCATACGGTGGCCACCGTGGTGGTCATGCGGTGCATCCCGGCAGCGGCGCCCCGGGCCTTGAGTGCCATGACGAACGCGAGGACGCCGGCCACCGCCCGGTAGAAGTCCACCGGGATCTCGTCCCCCAGCTCACAGGCCCCGTGGAGGGCCCTGGCCAGCGGGATGTCCTGGACCATGGGCACGTTCTTTTCCTCGGCTTCTTCCCTGATCCTCGCAGCCACGTGGCCGGCGCCCTTGGCAACGACGCGGGGCGCGGATTTTCCGGGCTCGTATTTCAGGGCCACCGCCACGTGCGTGGGGTTGACCAGGACGACGTCGGCGTCCCCGATCGCCGCGATCATGCGGTTGCGGCTCATGGCCATCTGGCGCGCCCGGCGTTGGGACCGGATCAGCGGATCGCCCTCGCTGTTCTTGTTTTCGTCCTGGACTTCCTTCTTGGACATCCGCGTCTTCTTGCGGTTGCGCCGCATCACGACGAAGAAGTCGGCCGCGGCCAGCACGATGCCGGCGGCCACCGCGAACTGGACCAGGGCGGCTATCCCGCCGGCGGCGGCCTGCACTACCCCGGCGACGGGCAGGCCGCCGGCGGTCAGCAGCACCGGAACCAGTCCCTGCACGACGGTGTAGAGCACCAGCCCCACGACGCTTGCCTTGAGCAGCGCCTTGAGGCCGCCCCACACGGCCTGCGCGCCGAACAGCCGCTTGATCCCGGCGAGCAGGTTGAAGTGTTCGAATTCGAGCCTGAATTTCTTCAGGTGGACACCGCCCTGGAGGGCCGAGCCGGCGAGGACGGCCAGGAATACGACAACCAGCAGGGGTCCGACGATCCCGGCGATGGACGCGAAGCCGGCTTCCAGCGCCCGGACGGCTTTGCCGGGGTCCGGGGCGGACACGATCCCGCGGATGCTGAAGAGCTGGTCCGTGGCGGCGTTGGCGGCCCGGTCCACCGTGCTGGGCAGCATCAGCGCGGCGACGCCGACGCCGAGCCAGGCGGTGAGGTCCTGGGAACGGGACAGCTGGCCCTTGGAGCGGACCTCCCGCATTCGTTTCTCGGTGGCTTGCTCGGTCTTTTCCTGTGAATCCGCCATCAGCCCACCCCCAGTACGGCTTTGGCGGCCTGCCCGGCGAGGCTGGAAACGAGTCGGGGCAGGGCCAGGAACATGAAGCCGGCCAGCGTCAGGGTGAGCAGGATCTTCAGCGGGAAGCCGAGGGAGAAGGCATTCAGCGCCGGGGCCACGCGGGTCAGCAGGCCGAGCCCGACGTCGGCAAGGAACAGGACCACCAGGAGGGGGCCGGCGATCTGCACGGCGGCAAGGAACATGCCGGACACCGCCGCGATCATGGCCTGCACCGGCTGGGCCAGGTCGATCCCCCCGGCCAGCGGCAGGGCGGCAAAGCTGCCGGTGAGGCCGGTGATGACGAGCTGGTAGCCGTCGGAGGCGAAGAGCAGGGCCAGCGCCGCCATTTGCAGGAGACGGGTGAACTGTGCGCCGTTGACCATCATTTGGGGGTCGTAGGCCTGGGCCATCTGGAACCCGCTGAAAAGGTCGATCAGGCTGCCGGCGGACTGGATGGCGGAAAAGATGACGAGGACCAGGAAGCCCAGGACCAGCCCGGTGACGAGCTCCAGGACCACACCGGTGACGAACCCGGCGGTGTCCCGGGGCATGTAGCCGCCGGCCAGGCGCTGCGTCACCGCCAGGCCCAGGCCCAGCCCCAGCATGGCTTTGACGCGCCCCGGAATGGCGTGGTGCGAGAAGGGCGGTGCCACGACCAGGAAGGCGGTCATCCGGACCGTTGCCAGCAGCAGGACTTCAAGCCAGGCCGGGTCGATGGGGATGCCCACCTCACAGGCCTCCGAGCAGGGACGGAATCTTCGCGAAGAGGTCGTTGGTGAAGCCCACCATCTCCGAGATCATCCAGTGTCCGCAGACAATCAGGGCCACGGCCACCGCGGCAGCCTTCGGCACGAAGGACAGCGTGGCTTCCTGCAGCTGCGTGATGGACTGCAGCAGGGAGATGGCCAGGCCCACCACCAGCGCCGTGACCAGCACGGGCGCGGAGAGCTTGGCGGCCACGATCATGGCCTGGAGGCAGATGTCCAGGACCG
The DNA here is from genome assembly GCF_056398725.1 of Arthrobacter sp. 01T425. Taxonomy (NCBI): domain Bacteria; kingdom Bacillati; phylum Actinomycetota; class Actinomycetes; order Micrococcales; family Micrococcaceae; genus Arthrobacter; species Arthrobacter sp. 01T425. The sequence continues at coordinate 63,650 of NZ_JBFTPY010000019.1, read as the reverse complement.
CGTTGGCGTTCATCCTGAACCCGCATAGCTCTGGATGAGCGCGGTGATGATCAGGCCCCAGCCGTCCACGAGCACGAAGAGCAGGATCTTGAAGGGCAGCGAGATCATGACGGGCGGGAGCATCATCATGCCCATGGACATCAGGGCCGCGGACACCACGAGGTCAATCACGAGGAACGGGATGAAGATGACGAAGCCGATGATGAACGCGGCACGGAGTTCGGAGATCATGAACGCCGGGATGAGGGTCTGCAGCGGCACGGCCTCAGGCGTGGCCGGGTTCTCGGCTCCGGCGGCACGGGACATCAGGGCGATGTCCTCCTCGCGCGTGTGGGCGAGCATGAAGTGCTGCAGCGGACCCGATGCGGCGCTGACGGCACCGTTGAAGTCCAGTGTGCCGTTGAGGTAGGGCTGGACGCCGAGGGTGTTCATCTCGTTGATGACGGGCCACATCACAAAGATCGAGAGGAACAGAGCCAGCCCGGCCAGGACCTGGTTCGGCGGGATGGAGGGCAGGGACAGCGCGTTGCGGGTCATTGCCAGGACCACAAAGATCTTGGTGAAGGACGTCATCATCAGCAACAGCGAGGGCGCAACGGCCAAGAGGGTGATGCTGATCAGGGTCAGGACAGCGGAGGAAGGTTTCCCGTCCATCCCGTTGATCTGGATGTTGATGTTCCCGCCGTCGGGATTGGCAGGGTCGGCCGGGGGCACCGGCGCAACAGGGTCGATGGGTGCGGCGTGGCCTGCCGAGGCATTGAGCCACAGCAGGAGGACGGCAAAGAGCACGGCGGCGAGCCCCAGGGCCAGGAGCCTGAGGGGTCTTGCGCCAGCTGGTCGCGGGCGGGTGGTGCTGGTGGGGAGCGGGAAGATCAATTGCGGCGTCCGCTCCTGAGCGCGGCGGCAGCCTGCTTCCAGGTGGAGCCGGACAGGATGGAGCCGTGCAGCGGCGGATGGGCCGACCCGCCGCCGGCGCTGACGCGGCCGGCGTGGCCGCGGGCCGCGGAGCCGCGGTGAAGGGAGCTGCGGCGGGACGGCGGCAACTCCCGGACACCGTTCTGACCGTCGGCGAAATCGTCGGCGTCGACACCGTCCGCAAAATCGTCGCCGTCAGCGGCGGCATCACCTGCCGGCATGGCCGGCTGGCTGCTGAAGTGGTTGCCGGCGAGCGGGCTGGCGTCAGCGAGGATCCGGGCGAAATCGCCCAAGCCGCGGCTGGTGCCGGGGACCGCGACTTCTTCGGGTTCGGGCGGAATGTCCCCGGTGTGCAGGACGTTGACGGCGTGCTCGGTGACGCCCAGGAGGAAGCGCTGCCCGGCGGCGTCGACCACCACCACGGAGGCTTTTTGTCCGAGGCTCTGCCGGCTGACGATGGTCAAGGCGCGGTCAGCCCGGCGCCGTCCGGTGCCCTTGCCCAGCCGGTGCTGCAGGAACCACATGAGGCCAAGCACCGCGCCCAAGGCCACGACTACCCGCAGCCCGAGGATCAGTGCGTCCATTCAGCTGAGCCCCTCGGCCACGTCGAGGATCCGGGTGATCCGCACCGCGTAGTCTTGGTCGAGGACCACGACTTCGCCGTGCGCGATCAGGCGGCCGTTGAGCAGGACGTCGGCCGGGGCGCCGGCGGAGCGGTCCAGTTCGATGATCTTGCCCGGTTCCAGCGACAGGACGTCCCGGACCGACATCCGGGTGCGTCCGATCTCCACGGTCAGGGCCATTTCAATGTTGTTGATCCGGCCGAGCCGGCCGGCCACGGTGTCCCCGCCGGCGAACAGGTCCCCGCCGCGTTCCTGGCTGTTGCTGTGTTCGCGGAGCCGGACGGCGAACCAGGCCGCAGCGTTGCTGCCGTCGGAGAGTTCAAAGACGGCCGTGTCGGGATCCGAGAGGAGCCCTGAGACGTCGGATTCACGCAGGTCGGACAGGACACCGGCCCCGAAGACTGAGCTGGCGCTTTCCATCGCGGGGCGCAGCACGTCGGTCACGGAGACGTGGCCCAGCTGGGACCCCGCGCCGGCGGCCTCGTCAAGGAAGGTGCGGTCGCTGAGCATGAGGGCGAGGTCGGCGGTCACCGCGCCGACGAAGGTCGCCGTGACCGCCTGCCGGGCGTAGGCCGCCGCGGACCGGGCAGGCACCAGCGCGACAACCTTCAGGGCCACCGGGCTCGGGAGCTCCTCGACGAGCCGTTCCGCCGACATTTCGTGCTTGGTCAGGGTGATGCTCATCGTTGGTTCTCCTCGATTGTGACAATTACTGCGGCCGCGCGGGAGCCGTTGCGGGCCGGGGCGGCAGTGGCCAGCCGGGTTCCGTCCAGGGTGAGGTCAAAGGGCCGGTTCTCCAGGTGCGGCAGTGTCAGGACGTCACCGACGGCGAGACCCAGGACCTGGCTCGGGGTAACGAACGACGTCGAGAGCCGTACGGACAGTTCCACCGGGACCTGCTCCAGTTGGGCGCTGACGCGGGCGGCCGCGTCTTCGCGGGAGTCGGTCGGGTTGACCTTCTTGAGCCGCCCCAGCAGGATTCCGGCCGGAACGGCCAGTGTGGCGGGCGCGTTGACGTCGCCGACGCTCATGGTGAAGGAGGCAACGATCATCAGTTCGCTGGGTGCGGCGGCCTGGGCGAACTGGGAGTTGTATTGGATGGTGTCCACCCGGACGGCCTCGCTGAGCAGCGGGCCCAGGGAATAGCCGAGGTCTTCGAGGGCCTCGTCCATCAGGCCCTTGATCAGCGCCTGCTCGATCTGGGTGAACTTGCGGTCCGGCATGGGCGAATCGTTGGTGGCGCCGAGCATGCGGTTGACCCAGCCGAGGGCGGCCGGGCCGGGGAACTGCACCACGAGCTTGGAATCGTGGGCCTCCACGGTGCACAGGACCATGGCGGTGACGGCGGGCAGCGAGGCGGCGTACTCGTCGTAGCTGAGCATGCTGACGTCTTCCAGGCGCACCACGGACTTGACGCGGACCTTGGCGGTGAGCTGGGTGCCCCACTGGCGGGCGAAGGTTTCGAAGGCGAGCTCCAGCACCCGGCTGTGTTCGCGCGCGAGCGTCGCAGGACGGCGGAAGTCATAGACGCTGACGGTCCGCTCCCGTGCCACTTCCCGCTCATCCAGAACACTCACGGTTGCCACTATCGGCAAGGGAACTCGTGGCGTAAGCAATCTGCCGGAGGCAAAAATGCAGGCAAAACTCCGGCAAAGAACCCAGGCGATCCGCCGTAGCCGGGAACGGCTACTTCTCGCTGAGTTTCAAGGCCTCCGGAATCAGTGCCCGGACGACGTCGGGCTTGTCGGAAATGACCACGATGTCCACCCGGCGGTTTCGCTCCATGAGCGCCGGCGTGGAGTCGTCGTTGACCTGGCGGGCAGAACCGAACGCGACGGCACCGATCGTGCCGGGGGCTATGCCGCCGCGGTCCACCATGTACCGCAGGACATTGACGGCGCGCGCCGAGGACAGTTCCCACGTCGAGGGGTAGGCCGTGATGCCGTTCGCGGCGTGGCCTTCGACCATGATTTCCATGCCGGCCGGTTTGAGGACCGGTGAGATGACCTGCAGCACCCGGGAGGCCCGGGAGGTGAGCTCGGGCCGGTCAGGTTCGAAGAAAGCCTGCGATCCGACGAGCTTGACCGTCAGGCCGCGCTGGTCGATCTGGAACTCGACGTTCTCGCTCAGCCCGGCTGCCGCCAGGCCGGCCTGCATTTTCTGCTGCAGCGCCTTGAGTTTGTCCACTTCCTTGATCGCTTCAGCCATATTCTCGGGGGATGCGGTGGCCGCGCCCTTGACGGCGGCGAACGCCTCGAGGTCCTCTTTCACGAGTTCCGGCGGCACCACTGTGCCCGACGCCGTATCCACCGTTTCCGTCGCGACTGCGCCGAATCCCGTGGCCAGGGAGTTGCGGAGCTTTTCAAACTTGTTGGCGTCCACCGTGGACATCGCGAAGAGGACGATGAACATGCACATCAGCACGGTGACCATGTCCATGTAGGACGCCATCCAGCGTTCGTCGACGTGGTGTTCTTCCGGCTTCTTCCGCCCGCGCCGCCTCGGGCTCACGCTGCCTCGTCCATCCTGTCGGACTTGTCAGCGCCGGCCTTCTTGCCGGAGCTCTTGAGCTGGTGCTCGGGGACCATGGCGCGGAGCCGTTCGGCCAGCAGAAGCGGCTGGGCACCGGACTGGACCGACAGCATGCCTTCCATGAGCAGCGTCATCCGTTCGATGTCCAGTTCCGAGAGCCGGGCCATCCGGGCGCTGAAGGGAAGCCAGATGAAGTTGGCGGACAGCAGGCCCCACAGGGTGGCGACGAAGGCTGCCGCGATCATCGGGCCGAGGTGGTCCGGGGTGGAGAGGTTTTCCAGGACGTGGGTCAGGGATACCACGGTGCCGATGATGCCCACGGTGGGGGCATAGCCGCCGAGGCTCGCGAAGAATTTGGAGTTGGCGTGATCGCTCCGTGACTTGGAGTCGATCTCGTCCTCCATGAGCATCCGGAGGTCCTCGGCGTCGGTGCCGTCGGCGATGTTCTGCAGGGCACGGGCAAGGAAGGGGTCCTTGACGCTGGCCGCTTCCTCTTCCAGGGAAAGCAGGCCCTCGCTGCGCGCCTTTTCGGCGAAGCGGACCATCTGGTCAATGCTTTCCTGCGGCTTGGCGGTTTTGCCGAGGAACATCTTGGGGAGGGCTTTGAAGGCCTGGACGACGTCTTTGAGGGTGTTTCCGGCGATCCCGACGGCGAGCGTGGCGCCGAAGACCAGGATCATGGGGGCCGGGAGGAGCAACGCCGACAGGCTGGCGCCCTCGAGCGACACCATGGCGATAACGGAGCCAAAGGCGAGGAGCAGTCCGATGACTGTTGCGGGATCCATCGTTACTTTCTGGGTTGCGCGGGCGCCGTGGGACCGGCGCCGTCGTCGTAGGGGTCGTCGTCCGGGTCTTCAGTCCGGACCAGGCTGAGGGGATAGCCGGTGATGGCCGGAAAGTCCCGGGCTTTGCTCAGGATGTACGCCCGGTACTCTGCGATGAGCTCGACCACCTCGGCGAGGCTTTCGAGCACCACGTAGGCGGCGCCATCGAGTGTCACCAAGTGCGTATCCGGGCTCTCGTGGATGCGTTCAATGAGGTCCGGATTGACCGCGAAGCGCGTTCCGTTGAGGCGTGTGACGACGATCATGGGCCGATTCTGCTCTGTGAGGGGAAGGGTGTTCTCCTCCGTACTGTCGGCAGCCGGGGCCCCTTCGTTAGGCGCCGTCGTCAGGCGCCTTGTCAACGTGCCGGTGCCCGGGGGCGGCCGGCGCAGCAACATTCCCCGTGCCAAGGCCGCCGCGCGGTATTAGGGTGGGATCTGACGGGGCCACCCGGCCCGCCCCGTTGGACGTCTGCTCCACCGCAGTTCGTCCCGTGCAGTTGGCCCAGTGCCAGGAAACGACGGCCGCCCGCCTCATCAGGAAGGCCAGCCATGGCGCCATTTCCGGATTTTGAGCAGCCGTTGAACCCGTTTCCCCGCTACGCAGCCATGCGGGACAGTGAACCCGTTTTCCAGGACCCGGACACCGGCGTCTGGCACGTGTTCCGCTACGACGACGTGCAGCGGGTCCTGTCCGAACACGCCACATTTTCTTCCCGGATGGGTGGGGACAACCCCTCCGAAACGGGCCAGCTCTTCGCCGCCAGCCTGGTCAACACGGACCCGCCGCGGCACCGCCAGTTGCGTTCGCTCGTGACGCAGGCGTTCACGCCGCGGGCAGTCGAAGCGCTCGCCCCGCGCATCTCGGAACTGACCGACAAGCTGCTGGAGCCGGTGGTGGCCGGCGGCGCCACGGACCTGGTCGAACAGCTCGCCTATCCGCTTCCGGTGATCGTAATCGCCGAACTCATGGGCATTCCGGCCTCTGACCGGGACCGGTTCAAGCTGTGGTCCGACGTGATCGTGAGCCAGACCCGCCCGGGCGCCGACGATTCCGTCCACACCGCAGCCAACCGGGAAATGGCGGAGTACTTCATGGGCATGATCGAGGAGCGGCGGCACCGGCCGGGCAATGATTTGATCAGCGCGCTCCTCGCGGCCGAGATCGACGGGCAGAAGCTCAGCCCCATCGAGTTGCTGGGATTCTGCAGCCTGTTGCTCGTGGCGGGAAACGAGACCACCACCAACCTGATCGGCAATGCGGTGCTGTGCTTCACCGAATCGCCGGGCACGGCGGAACGCCTCGTCGCCGAGCCTACCCTGCTCCCGCACGCCATCGAAGAGGTGCTGCGCTACCGCTCCCCCGTCCAGTCCATGTACCGGCTCTCAGCCGTCGACACGACCGTGCGCGGCCGCACCATCCCGGCAGGCTCACCGGTCATTGCCTGGATCGGCTCGGCGAACCGCGACGGGGAGCAGTTCCCGAGCCCGGACGAGTTGGACGTCGAACGCTCACCCAACCGTCACCTCGCCTTCGGGCAGGGCATCCATTTCTGTCTGGGGGCGCCCCTGGCGCGGCTGGAGGCCAGGATCGCGCTGGAGGCCGTGCTCTCACGGCTGCCGGGGCTTGCGGTGGACCCCGACGCGCAGTTGGAGCGGATGGAAAGCATGATCGTCTACGGGGCGAAACAGCTTCCCGTGACCTGGCAGGCTGCCTGACGGCGCGCACGGCGTCAGGGGCGGCGATCGTGACCGTCTCCGGTGCCCTCGAGGGCGGCCCCGAACCATGTCGGCAGGTGGTGGAGCAGGTCGTCCTGGTCGTCGCCGATCCATGCGACGTGGCCGTCCGGCCGGAGCAGGACCGCGGGCGCGTCCAGTTCCCCGCTGGCGTCCGCGACGTGGTCGATCCGGTCCGCCCATCCTGCCACGGAGAGTTCGCCGGTCTGGTCCAGCAGGAGCCCGCGGCCTTTGCGGGTGAGTTCGTAGAGACGGCCCCGCGACAGAGGAATGTCGCGCAGTCGCCTGCCGAGCAGCTCGGGTCCTTCGCCGAAGTCGTAGCGGACCCCGATCGCGGTAATCTTCTCGGCCAGGAAACGGCTGACGTCCTCGAAGTCCATCAGCTCGCTCAGCAGCCGCCGCACGGCCTGCGGGCCGGGCTCGGTGGACAGAAGCTCGCTCTGGGCGCGGGTGATGGTCAGCACGCCTTCGGCGACCGGGTGACGCTCGGCGTAATAACTGTCCAGCAGCCCGTCAGGCGCCCACCTTTTGACCTCGGCGGCGAGCTTCCAGCCGAGATTGAAGGCGTCCTGGATGCCGAGGTTCAGTCCCTGCCCTCCCAGTGGCGGGTGGACGTGCGCCGCATCGCCGGCGAGCAGAATGCGGCCCACCCGGTATTGCTCGGCAAGCCGGGTGGCGTCGCTGAAACGGGACAGGGAGCGTGGTGAGTGGACGCCGAAGTCGGTGCCTGCGAACGCCCGCAGCTGCGTCCGGAACTCCTCCAGCGTCGGCGGGACTGAGCGGTCCTCGGCCACGGCCGCCGCGGGCACGACGGCGCGGTACAGGCCGTTTCCGGCGGGGCCGATGCCGAACCCCTTGTGGGTCTTGCGCACCTCCTCGGCGACCGCGGCCAGCTGGTCCGGCGCCGCGGTCACCTTCACCTCGCCCAGGAGCCACTCGGTCTTGGCCGGCTCGCCGGGGAAGCCGATGCCGAGCAGTCTGCGCACCAGGCTGCGTCCGCCGTCGCAGCCGACCAGCCAGCGCGAGCGCAGCCGTGTGCCGTCAGCGAGTTCGACGCTCACCGCGTCCTCGTCCTGCTCGACCCCTGCCACCTCGCAGCCGCGGCGGATCTGGGCGCCGAGCTCACCGGCGCGCTCGGCCAGCAGGCGATCGGTGACCGGCTGGGGGATGCCAAGGACGTAGCCGTGTGCGGTGTCCAGGTTCACCGGCCGGGGCTTGTCGATCCCGGCGAAGCGACCCACGCCGCCGGGATACTGTTGCCCGTGGGCGAGGAACCGGTCCAGCAGCCCGCGCTGGTCCATGATCTCGATGCTGCGCGGGTGCAGGCCGAGCGAACGGACCGCCTGGCTCGGCTCCGCGTCCCTCTCCAGCACGAGCACGTCCACGTCGTGCAGCCGCAACTCGCTGGCCAGCATCATCCCCGTCGGGCCGCCGCCGCTAATGATCACGTCGAAAATATGGAACCCCAATCCCAGAAACTCACTTTCCGGATTGCCCGGCTGCGTCCCGCAACCTGAAATGCGGGGGTGAGCCCGATCAGTACTCGCCCTTGATCACGAAGTAGGAGCCGCGAATAACGCCCGCCAGCTTCGACTTTTGGCGGGCGAACTTGAAGCGCGGCGCCAATTCCTCCGGAACTTCCATGCCGTCGGCAAGTTTGAACCCCACCGCTCTCTTCCCGCCGTCCTCGATGCTGTACATGACGTTGACCGACAGTCCCGACTCGTAAAAAACATAGGCCATCCGCAAACCGTCGACTTCGAAGGCGGTCGCCTCCAGCGGGCGGGAGCCGATCACGATCTCGCGTTCATCCCGGAGGATGCGGCTCACCCGGTCAACCACGTCAGGAACTTCGCTCGCGGGGCTCACGGTGAAGGCGTGGCCGTACTTATTCCGGTAATAGCGGGCCTCGTTGGCGCGCAACCCGGCGAGGGCCTCGGAGACGGGCGACGATTCCAGGCCGACGGTAGAAACGGTCTCGAAGTCAACGATGTACGGCATGTGCCCTCCTGGACAGACGTGTTGGGACCAATGCTAACGCGACGACGTGCTGCCGCTAACGCGACGACGTGGCTGCCGGACGCCGGAACGCAAACGCCCCCCTGAGGTGTGATCCGGGGAGACAGCTCCGGGTCCGGCAATACCGGAAACCCGAAGCTGTCTCCCGAATCCTTAGGGGACAAGCACGATTCCGCTCATTAGCGCTTGAGCTGGGTCAGTTCCTGGAGAACCTCATCCGAGGTGGTGATGATGCGGGCGTTGGCCTGGAAACCGCGCTGCGCAACGATCAGGTTGGTGAATTCCTGGGACAGGTCCACGTTCGACATTTCCAACGAGCCGCCGGTCAGGGTGCCAAGGCCGGGGTCGCCCGCAGCACCGAGCTGCACGCCGCCGGAGTTGCCGGTTGCGACGTAGGAGGAGCCGCCGGCCTTCTCCAGGCCGCCCGGGTTGGTGAACTTGGCGAGGGCGATCTTGGCGAGGACCTGCTTGATGCCGTTGCTGAATGACCCGACCAGGGAGCCGTCGCTGCCCAGCGTGTAGGACTCGAGCTTGCCGACGGGGGCACCGTTCTGGCCGCTGACGGTCAGCGAGCTCATGGCAGCGTAGCCGGAAACCTTGGAGACATCGATGGTGATGCCGTTGACGGTGACGTTGCCGCCTGCGGTGGGCTTGCCGTTCGTGTAGGTCACAGACCCGGTGGCTGTGGTGCCGTTGTCGTCGGCGGCGATGTTCCAGGTGCTTCCGGCCTTGGTGAAGGTCATTGACACGCTGCGTTCGGTGCCGGCGGCGTCGTAAACCTTGACGAGACGGTCCAACTTGGTGCCGTCGACGGCGTCGCTGGGCAGGTTTCCGTCCAGCGTCACCGAGTCGGTCTTCTTGGCCACCATGGTGTTGGGGTTCAGCGTAATGTCGCCAACGGGGCCTCCCGCGTTGATCACACCGTTGGTGGCGGTCCAGCCCTGGAGGATGCCGCCGTCGGGGCTTACCAGCTGGTTGGCTGCGTCCGGGCTGAACGCGCCGGCGCGGGTGAAGAGCTGGCTGCCGCCCTTGCTGGTGACGAAGAAGCCGTCACCGGAAATCATCAGGTCGGTGGCCCGGCCGGTGCTCTGCGATGAGCCCTGGGAGAAGTTGGTGGTGACGCCGGCAACCCGGACGCCCAGGCCGATCTGGGCGGGGTTGCTGCCGCCGGTCGCGGCCTGCGGGCCGGTGGCGCCCTGCTGCAGCTGGGACAGGGTGTCCTGGAACTGGGTGGAGGAGGCCTTGAAGCCTGCGGTGTTGACGTTGGCGATGTTGTTGCCAGTAACGTCCAGCATGGTCTGGTGGGCGCGGAGGCCCGAGATTCCGGAGTACAGCGAGCGGAGCATGGGAACTGCCTTTCTACGGGTGAAGAACTGGTTAGGAAGCGGCCGGAGCCGTAAGCCCGGTGATGGAGTCGAGGGGAACGGAAAGGTCGCCGATCGTGACGGACGGAACCGATCCCGCATAGCTGACGGAACTGGCGACGCCGGTCCCGGTGGTGCCGTCCGCGAGGGTGTAGCCGACCGAGTGTCCGATCAGCTGGGCTGCCGCCGTCCGCATCTGGAGGGAGAAGCCCTCCTTGCTGTTGGTGGTCAGTTCGGTCATTTTTTCCATCATGGAGAGCTGAAGGGTCTGGCTCATCATCTGGTTGGTGTCCATGGGCGCGCTCGGGTTCTGGTTCTTGAGCTGCGTCACGAGCAGGGACATGAACACGTTGGCATCCATGGTCTGCGAGGGGGTCCGCACGGCAGAGGCCTGGGTGGCCTCCCCCGCCGCCGTTACCGGCTGGGATGCGATCGGCTGAATCGTCATAAGTCGCGTTCCTTCGTGTCAGACAAGAATGTCGAGGGTGGTCTGGGGGCCGTTCAACAGCCTGGCGGTGCGTATGGCTTGATCATCGGCCAGTGCATCCCAGCGGTTTCCGGGCCGCGGCCCGTTCCGGTCGCCCGGGCCGGAGCCGCTGCCGCCGGGGCCCGAGCCGCTGCCGCCGGGGTCCCGGCCGGTGCCGAACTGGCCGCCGGTCCCCGTCCGGTCCTGGCCCGTGCCGTGCTGGGCCCCGTGCTGCCCGAAACCGGGACCGTTGTGGTCTGAGAGGTCAAGGCTGGCCGCGAATCCGGCGCCGTGGAGTTCCCTGCGGAGTTCGGGCAGGATTCCGCGGACGGCTTCACGTCCCGCATCGCCCGGGGCGAACAGCTCAATCCGGACGCCTGCGGCGTCGATCTGGGCCCGGACCGTGAGTGGACCGAGATCCTCCGGGCTGACCTTGAGGGTCATGATGTGCTGGCCCTGGGGTGCCCCCACGAGGGTGAAAAGCGGTTTGGCCAGCTGGGACTGGAGGGGCGCCGCGTAATGGGGCGCCGGCGGGGACGCCGACTGGAACGCCGGCTGCGCAGCGGCCTGGGCAGCCGGCTGGGGCACGGCCTGGACCACGGTTGCCGCCGCCACAGTCGGCTGGACGGGGAAGGCGGCCGCCGCGGGGGCGTCGCTTTCCGGATTGGACCGAGCCTGGGCGGCGTTGGGCACCGGTGCCGCGACTGGTTCCGTCAGGACGCCGGCGTGGAAAGGAGCGGGGGCGTGTGCGGGTGCGTTTGCGGGTGCGGGGGCGGGTGCGGTTCCGGTTCCGGTTCCGGTTCCGGTTCCGGTTCCGGTGGACATGCTGCCGGAGGATCCGGTGCCGGCTCCGGGGCTGCCGGATGGCGCCGGACCGGACGGGGTCGTGCCGGGTGAGGTGGTCAGCGACGTCGGCGCTTGTCCGGGCGCGGAGGGAGCGACGGCGGCGACGTCTGATCCGTTGACCGCCCGCGCGGACACGGCCGCGGTGGTGGCCGCCGGCGACGCACCATGACCAGACCCAAGTCCCTGGGCAGTCTGCGCCGCCGCTGCCGCGCCCGGTGCCGCGGCGGCGGCCGGAGGTGTGGCGCCGGCCTGCACCGGGACTGCCTGCGTTGGCCCGGCAGGTGCAGCAGCCTTAGGTGGGCCACTGAGCACCGGAACGGGACCTGTCGCAGGGGTGGTCCCCGCGGCGCCGGTGGCAGTCGAGGCCAGCGGCGCGGCCGCGACAGTAGCCAGCGGCGCGGCCGCAACAGTAGCCGGTGCGGTGGCCACGGCGTCGACGGGCGCAGCCGTCGGGGCAGGATCGTTCCCATTGACCGGCCGGTTGACCGGTCCGCCGGCGGCGGCCTTGGGCCCGGCCAGCGGGACCGCGCCCGCCGTCTGCGAGGCCGCAGCGGCGTTCGGCTTACCGTCCGGCATGGTCCCAGCGGGGACGGCGGCCACAGTCTGGCGCCGCGTTGCGGCCAATCCCGGGGTCGCGACGGCCGGGGAATGCGCGGCGGCGGCCGGCAACTCGTCGGGAAGGACCGCCGAGGCCGCGGACGCAGTGATGGCCGGTGCGGCAGTACGGGAACCATCGTTGCTGTCCGACGGCGGGGCTACCGCCTGCGCCGACTGTCCGGGCAGCGCAGCCTGACCAGCCTGACCACGTTGTGTATAGGAGACAAACTGGGCCGGCGGGAATTCGGCCGTGCCGTACTGGGCTGGAACGTGCGGGGCCGGAACGTACGGGGCCGGAACGTGCGGGGCCGGCCCGGGGCTGGTGATACCGGACGAAGCAGCGTCGGTCCCCGGCGCGGTCCCGGAAGCAGCGTCGGCCCCCGTCACAGTGTTCGCAGCGGTGCCGCTCAGCGAAGCGGGGTCCGTGGCGCCGTCGGGCTGCGGCAGTTCGGCCGCCGTGTCATCGGCCGCCGGTACAGCCTTAGCGGCGCCAGGCTCTGCCGCGGTGCCGTTGCCCGCTGCGCCCTGGACGTCGTTGAGGACTGCGTCGAAGGACGCGGCGGCTGTGTTTCCGTTTTCGCTGCCGGGCCGCGGGTCCGCGCCCTGCCGGGCCGCCCGGACGGTCGCCCCCAGCGCGGCCGCAAGCTCCGTCGATGCCGCCGCCTTCATGATGCAGCCCCTGCGGGAACGATGCGCCGGATGGAGGTCAGGTTGGACTGCTGCTCCCAGGCGTCGCGGATCTGGATGGTCTTGCCCGGCACGGGTGCGTCGATCGCCTTGCCGTTGCCCAGGTAGATGGAAATGTGGTTGCCGCCGAAGCTCACCAGGAGGTCTCCGGGTTTCGCTTCTGCGAGGGACGCCACCGGGGTGCCCTGGCGCATCTGGTCGCTCACCACACGGGGAAGCTCCACGCCGAGGTCCTTGAAGACCCGCTGGGTGAAGCCGGAGCAGTCCATGCCGGAGGCCGGATTGGTGCCGCCCCACACATAGGGAACACCGATGTACTTCTTCGCCACGGCCACCACGTCATTGCCCGTCGCGGCCCCACCGGTATGTACGGTTCCGGCTGCCTGGGCGCCGGTGAGCGCGGCCGTCCCGGCCGCCGCAGCGCTACCTGGTCCGAATGTGCCGCCAATGCCCAGTGACGTGCCCAGTGAGGAGCCCAGGCCCAGGCTGTCCGTGAGGGAGGCGGCATCCGTTGCGCCACTGCCGCCCAGTGCCGCGGCAAGTGCCTGGGTGAACGTGGCGGAGTCGCCGGTGCCGGTTGCGGACGCGAGCGAGGTAGCAGCCGCAGCCTTGGCAGCGGCTGCGCTGGTTTCCGTGGCCGCAGGCCGGCTCAATTCCGCGATCATCGACTGGATGCCCTGCATCCGGCCGATCGCTTCAGTCATGCTCATGGCTTCACCTGCTGCTCATCGCGGTGCCAGAGCGTCGAGGCGATCTCATCGAGGGCCGACTGCTCGGCGCGCAGGTCCGCGGAGTTGACCTCGGCGTCGTGCCGGGCTTGCAGTTTTTCCAGCCCCACGGACCGCGTGCGGGCAGCGATGAACTCGGCCCGGGCGTTGGCTTCGTCGGCCTCGGCCAGGTGGGTGAGGTTTTGCAGGTCCGCGAGCATGCTGTGCGCGGATGACCGGGCGGCCGCCACGGCGCGCAGTGAGGCCGAGCTGGAGATGGGGTCATCCGTGGCGGCAAGTTCGCGGCGGGCGGCGGCTTCTCGGACCCGGACGGAGCTGGAACGTGAGCGGGCGCGCGCCAGCCCGGTTGCCGCCTGGTCCTGCTGGAGCTGGCGGAGGCGCAGGAGGCCGGCCAGTGAGAATTCGCGGTTCATGCTGCTGCTCCCAGGATCGAAGTGAGGTGGCCGAGCCGTTGCCAGGACTCGGGGTGGGCCGTGGATTCGTCCATCGGCTGCTGGAGGAAACCGCTGACGTCGTGCTCGTGGTTCAGCGCAGCGTCCACCAGCGGGTTGGTCCCGGCCTGGTAGGCGCCGACGTCGATCAGGTCCTGTGCCGCCTTGCGGGCCGCGAGGACCCGGCGGAGCGTGGCGGCGGCGTCGAGGTGTGGCCGGGAATTGACCTTGCTGGCCACCCGGGACACGGATCCGAGCACGTCCACGGACGGGAAGTGCCCGGTGACGGCGAGTTTGCGGTCCAGCACCACGTGGCCGTCCAGGATGGAGCGGGCGGCGTCGGCGATGGGCTCGTTATGGTCATCGCCGTCCACGAGCACGGTGTAGATGCCGGTAACTGAGCCGGTCTCGGCCGTGCCGGCGCGTTCCAACAGCCGGGCCAGGATGGAAAAGGTCGACGGCGGGTAGCCGCGGGTGGCAGGGGGCTCGCCGGCCGAGAGGCCAATCTCGCGCTGCGCCATGGCCACCCGGGTCAGGGAGTCCATCATGAGCACCACATCCTGGCCCTGGTCGCGGAAGGACTCGGCGATGCGGGTGGCGGTGAAGGCCGCGCGCATGCGCATCAGGGCGGGTTCGTCGGAGGTGGCGACCACCACGACGGAGCGCGCCAGGCCGACGGCGCCGAGGTCGTCTTCGAGGAACTCGCGGACTTCGCGGCCGCGTTCGCCAACGAGGGCGATCACCGAGACTTCGGCGTCGGTTCCGCGGGCGATCATCGAGAGGAGGGAGGATTTGCCGACCCCTGAGCCGGCAAACAGGCCCATGCGCTGGCCCTTGCCGAGCGTGGTCATGGTGTCCAGGACGCGCACGCCGGTCTGCAGCGCGGTGTCGATGCGGGCGCGTTTCATGGCGTTCGGTGCCTCGTTGTCGATCGGCACTCGCGGCCCGCTGAGCAGCGGACCCTTGCCGTCGATCGGGCGTCCCAGGCCGTCAAGGACCCGGCCGAACAGGCCCCGCCCGGTGGGAACCAATACCGCGCTGCCTTTGGCGCGCACCGGGTCACCGGCAGCCACGCCGGCCAGCCGGCCCAGCGGCATGCAGCGCACGGAGCCGTCCAGCGCCGCGACGACTTCGGCGTCAAGGCCCGGGTTCCCGCCCACGGTCACGAGGTCACCAAGGGCGCAGTCCAGACCCGACACTTCCAGGCCCAGCCCGATGACCGAGGTGACGACGCCGACCCGTTGCGGGGCGGCCGCGGCCAGCGCGGCGGCATAGTCGGCGCCCTTCGGCCGCCACTCGGCGATCATGCCTGGCCCCGGTAGGCGCCGGCACCGAATTCGGCCCGGCCGGATTCTCCCGGCACGGTGTCTCCCGGCACGACGTCTCCCGGCACGGTGTCTCCCACCAATGCGCCACCCAGCGGGCCCTCTGCCGACGCTGCCTCTCCCAGCAGCGCCGTGCGGGCACGTCCCAGGGCGGTGCGGAGGCTGGCGTCGAACCAGCCCTGCTGGTATTCGACCTTCGCGTCGCCGCGGCCCAGGGAGGGGTCCGCGATGAGCGGCAGCCCGGCGGGCAGTTCCTGGCCTTCCCGGCTGAGGACGTCGATGTCCGCCGGGTGCAGCCGGATTGCCAGTACCGTGGCGGAGTCATTCCCGGAGAGGGCGCGGGCCAGGGCGGCCCGGGCGGTCCGGGTGCCTTCGGCCAGTTCGTAGCCGAGGATGGCCTCGGCCAGTTCCAGCGCCGTGCGGGCCAGGATTTCCTCGGCGTCCTGCAGCGCCTGCACGTTGCGGTGCGCAAAGTCTGTCCTGGCGACGGCGAGGGCGCGCACGGCACGGTCCAGGTCCTGCTGTCCGGCGGCCAGGGAGGCCGCCTGCTCGGCGGCCATCCGGTCCCGCCAGCGGCGCTGCTCTTTCGCTGCGGCGCGCACACCGGCGGCGTAGCCCGCGGCGTGGCCTTCGGTGTAGCCGGCCTGTTCGGCGGCCGGGCCGTTGGCCCGCAGCGACGGGAAGACGACGCGCGCCGGGGCGTTGGCCGCGCCGTTGTCAGTAGACATAGTCTTCTTCGTCCCCGCGCTGGATGGTGATCTGGCCTTCGGCCTCGAGCTCGCGGATGGACCGGACGACGGCGGCACGGGCCTCTTCGATCTGCGAGGCACGCAGGGGTCCCAGGGCGGCGATCTCGGATTCGAGGATTTCCAGGTTGCGCCCGGAGACGTTCGTCGTGATGGTTTCCAGGACCGGCTCGGAGGCACCCTTCATCGCCGTCGCCAGGACGGCCGCGTCAAGTCCGCGCAGCACCAGCTGCACGTCGCGGCGTTCCAGCTTCACAATGTCGTCGAACGTCACCATCTGGGCCCGGATCTCCACCGCGAGGTCGGGATCGAGCAGGTCCAGGCCGTCCAGCACGGACCGTTCCGTGCCGGCGTCGGTCCGGTTGATGATCTCCAGCAGCGGCTGGATGCCGCCCACCACCTTCGAGGCCTGCTGGGACACGGCGGCGCCGCCGCGGAGTTTGAGGGTGTCGGCGACGATCCCGATCGCCTCGGGCGCGCCGGATCCCATGGTGGCGATGCTGAGCGCGACGTCGGCGCGCAGCGAGCCGGGCAGCCCGGACATCACGGCCGAGGCCTTGCGCGGGCTGAGGTGGGCGAGGACCAGGGCGATGGTCTGCGGCAGTTCGCCGTCGATCAGGGCCAGGATCTGCACGGGTTCGATGTCTTCGAGGAACTCGAAGGACTTGCCGGCCATATTGACGGTCAGGCGGTTCATGAGCCCGGCGGCCCGTTCCGAGCCGAAGGACGCCTCCAGCAGGCCCTCGGCGAGTTCCCGGCCGCCCCGGGCCTGGCGCGTGGTTGTCAGCGCGGCCTGGTGGAAGTCCTTCATGATCTGCTCGGTGACGTCAGAGTCCACCTTCCGGAGCTTGACGATCTCCCCGGCAATCTCCTCCGCCTCGGTGTCCGTGAGCTGGGCCATGACCTTGGCGGCGTTCTCGGGGCTCATCTGCATCAGGACGACGGCGGCGCGCTGGGTGCCGGTCAGGGGCGTATCGGCGGGTTTCATGCCGGTTGCCTGTCATCCATGAGGCTGCGCAGGTAATCGGCGGCCCGTTCCGGGTTGGCGGCGACCATGTTGTCGATTTCAAACCGGCGGCGCTCGGATTCCAGCTGTTCGGTGCTCGGGCCCGGAAGCGGGGGCAGGGCGGTGATCGGGATCGCCGACGTCGCCGGCGGAAGGGCCACCACAGGCGGGGCCACCGGCATGATCTCCAGGTCCAGGCGTTCGCCGAGGTCCACGGGCTCGCGCTTCTGGCGGCGCCGCAGGATGATCGTGACCACCAGGGCCAGGATCAGCAGGCCCAGCAGGATACTGCCTGCGGTGACGAGGGTTCCGAAGAACGCGGCCTGCTTCTCGGCTTCGGCGTTGGCCTGGGCCTCGGCGAGCGCCTTGGCGGCGTCGTCGGCGGCTGCGGTGCTGAACGGCACAACCTCGACCGTGACAATATCGCCGCGCGCGGTGTCGGCCCCGGCTGCGGAGGTGACGAGGTTCTTCAGCGACGCCAGGTTCAGGCCGCCGGCGGCGGCCTGGCTGACGGCGACGGAAATTGTCTGCCGCTTGATGGCACCGGCCGGGATGGTCCGGTCCTCGGTGACCTTGTTGACCGCGTTGTTCTTGGTTTCGGTGGAGGAATCGAAGTTGCCGTTGCCGCTCGTGCCGCCGGGAACAGCGATGTTGTCCGGACCGAGGACGCCCGCGGCGCCTCCCCCGGTTCCGGTGTATTTCTCGGTCTTGGACGATTCACTCAGCGGCAGGGCGCCCTCGGCATTGGAGAAAGTCTCGCTCTTCTGCTGCGCCGATTCGCCCGTCACGTCGGCGGCGACGGCGACCGTGGAGTTGCCTGGGCCCACCACGCGGTCCATGACCGCGCGGACGGCGTCCGAGGTGCGCTGCTGGTAGTCGCTGGCCTGCTTGGTGGACGATCCTGCGGTCCCGCCGCCGACGGTGGAGAGCACGTTTCCCTGCGAATCGACCACGGAGACGTTGGAGGGCTTGAGGTTTTCGATGGCGGCGGAGGTCAGGTGGACGATCGCCTGCACCTTGTCACCGGTCAGGGCAGCGCCGGCGTCGGTCTCGATGAACACTGAGGCGGTGGTGTCCGGGGCCTTGGACACAAACACTGTTTTCTCGGGGATGGCGAGCCGGACGGCGGCGGTCTTCACGCCGTCCATGGCGGAGATGGTGCTGGCAAGTTCGCCCTCGAGGGCGCGCTTGTACGTGACGGACTGCTGGAATTCCGAGGACGTCACGCCCATCTTGTCCAGCAGGGAGTAGCCGGTGGCGGCGGCAGTCGGCAGGCCCGCGGCCGCTGCCTTGAGGCGCTCGTCGTAGACCTTGTCCTGCGGCACCAGGATGGTGGATCCGCCGTCGCTGAGCTCGTACTGAACGTTGTCCTTGCGGAGCTGTTCGACGATGCCGTTGGCGTCGGTGGTCTGGAGGCCGGAGAACAGCGGGGTCAGCACAGGGCGGGTAAGCCAGGCGGACAGGGCAACAATGCCCACCACCAGCAGGGCAGCGCCGATCACGGCGATGGTGCGCTGGCCGGCGGTGAAACTCTTCAGGCCCGCGCCGAAGCGCTGGAAGAAAGCGTTAATCTGCGGAGGCATCAGGCCTGCATCCTCATGATCTCGTTGAACGCGTCAACGCCCTTGTTGCGCATGGTGGCCATGAGCTCCAGCGTCACCTGCGCCCGGGTCGCGGCAAGCGTGGCGTTGTGGATGTCATCCAGGTTGCCGGTCACGGCGGACACAGC
The DNA here is from genome assembly GCF_056398725.1 of Arthrobacter sp. 01T425. Lineage (NCBI taxonomy): Bacteria > Bacillati > Actinomycetota > Actinomycetes > Micrococcales > Micrococcaceae > Arthrobacter > Arthrobacter sp. 01T425. The sequence continues at coordinate 45,076 of NZ_JBFTPY010000019.1, read as the reverse complement.
CAGCTGGTTCGACGTCGACTGCAGCTGCTGGAGGTTATCCACCGCGCCGGTGAGGGAAGTGGCGAAGGCGGAGCCGTCAGTGCCGGCCACGGGTGCCGCTCCGGCGCCCGTCACATAGTTTGTCGGCAGGACGCCCTGGACGGGGGCGATGGGGGCGACAGTCATTAGGAGCGTCCAATCTCAAGGGCGGCCATGTAGGTTTCGCGGGCGCGATCCACCACCTGCGCGTTGGCCTGGTAGCCGCGCTGGGCGATGATGAGCGCACCCATCTGTTCGGCCATGTCAATGTCCGGGTACTTCACGTTGCCGTTGGCGTCCGCCAGCGGGTGATCCGGCTGGTAGACGATCCTGCCCTCGGCGTTGCCGAGCTGGGTGCTCTTGACGTACACGCCCGAGCCCTGCGAGCCCTCCGCGGCCTCGACATACCGGGCCTGGAAGGCGGGGCCGGACGTGGCGGAGGCGTTGTTCATGTTGGCGAGGTTGTCCGAGACGGCATCGAGCCACTTGCGGTGGACAGTGAGGGCGGAGCCGGCGATGCCGATCATGTCGAAGGTCATCAGCTGGTCCTCAGGGCGGAGCGCACGGCGGTGAACTCGGTGTTGACGGCGCGTGCGGCGAACTGGAAACGCAGCACGGTGTCGATGTTGGACAGGGTTTCGGTGTCCAGGTTGACGTTGTTGCCGTTCAGCTGCGTGGGCTCCAGGGACTCCGCCGTGGTTGCCTGGACGCGGCCGTTCCCGGACTGCACCGACGCTGCGAGGGCGTCCTCGAAGCTGACGCGCTTCGCGTGGTAATTCGGCGTGTTGACGTTCGCGATGTTGTTCGCGATGGTCCGCTGGCGCAGTGCCAGCCCGTCCATGGCGCTGGCCAAGGCGGCGGAAGTCACGGATTCGAGCACAGAGTCCTGCCTGGGAAAGGTGGGGGTGGCCGATCCGTGGCCGGTAATCGAGCGATCCGTGCTCTTATAGTGGTTATCGGCACTGGTCAGCGCCGCGTTAGGCGAAATCAAAAGACTATTTCAGATGTTTTGGAACCCGGGATTCTTAGCCGTTGACATCCAGGTACAGGGCTCCGGCGGACTCCCCCACGCCGGGCACCGACGATACCGCCTGCAGCTGCCGGGCGACTCCCAGCCGCGCCTCTTCCAGCCGGAGGGCAACGCGTTCCTGGGCGGCTGCCAGTGCGACGGCGCGACGCCGGGCGGTCGCCGGCAACGGCCCGGTCATCGACGGCGGAGACCAGCGCTTCTCCGGCCGGGGTTCCGCCACCGATCCCGCGGGAGCGGCGAGCGGGCCCAGCGGATCCTTCAGGGTCCGCTCGGCGGCCTGCACCGCCATTTCAAGCACATCCAGGACGGCCATCCAGGCAGCCAGGGTGGTGTCTTCAGTGATCTTGCCGGGAAGGGACGAATCGGCGTCGTTGGATCCGGTTCCCCCTGGGCCAATATCCAAGTAAGCCTGTTCAGCCAAAGCCGAGACTCCCGCCGCCTGTTCCGGGCCCGGTGTTCCAGGCCCCTGCTGCCGGGAAACCGGCTGGAGCTGCGGCGGGAAACGCCGCGGGGGTTGCGGGCGCGGGTACCACGGCCGCGGCCTCGTGCCAGGTCTGCCGCAGGGGCTCCAAGAGTTCGATCGCTTCCCGGGTCAGCGCCGCGTCCCGCTGGATGTTCGCGTTGGTCAGTGCGGTGGAGACGTAGTTGTAGACGCCCAGCAGCCCGTTGGCACCGTCCCACGCGTCGACCTTCAGCGAGGCGGACAGCTCGGACACGATGGCCTGGGCGTGCAGCAGGTTTTCCGATGCCGTGGTCCAGTCGGCAGCGTGCTGCGCCGTTTCCGCCCGGCCCAGGTCCAGCAGGAGGCGGTCGTAGAGCATGGTGAGGAGGCGTGCCGGCGGAGCCGACAGGACCGAGTCGGCCAGGTACTGGTTCCGCTGGCCGGCATTGCCGTAGCCGCCGCCGAAGGAGGTCAGAGTCATGATGAAGAGCTTCCTGAAGAGAGTCCTGCGAGTTGGGAGGACAGCCAGGACGACTGCGCTTTCATGCCGCTGAGAGCGACCTCCAGCGCGGAGTAGGTCCGCTGCAGCGTGGTCCGACGCATTTCCAGGCGGTCATCCCAGTCGGCGATCTGGTCGGTGTAGTCCTTCGCGGTGGACTGTTGTCCCTTGATCTTGGTGCTGAGGAGCCCCGTGGAGGGATCGGAGGCCTGCTTGGCGGCGTCCGCCACGCGGCCCGCGATAGTGGCCACGGCCGCCATTGTTCCGGCCGGGTCCTTCGCCAGGGCGTCGCCGAATTTGGTGGCGTCGAATTCCATCGTCCCGGTCTTGGTCACGCTGATGCCAAGCTCAGACGGCGATTTTCCGTTCAAGGGCTGGGACGCAGCGGCCAGGATCGCGGCGTTGACGGTACGAACGGTGCTGTCTCCGGTGAACACGCCGCCTGAAGTGACCGGGTTGCCGGAGGCGTCGGTGCTGCTGACTACGGCGCTCTTGGTGGCGATCTGCGCCAGGACTCCGTTGACGGAGCTAACCAGGTCAGAGGCGGCCCTGCTGATCTGGGCGTCGTCACGGGCAACGGTGACGCGTGTGGGGGTGGCAGAGACCTCGGAGACGCTGATCGAGACTCCGCTCAGGACATCCGCGAAGGTGTTGGTGGCGGAGCTGAGCGTCGCCTCGGCAGCTGTTCCCGCCCACAGCTTGATCTGCGCGTCCTGCCCAGACTGAACTTTGGTCAGCCCGGCGGTGCCGTCCGGATCGGCGATGCTGAACCCGCCGGCGACGCCGGTCTTGGACGAGGCAAATTGCAGCCGGTACTCGCCGCCGCCCACTGAAACTTTCGATGCGACAATGCCGGCGCCGGAGAGATTCACGGCGGAAACGACGTCGTCAAGAGATGAAGTGAGCGGGGTGACCGTGATGGCCTGGCCGCCTTCGCCGGTGACCGTCATAGTGGTGTAGGGCCACGCGGCGAGGTTCTTGCTCACGGAGACCTGGGTCTGGGCCAGCTGGGAGACGGTGAAATCAACCGCACCCGGTTTCGCTCCGGTACCGACCACGGTGGTGACTTTGGCGGAACTGCTCGAGGCCGAATACAGTTCGAGGCTTTTGGGATCGGAAAGCTTACCGGCCTTGGTTGCGAGGTCCGCGACGGCGGTATTGAGTCCCTGCAGGGCCGAGATGCGGGTTTGGACCGTTGCGGCCTTGTTCTTCATCAGGCTTTGTGGGATTGCTTCCACGGCCATGAGGGAATTGATCAGGGCTGTGGTGTCCAAACCGCTGGAAAGTCCGTCGATAGAAAGTCCCATGCCTGCAACTCCTTAGAACAATGGCTGGCTGAATCAGTAATGACTGGTGGTACTGCACAGCGCCCGGGGAGAAGAATTCCCTCCCCGGGCGCCACGTGCAGTCTGAGCTACCTAGCGGAAGTCACCGGAGTGATCGCTTCCCGCTGTGTTTAGCGCAGGAGCTGCAGTACACCCTGGTTGGACTGGTTTGCCTGGGCCAGCATTGCGGTGCCGGCCTGGGACAGGATGTTGTTGCGGGTGAACTTGACCATTTCCTCAGCCATGTCCGTGTCGCGGATACGGGAGTTGGAAGCCGTCAGGTTTTCCTTGGCCACGTTGATCGTCTGCACAGCCGACTCGAGGCGGTTCTGGGTTGCACCCAGGTCTGCACGAGCCGTCGACACTGCGGTGATCTGCGTGTCGATCAGCTTGATGGAAGCCTGAGCGCTTGCGGCGGAAGAGAAATCGAGACCTGTCGTGGCCGCTCCCTTTACACCGACGTCGAGGCCCGTACCGGCGGCAGCGTTGTCAGCGTTCTCAAGCAGGCCGCCGTCCTTGGCCTGGACCGAGATGCCGGTGCCCTTGCCGTTGGCGTCCTTCTCAACCGTGACCGTGAACTTCGACGCGAAATCGGTGTCCTTCCGCAGTGCATCGGCGTAACCCTCGACGCTAGTGAAAGGACCCGCAGCGGCCAGAGTAGACGTCGCTACGGTGGTAACGACCCCGTCCTTCGTGGACGTGAACGAAGCTTCACCTGTCAGCAACGCCGGGTCAGCAATTGCAAACGTGCTGCCGTTATTGGACATGGTGCCCAGGTTCAGCGTCGTAGCAACACCCTTGACGTTTGCACCGGACAGGTCAACGGCGATCTGGCTGGCCGCGTCACCGTTGGCACCGACCTGGATGTTCAGCGTCGGGTTGTCACCGTTGAGCAGCTTGGTGCCGTTGAAGTCGGTCCCGCCAGCGATACGACCAAGTTCATTGACGAGGCTGGTGGCTTCAGTCTTGATAGCCGCGCGGGATTCGGTGTTGTTCGTATCGTTGGCTGCCTGAACACCCAAGTCGCGCAGACGCTGCAAGATGGAGTGAGCCTGGTTCAGGCCGCCTTCAGCGGTCTGGACAAGGCCAATGCCGTCCTGGGCGTTACGGGAAGCAACCGTGAGGCCGCCGATCTGGGACTTCAGGCCCTCGGAGATCGCCAGGCCGGCCGCGTCGTCACCGGCGCGGTTGATGCGCAGGCCGCTGGAAAGCTTCTCCAGCGACTTGGACAGGTCGGTCTGGGTGTTGCTGAGGCTGCGGTAAGCGTTGTTCGCAGCCATGTTGGTGTTGATCTGCATTCCCATGATGTTTCCTCCATGATTGGGACGATGTGCGACGGCCCATCCGTGGGCCTTCAGAAGTAGTTATCGCCATTTGGCCAGCACACGTAAGGAAGATTCCAAAAGAGTTTTCAGTTCAACGCCCAATCTGGTCCCGACTGCTATCAGCCTTATTGCCGCTAACGAATCCTGCGCCCCTGCCGATAGTTTCTACGAACCCTGCTGGAGGCCAAATCGTCCGCACGATGAAATCGACGCCCCGGCACCACCGCACCAGTCATTTGCACCATTCACACATGAGGGAGCCGTCCGGACCATGGCCATCCACGAACTTTCAGCCCTGCTGTGGCGGGAGCGTGAACTCCTGGACGTTCTCACCTTCAAGCTGGAGGAAGAGCAACTGCTGCTCACCGCCGGCAAATCCCGCTGGCTTCCCCACGGCACAAAGGAAGTCGAGCAGGTTCTGGAACACCTCTCCAAGGCGAGCCTCGCCCGCACCATCGAAGCCGCCGTCGTGGCCGAAACCTGGGGACTGCCCACCGACGCGTCCCTGGGTGAACTCGCCGCTGCCGCGCCGGAAGGCGCCTGGTCCGAAATCCTCACGGCCCATCTGACGGCCTTGACCCACCAGACGGCCCTGATCAAGGAACTGCGCGACTCGAACGAGCAGTACCTGCGCACCGCAGTCCGTTCCACCCAGGAATCCCTCGCGGATCTGCGGCCCACCGCTGCGGCCGGCACCTATGACGCCCAGGGCAAGACCGGGGAAACTGCAGCCTCGCGTATTTTCGACAAGCAATTCTAAGGAAGCGACCATGAGTACCTTCGGCGCGCTGAACACCGCCTACCGTGGCTTGACCGCCGCCCAGCAGGGCATGAACGTGGCCGGGCAGAACATTGCCAACGCCGCCACCGAGGGTTACACCCGGCAGCGCGTCCAGCAATCGTCAATCGTGGCTCCCGCGCAGGGCCTGTTCGGTTCGGGCCGCCCCGAAGCCGGGAATGGCGTCTCCGTGGACGGCATCGCACGCTTGGGCAGCAGCTTCCTTGACGGAAGCGTCCGCTCGACGGCGGCCCAGTCCGGCTACGCCAGCGCCCGGTCCTCGGCGCTCCAAGGGATCGAGGGCATCCTTCAGGAACCCGGCGAAAACGGCATCTCCACCGCGCTCCAGGGCTTCTGGTCGGCCTGGCAAGGCGCCGCCAACCACCCCAACGACTCCGCCGCCAAGGGACTGGTCCTGCAGGCCGGCAACGACCTCGCCAGCAAGGTCTCCTCTTCCTACCGCTCCCTTGAGGGCCAGTGGAGCAGCGTCCGCGGCCAGGCCCAGGGCGCCGTGGACACCGTCAATGCCGCCGCCACGCAGGTGGCCGCCTTCAACACCAGCATTCGCTCAACCCTCGCCGCGGGAGGATCGGCCAACGAGTTGATCGACGCGCGGGCCAAGCTCACCGAGACCATCTCCCGGCTGACCGGCGGCACCGTCAGGGAACAGGCTGACGGCACCGTGGATGTCCATGTCGGCGGAAACGCCCTCGTGATGGGCAGCTCCGTCCGGGCACTCGCCCTCTCCGGAAGCCAGACTGCGGACAAGCTCGGCACAGCCGTGCAGCTTGAGTGGGCGGACCGGCCGGGTGCGGCAATCGCCGTCGCCGATGGGGAAATCGCCGGCGCGTTGTCCGTCCTGGCTCCTGCCGCGAACGGCGGCGCCATCGATTCGGCCGCACAGTCGCTGAACAAGTTCGCCGGCGACCTGCGGGACGCGGTCAACGCCCTTCACTTCGGCGGACGGACCTCTGACGGCTCGGCGTCCGGTAACTTCTTCGACCCGGCCGCCGCGGGCCCTGCGGCGCTCGCTCTCGCTGTTGTGCCCCAGGCCGCCGCAGAGATCGCAGTCGGCGTGGCGGGTGCGGGGAACCTGGACGGCAGCCTCGCCGACAAGATTTCACAGCTTGGCACTGGGCCGGGGTCTCCGGACCGCGCCTGGGCAAACATCGTCACCGGGATCGGTGTGCAGTCACGCGGCGCCCAGCAGCATGAAGCGTTGAGCTCGGCAGCGGAAATCTCCGCGCAGTCCAACCGTTCCTCGCAGGCGTCCGTCAGCCTGGACGAAGAAAACGTCAGCCTGCTCACCAACCAGCACGCATACCAGGCCGCGGCCCGCGTCATGACGGCTGTGGACGAAGCCCTGGACGTCCTGATCAACCGCACCGGACTGGTAGGAAGGTAGACATGCTGAACCGGGTAACCAACCTGACCATGAGCACAACCGCCCAGCGGACCCTGCAGGCCCAGCAGTCCAAGCTGGCCCAGCTGCAGGAAAAGGCGACCACGCTGGACAAGATTTCGCGCCCGTCTGACGATCCTGCCGCCACGGCGCAGGCTCTCGATACGCGCGCGCGGCTCGCCGCCAACGCCCAGTACGGCAGGAACATCGACGACGGCGCCAGCTGGCTCAACGCGGCCGACTCCGCCCTCAGCCAGGCCACCAACGTCATGAACCGCATCCTCGACCTCACGGTCCAGGCCGGCAACGGCGCGCTCAACCAGGCGGGCAAGGACGCGATCGCCGTCGAGCTCGAAGGGCTGAACAAGGATCTGCTCTCAACCGCCAACAGCAAGCACCTTGGCCGGAACATTTTTGCTGGAAGTTCGGACGCGGCCACGGCCTTCAGCCCAGCCATCCCGGCCGACCCGAGCATCCCAGGAGACACCGGAACTCCCCCAGTCTTCAACGGCGTCGCCGGCGGCTCAGTGGAACGGCGCATCAGTGCCGACAGAACTGTCCGGGTCGACGCGGACGGCGCCGCGATCTTCGGCAGCGGCTCCGGCTCCGTCTTCGACGCCGTCACCAAGACCATCGAGTCACTGCGCAAAGGTGAGGATGCCACTGTGAACCTCACCAACCTGCAGGCGTCGTTCAAGAACATCGTCAGCGGGCGTGCTGAAATAGGATCACGGCAGGTGCAGCTGGAACGCGCCGGCAACGTCAACACCGAACTGGAGGCCACCTTGGATGCACAGAAGATGGGCATTGAAAAGGCAGATCTCGGCAGCGTCATCATGGACCTGAAGCTTCAGGAAACCAACTACCAGGTGGCCCTCGCGGCGACGGCCCGGGTGCTTCAGCCCACCCTGATGGACTTCCTGCGGTGAGCACCCCGGTCATGGACACTCCGGTCGCAAGCCTGCCCCTCACATTCACCGCACCCATGCCTGGCTTCGAGGAGCTGCACGATTTCGCGCTGCGGAGCGTCGAGGGCGCGGCCGGACTGTACGCCCTGGAGGGAGGTTCCAGCCCGGTGCGGCTATTCCTGGCCGATGCGGCCGTGTTTGCACCGAGCTACTCTCCGCCGATCCCGGCAGCCTCGCTGGAGGCCCTCGAACTCGACGGGCGGGACGCCGCCCAGGTACTGGTCGTGGTGAACCACTCGCCCGGTTCCACGACCGTCAACCTCATGGCCCCGATCGTTCTGAACCGTGCCGCCGGGCGCTGCACGCAGCTGGTGCTGGACGGCCGGGACTTCCCGCTCCGGGCCGAGCTCGGCTCGCTCTAGCCGACCCGCCCGGCAAGGCGCGCAGCCCTGCCTTGCGACCGGCTTCACCAGCCTCACCAGAAATGCGCCACGTCCACCACGAGCCGGGACCCGGTGCCCGGCCCGGGCAGGGCCAGGACCCGGAACGGCAGCCGGGCGCGGACCCCCAGGCCAATGGTCGAATAGCCCTCGAAGCTGCCCGCCCACGCCACCTGCCGGAACGTCTGGTAGCCGGCCACGTCAGCCAATTCATTCTTGTTCGCCGGATTGTAGGTGGGATTGCCGGCGTCGTCATATGCGGGTGCATTGACCGTGAGCTGAATGAAGGCCTGGCCCCGCAACGGGACCGGCAGGCCGGACCCGTCCTGCACCACCGCGGGTACGTAGCGGACACTGTAGCCGGCCACGGGGCCGTTGAGGTCAATGACCAGCCGGTCGAAGCAGTAGTGCTGACCGGTGCGGACGTCCACCACCTTGGCCTGGCTCATGGCCGGATCCAGTTTGCTCAGCGACCCCCAGGCCAGTCCGCAGTACGGGTCTGCGGCGGCCGGCGCCGGCGCAAGAATCCCGAGCGCGGCGGCCATCAGAACAGCCGCGAGCAACGCGTTGACCTTTTTCAACTGGATCTTCTTCAACTGGGTCTTCTTCAAGGCCGCCACCCCCTGGTGCTGCCTGACCCTTGGGCTGGCGGAACAGTCAGCGCAGGTCAGACGCTTTCAGCGTAGGCGGGCCCGGCCCGGCGGGCGAGGTCCTCCACAGTTTCGGCGCCCAACCGTTAGCGTGGCCCGCTGCTGGTCACGGACGGATTGCACGGACCCTGTTCGTGAAGGTCGTTCACGAACAGATAACACCGCCAGCAGCAGGCCTGGCCGGGAACGGCGAAGCGCCGGCACCCTCGCGGGTCCGGCGCTTCGTACGGCCTGTCTGTTGCCGGAAGGTTTTAGCCTTCGCAGTCGCGGCAGTACTTCATGCCGTTCTTCTCAAGGGCCACCTGGGACCTGTGGCGGACCAGGAAGCAGGAGGAGCAGGTGAATTCATCGGACTGCTCCGGAACAACAATGACCGTCAGCTCTTCGCCGGACAGATCTGCACCGGGAAGATCAATGCCTTCAGCGGTGTCGTTCTCATCGACGTCGATCACAGCGGTCTGCGCGCCGCCGCCGCGGGACGCCTGAAGGGCCTCCAGCGACTCAGCGGGAGATTCTTCTTCTGTCTTGCGTGGGGCGTCGTAATCGGTAGCCATATCGGGGTTCACTTTCGTTGCTGCGCAGCGCCATTTCAGGCACCTCAGTGAAGCAGTTTAGGACATTATGCATGGAGTAGAGCAATAGTGTGGCCTATCAGACAGAATGAGTCGGACGGGCCCTGGAAACCCGGGCAGCGGCCCCCGGCCGGGGCCCCTCCGCGCGGCGGCCGGGCAGTGCAGGTGCGGCATTTCAGTCGACCGGCCAGACCACGAGCGTCTGCCACTTAGCTGGATCGGGTTCGACGCCGGGATCGGTGAGGTAGTACTCCCACATTGCTGCTCCCGGGCTCGCGCCGTCCTGCCGCATCCGCGCCATGATCGCGCCGTAAGTGCGCTGCAGTGATTCGTAGGGACCGATGTGCATCGCCTCGTAGGCCTGGCCTGCGGGGAGGGTGCCGGCGACAACCGCCGTGTCCGCTCCACTGGGGTTCGTGAACGGCGCGGCGAGGGGGAACCCCGCCTCCACGTCGACGACGTCCGTCGGCATGCCGCGGTACAGCGCGAACGGGGGTCCGGCCAACTGGACATGCTGCTCCTGCGCCGCACCCATGACGGCGGCGAAGGCACGGCCGAAAAAATCCCGCAACGCATTCATCGGGACTGTCTCATGCACCACCGCCGTGGGCTGTTCCTTGAGTTGGGCGGCCCTGATGTCCGGGGCCGGCCCCGGGTTCGTTTGAGTCATACCCCAGACTCTGCCGGGACTAATCCACGGTCTAGGGCCTTACGGCCCGCGCCCCCAGGGGAGGTCCGCGCCGTGGTCCAGTAGCGGTCCGGCTGCCGGCCCGGGGACGGCGCGGGTTCCACCCCGAATAAATAAATGAACTTTATTCATATTAGGTCTTGCCCCGTGCCGCCATCACCCTCAAACTAAATGAACAACGTTCATTAATGTGACGCCCGTCTCACTGGAGTAGCCATGATCGAAATCACGTCCCTCGACACCCCGCCCTCCCTCGCCCGCACGCTGCCCTCCGGCCGGCCGGCTCTGCGGATCGGCGTCGTGCAGCATCGCTGGCATCCTGACGCCGCGGCCCTGCACGCCGAACTGGACGAAGGCATCGGGCGCGCCGCCCGGCTGGGAGCAGCCGTCGTCTTCCTCCCCGAGCTCACGCTGTCCCGCTACCCCGCGGACACGCTTCCCGAAAATGACGCCGCCCGCGGCGGGACCACGCGCCCGCGGCCCTCGGACATTGCCGAGGATCTGTTCACCGGCCCCACGTTCCGGTTCGCGGCGGACGCGGCCCGGAGGCACGGCATCTGCGTCCACGCTTCGCTGTACCAGAAGGCGGAGAATCCGGACGGCACAGACGACGGCCTGGGCCTGAACACCGCCATCCTGGTGTCCCCCGGGGGCGAACTCCTGGCCCGCACCCACAAGCTCCACATTCCCGTCACGGCAGGCTACTACGAGGACAAATTCTTCCGCCAGGGCCCGGACGGCGACGATGCCTACGAGGTCCACTCCCCCGCCGAACTCGGCGGCGCACGGTTGGGCATGCCCACCTGCTGGGACGAGTGGTTCCCGGAGCTGGCGCGGATCTACTCCCTCGGCGGCGCGGAACTCCTGGTCTACCCCACAGCCATCGGCTCCGAGCCCGACCACCCCGACTTCGACACCCAGCCGTTGTGGCAGCAGGTCATCGTGGGCAACAGCATCGCCAACGGGCTGTTCATGGTGGTCCCCAACCGCTGGGGCAGCGAAGGCACGCTGAACTTCTACGGTTCCTCCTTCATCTCCGATCCCTACGGCCGGATCCTTGCCCAGGCACCGCGGGACGAATCCGCGGTGCTCGTCGCGGACCTCGACCTCGACCAGCGCCGGGACTGGCTCACGCTTTTCCCCTTCCTGGCCACCCGACGCCCGGACACGTACGGGCGGCTGACCGAACCGGTTCGCCCCGACGCCCCGCTCGGCGCCGACACCAGCAAGGCCACCGCATGAGCGCGTGGCGGATGCCGTCCGAAACGGCGCCCCAGGACCGTGTCTGGATGGCGTTCCCCACCGGCGGCTACACCCTGGGCGAAACAGCGGCAGAAGCCCACGCCGCCCGCTCCGTCTGGGCCGCCGTCGCGAACGCCGTCGTGGAATTCGAACCGGTCACCATGCTGGTGGCGTCGGCGGATGTGCAGACCGCGGCGGACTACCTCCACCCGGATATCGAGGTGGTCCCCGCCGCGCTGAACGACGCCTGGATGCGGGACATCGGCCCCACGTTCGTCCTCGACGACGGCGGCCGGCTCGGCGCCGTCGACTGGGTCTTCAACGGCTGGGGCGGCCAGGACTGGGCCGCCTGGGACAAGGACGCGCTCGTGGCGTCGGCCGTCGCGGCCCGCTCGGGGGCCAGCCACCTTGTCTCGCCGCTGGTGAACGAGGGCGGCGGCATCCACGTCGACGGCGAAGGCACCGTCCTCGTCACCGAGACGGTCCAGCTCGATCCGGGCCGCAATCCCGGGCTCAGCAAGGCCGACGTCGAAGCCGAGCTGGGCCGGACCCTGGGCGTAAGCCACGTCGTCTGGCTTCCCCGCGGCCTGACCCGGGATTCGGAACGGTTCGGCACGCGCGGCCACGTCGACATCGTTGCGGCCATCCCGTCCCCGGGCACCGTGCTGGTCCATTCCCAACAGAACCCGGCACACCCCGACTTCGAAGTCTGCCGGGCCATCATCAGCCACCTCGCCACCACCCGGGACGCGGCCGGCCGCGAATGGAACATCATCGAGGTCCCCGCCCCGGAAACCCTGACGGATGAGGAGGGGTTCGTCGACTACAGCTACATCAACCACCTGGTGGTCAACGGCGGCGTCATCGCCTGCACCTTCGGCGACCCGATGGACGAAAAAGCCTTGCGCATCCTTGGCGACGCCTACCCCGGCCGCAGGGTAGTCGGCATCGACGCCCGCGAGCTCTTCGCCCGCGGCGGCGGCATCCACTGCATCACCCAACAGCAACCATCCGTCCCCCAGAAAATAGGTCAGCAATGAGTCAGACTATCGGCCGCGAAGACGGCACCATCACGCACGACGTCGTCGATCCGGCCGGTTCCAAGCACGGCATCTCGGGCAAGGGGCTCAAGGGCGGCCAGCTGGGCCTGCTCGCCGTCGTCGTCCTCGGCATCTCCTCCGTGGCACCCGCCTACAGCCTGACCAGTTCGCTGGGACCCGCCGTCGGCGCCGTGGGCCTGCAGCTGCCGGCGATCTTCATTGTCGCGTTCATCCCGATGATCCTGGTGGCGTTCGCCTACCGTGAGCTCAACGCCGATTCACCGGACAGCGGCACCACCTTCACGTGGGCCACCAAGGCGTTCGGCCCGTTCGTCGGCTGGCTGGGCGGCTGGGGTCTGCTGGCCGCCAACATCATCGTCCTGTCCAACCTGGCCGGCGTCGCGGTGGACTTCTTCTACCTCTTCCTGGCCCAGGTGTTCAACAACCCGGACCTCGCGGACCTGACCTCCAACACGGCCGTAAACATCATGACGTGCCTGGTGTTCGTGGCACTGGCCGTCTGGGTCAGCTACCGCGGCCTGCACGCCACCAAGCTGGTGCAGTACACCATGGTCGGATTCCAGGTCCTCGTCCTGGGCATCTTCGTCGTCATGGCACTCACCCACGCCGCCTCGGGCGACTCCGGCACCGCGATCGCCTTCAGCTGGGACTGGTTCAACCCGATGAAGATCGGCAGCTTCGAGCAGTTCGCCGCCGGCATGTCACTGGCCGTCTTCGTCTACTGGGGCTGGGACGTGTGCCTCACCGTCAACGAGGAAACCAAGGGCGGCAAGGGTACCGCCGGCCGGGCAGGAACCACGACGGCGGTCGCCGTCCTGGCCCTTTACCTCGTCGCGATCGTGGCCACCATGATGGTTGCCGGCACCGGAACCGACGGCATCGGCCTGAACAACCCGGACAACCAGTCGAATATCTTTGCGGCACTGGCTTCCCCAGTCATGGGTCCGCTGGCCATCCTGATGTCCCTGGCCGTTCTCTCCGGCACCGCGTCGTCCCTGCAGTCCACCATGGCCTCTCCCGCACGCAGCCTGCTGGCGATGGGCCACTACGGGGCACTGCCGCCGCGCTTCGCATCCGTCAGCAAGCGGTTCGGGTCCCCCGGTTTCGCAACGGTGATTGCCGGTGTGATCTCCGGCGGCTTCTACGCCGTCATGAAGGTAGTCAGCGAGAACGTCCTCAATGACACCATCATGGCCCTGGGCCTGATGATCTGCTTCTACTACGGCCTCACGGCCTTCGCCTGCACCTGGTACTTCCGGCACAGCCTGTTCTCCAGCGTCCGCAACTTCTTCATGCGGCTGCTGTTCCCGGTCCTGGGCGGCCTGGTCCTCACCGTGGTCTTCTTCCAGACCGCCGTGGACAGCTGGGCACCGGAATTCGGCAGCGGCTCGGAGGTCTTCGGCGTGGGCCTGGTGTTCATTCTGGGGATCGGCATCCTCGCCCTCGGCGTCGTGATCATGCTGGTCGCCGCGAAACTGCATCCGGGCTTCTTCCGGGGCGAGACCATCCGGAAGGACACCCCCGCCCTGGTGGTTCCGGAGTAGCCTCCCAGCAACGACCCGCCGGCCCGAATGAGCTCGGAGCCGGCGGGTTTTTGCGTGCGTCCGTCGCCCGCGTAGCTGCCAGACATGTTGAGGAACACCTCCCCGTGCTAGATTCACGCTGTCTGCATTTCCGCGGGCTCTAGCGCAGCCTGTTCCGGGCGCGGCAATTTGGGGGAAATTTTTATGCTGCTATTCGACCGCGTCCGGCCTCTATCAATTCCGTTGTTCCTTGGTGTGGTCATGATGCTTTCCCTGACACCGCTTGCCCCCGCATCCGCCGCGCCGGATACGACGACGGCGGTCAGTGCAGCGTCCGCCGCGCCGTTGACGACGGCCCCCGTGCCGACGGTCAAGGGCACAACAAAGGTCGGCTACACCCTGACCGCGGTCCCGGGCATCTGGGGTCCGGCACCCGTCACTCTGACGTATCAGTGGAAGGCGAACGGCGTCGTCATCATTGGCGCGACCGCCGCCGCCTACAAACTGGCCGCGGCGCAGGCCGGCAAGGCCCTTACCGTCACCGTCACCGGAACCAAGACCGGCTACACCACCGCCGCGAAGACCTCGACCCCCACCGCAGCCATCGCCGCCGGCTCGCTCGGGCCGGCCCCGGTGCCGACGATCACCGGAATGACAAAAGCCGGCTACACTCTGACCGCAGTCCCGGGCACGTGGGGTCCGGCTCCCGTCATCCTGAAGTACCAGTGGAAGGCGAACGGCGTCGTCATCATTGGCGCGACCGCCGCCACCTACAAACTGGCCGCGGCGCAGGCCGGCAAGGCCCTCACCGTCACCGTCACCGGAACCAAGACCGGCTACACCACCGCCGTGAAGACCTCGGCCGGCACAGCGGCAGTCACGCCCGCAGGACCCGGCGTCGACGTGTCCTGGCCGCAGTGCGGCAAACCGCTGCCCAAGGGCCAGAGCTTCGCGATCATTGGTGTGAACAACGGCCTGGCGAACAACACCAACTCGTGCCTGGCCACCCAGCTGTCCTGGGCCGCCACGTCCACCGGCGGGACCGGGCAGCCCCTCGTGGCCCTGTACGTAAATACCGGGAACCCCGGGACGGCCGGCTCCTGGTGGCCCACCAGCAACACCTATGCCGGGAAGACCGTGGCCAACCCCTACGGCACGTGCACCAAGGGCTCGGTCGGTTCGGCGTGCTCCTATATGTACGGTTACGCCAAGGCCTACGACGACGCCATCATCCGCGGGGTCAAGAACCCGGCCTCCTACACCTGGTGGTTGGACATCGAGACCGAAAACTCCTGGTCAACGAACAAGGCCGCCAACAGAGCTGATCTGGAGGGCATGGCCGCCTACTTTGCCAGCATCGGCGCCAAAACCGGGCTCTACTCGACCGGCTACCAATGGGCACAGATCATCGGCACGGTGCCCTCGACAAGCAACCTTTACGCCCAGCCAAGCTGGCTCGCCGGCGGGAGCTCCTTCCAAAACGCCAGCAGCATGTGTTTGGCAGCGCCGCTGACAGGCGGCGGGAAAGTCACCATGGCCCAGTACATCTCGGGCGGCTTCGACTACAACAAGTCCTGCATCTGAGTTCCAGCCTCCGGCCAGTCCGGATTCAGTAGTCCGGATAGAGCTCCTCGGACGCTGTAACTGGATTGAGGGGCTCGGCAATCAATGCGGGGTCACCGAGTGCCGCTTCCGCGAGCGCTTCGCACGTCGAGAAGCGGACATCGCCTCGTTCCAGCGCAGTTTCGATCACGGTCCGCAGCGCCTCCAGCCGTCCTGCCCGCCCAGTGAGGAACGGGTGGCAAGTGAGCATGAAAAGAGCACCATGACGTCGCATTGCGTCGATCTCATGAATCCACATGTCCGCCACGACAAGTGGCGACTGGATGATTTCACCGATCTTGGGTTCCGGAAGGAAGGCATACTGCTCCCAGTCATCCAGACTCCAATGTGGGGGGAGCTCCGCAACTGTGCCTGCGGGGGTTTCGATGAGATAGGGGACGTCCGCGTCCATCAGGCTGGAATCGTATTTCAGCCCGTATTCAGCCACCAACGACGGTGTCTGCCACGAGGGCTCCCACAGTGCGGCGCGATGCCCCTTTGGAGAAATGCCGAAACGCCCGAGTGCAGCTAGCGCCAGATCGAAGTCGGCGCGTTCGTCGTCGAAACTCATGTTCACCGCGGTGCGGTGAGTGTGTGAGTGGTGCGCGATCTCATGACCCGATTCCAGGACCTGTTCCACCATGCGGGGATACCGCTCCGCGGTTACTCCTGGAATGAAGAATGTCGCCGGCTGCTGCACATCCTCCAACATCTGGAGAATCCGGGGAACACCCACCTTGGGTCCGAACGCCTGGTGGGTCATCGCCATCGCATTGTCGGCGTAGCGCCGGCCGGCGGCCAGGACGGGCGACTCGGCGTCGACGTCGAAGGTCAACGCGGCAACGCAGGCCGCCCCCTGCCTCCAGCCGCTTTTATCGAATGTCATGTTCGTCCCTCTTCGAAGAAATGGGTTGGAAGAAATGAGTCAGAAGAAAGGGGTCAGAAGTCATGGGTGGAGAGCCAGTCGGCATAGTCGCCGAGGGCCCGATGCAGCGGCCAGACCGATTCGTAGCCGAGATCCGCGGCTGCGGAAGCGATGCTGAAGTGGCCCTGCAGATCCAAGGTTGGATCCGTCCCGGGCCCGATCTCCACGGAGGCGTCCGGGAATGCGATTCGAACTTCTTTGACGACGTCGCTGAGTGTCCAGTACTCGCTGCCGGAGATGTTGTAGGCCAGGGGCCTGGCCCGGGCCGTTTCTGGTGCCTGGACTGCCGCCAGGACGGCAAGAGCGACGTCGCGGACGTAGACAAGGTTGTAGCGGTGGTCGGCCCCGTGGTCCTGTGAGAATGAACCGTCGCGGACTACGCCGCGCATAATGTCCCGCATGACTTCATCCATGCGGTTTCCGGGTCCGTAAACCTGGCCGATGCGCAGGGAGATGACGTCGATTCCATACCTGTCGCCGTAGACCCGTCCGAGCCATTCCCCGGTAACCTTCGTCACGGCGTAAGGCGTCGTCGGATTTACTGGCTCCGATTCGAGAACCACCGGTGCTGAGGTCTTTCCGTACACGCACTCGGAAGAGAAGTTGATGATCCGTTTGACGCCGTGGAGTCGTGCCGCCTCGAAAACCGCCACCGTTCCCTCGACGTTGGCAGCAAACGTAGCCAGGGGAAAGCTCAGGGAATAGGTCGGGTGGGATATGGCGGCGGTATGGACGATGGTGTCGACGTCGTGCTCCTTGAATACTTCGAGGAGACGGGGGATATCGAACAGTTCGCCCTGGACGGAAACGACGTCGGGGCGTGGCGCCTCGATGAAGTCCCGGTTGTAGCTGACTGTTTGATGGCCGGCGTCGGCGAGTTCGTTGACGATGTGGCGTCCGGTGAATCCGGCACCACCTGTGACCAGAACAGAGCTCATGTGATGTTGCCTTTCACTAGGTGCGTTGGATGTGGGATTCAATGTCCGAGTGGGAACGTCGTGGTCCGACCACCATCGACAACAAGGTTTGTTCCCGTGACATACGAGGATTCAGGACCCAACAGCCACAGCGCCGCGGCTGCAATCTCCTCGGGCAGGGCGAACCGGCCAAGCGGCACGGACACTTCGTCCCGGGCGCGTTCTTCTTCGTTCGCGAACTCGGCCGCAAGCATCGGGGTATCTGTCGTGCCCGGCGACAGTGCGTTGACCCGGACGCCGGCCGGTGCGAGTTCGGCGGCCAGTGACCGCATCATCGACAGCACGCCGCCCTTGGTCGCGGTGTATGCGGTGTAGCCTGCCTGGCCGACGAGTGACAGCTCGCTGGCAGTGCAGACCAGCGATCCACCGCCGTTGGCCGAGAGCGTCCGCGCCGCTGCCCGGGCGAAGTGGAAAGTGCCGGTCAAGTTCACCCGGATCAGTCTCTGCCACAGCTCGTCGGATGTTTCGGCGATGGGCGCAACACTGGAGATTCCTGCGGCGTTGAAGGCCCCGCTCAGGGGCCCGAGTTCTGCTTCCGCCCGGGCGAAGGCGCCATCGACCTGTTGGGACTCAGATACGTCGGCTTCGATGAAGATCACAGCGCCCGAGACTTGGCTTTTTGCGTCTTCAAGCAGACGGTCCGGGAGACCGACCGCTGCAACCTTTGCCCCTTGCGCCAGAAGGGCCCGGGTGGTCGCGAGACCGATGCCGGAGCTGGCTCCGGTGACAAGGTAGGCCTTGTCCTGAAAATGGCTCATGTCTCCTCTTCCCCGTTGGATGTGGAAAGGCGGGCAGCATGCCCCCGGTCACGATTCGGGGGCATACGCCGGATTTGCCGGTTTAACCTTGATGGCTGATTTAGCCAACGAGCGCACGAGTGTGGTCGTTAAGGAACATGCCGCGGGGGTCGAACTCCCGGCGTATCTGGATGAAGGTGTCAAGCTCCGGGTAGAGACGCTCCAACCGGCTCCTCGTCATGAAATGGATCTTTCCCCAGTGCGCGCGGGGCTCGAATTCCTGCAGCACCGCATCCGCATCCCGGAAGAAGGGCCAGTAGTCGGTCCCGGGTTCGGTGGTCAGGGTGATGACGGTGGTGTCGCGTCCTTGGAACTGGGACATGTAACCTTCGTCGGCTTTCACCCAGCGCACCTCAACGGGGTACTTCTGGTCGGAATGCTTGGTGCGGATCAGCTCCTGGACAGCCTGGACTGCCGCCAGGCCGTGTTCGCTGGGAACGAAGTACTCCAGTTCATGGAACGGTGTGGTGAATCCGCCCGGGTAGATGCGGTACGACCGGTCCAGCCGGGCACCTTCCGTGCGGGAAATTTCACGCTCGTCCTGGACCTGGGCGACGTTGTACCGCTTGGTGTAGCTGCGGTTTGCCATGCTCTGGCCCGGCGAACCGGGCAGGTCCAGGAGCTCACAGGAATCGTTGTCCGGGCACCAGAGGAACGAGTAGTGCCGGTTCCCGTCGATGTCGGCCTGCCAGGTTGCCGCGGTCTCCGCCCACGTGGGATAGGTAATCTCCTCCTGCAGGTAATAGCGGTCCTCGACCGCCAGTTCGACCTCCAGGAAGATTCCGAGCGTCCCCAAGGCGACCTGGGCGGCCCTGAGTTCGCGGAGTTGCCCTTCGCCGATTTCGACGATTTCGCCGTAACCGTTGATCAGCCGGACCCAGCGCAGTGCCGATGAGAAGCTGCCCAGGTTCTTTCCGGAGCCGTGGGTGCTGGTGGCGAGTGCCCCGGCGATCTGCTGCTTGTCGATGTCGCCCTGGTTGCCCAGTGCCAGCCCCTGCTCCCACAGCGGATCGCCAAAGGCGTTGATGGTGGTGCCGGCCAGGGCCCTCGCACGGCGTCCCATGAGGTCGGTTCCGGTGATGGCCGAGAGTGCGGACATGTCCATCAGGACTCCGCCCGTCTGGACAAGCGGTGAGGACGAATGCCCTGAGCCGACTGCACGTACGGGGAGGCCTTCGCGGATGGCGAACCGGACGGCGTCGAGCGCCTCCTGTTCGTTCCGCGGCCGGACGGTGAAGGCCGGCGTGGCGCTCTGGTTGCCGCCCCAGTTGGTCCAGGTTACGTCTGTCCCGAACGGAGCGGACGGGGTTGCGGCGCGCGCCGACGACGCGGAGTGGGGATGATTCGTGGTGGTCATTGCTGGGCTCCGATGCTGGTCTAAACGCTCATGCGCCGTGGTTGATCATGACGTGCTTGGTCCGGGAGTAATCGTCCAAGGCATACAGCGAGAGGTCGCGGCCGTAGCCGGATCCCTTGAATCCGCCCCACGGAACCTCGCAGGCCAACACCAGGTGTGAATTGACCCAGACGGTGCCGAAATCGAGCTGCTTCGGAATGCGGAGCGAGAGGCTCGAATCCCGGGTCCATACCGAGGCGGAAAGCCCGTAGGGACTCTCGTTGGCCCGGGTGATGGCCTCTTCAGTGGAGCTGAAGGACTCGACGGTGACCACTGGGCCAAAGATTTCGTGGGTAGCAATATGCGCCCCGGCCGGGACGTTGCTGATTACGGTGGGTTCAATGAAGTAGCCGGGGCCTTCCAACGCCGAGCCGCCGATGGCCACCTGAAGGCCCGCAGCCTTTGCCTCGGCAAGGGCTTCCTTCACGCGTTCGAAGTGCGGGCGCGAAATCATGGGACCGATTTCCACGTCTTCCCCTGCGCCCGGAGCGCCGACGACGAGCGTGCTGACTTCGCGTACCAGGTGTTCGGTGAACTCCTCGGCCACGGACTCGTGCACGAGCACACGGCAGGCGGCGCCGCAGTCCTGGCCGGCATTCCAGAAGCCGGCGTTTCGCACGCCGGCGGCGGCCGCGCGGAGGTCGGCGTCGGGGAAGACAACAACCGGGGCCTTGCCGCCGAGTTCCAGATGGACGCGCTTGACGGACCTGGCCGCGGTCTCCGCCACTGCCTGTCCGCTGACGACGCTTCCCGTCAACGCAACGAGGGCGACATCAGGGTGTTCGGAGAGTCGCTGCCCAACGGTTCGGCCCTTTCCCGTCACGACGTTGAGGATGCCGTCGGGGATGCGTCCGGCGACAAGTTCTGCCAGCTTCAGCGTCGAGAGCGGCGTCTGTTCCGAGGGTTTGAGGACGATGCTGTTTCCGGCGGCGAGGATGGGCGCGATCTTCCAGGCAGCCATCAGCAGCGGGTAGTTCCAAGGGGTGATGACGCCGACGACGCCGACGGGTTCCCTGAGGATGACCGAGGTGTGTCCGGTGGCGTAGTCGCCGCCTGCCATGGAGGTCAGTGTGCGGGAAGCCCCGGCCATGAACCGGAAGGTGTCGATGGTGCTGGAGACATCGTCCTCCGCGACGGTTCGCGGTTTGCCGGTGTTGGCGGACTCGATGATTTCGAAGGCTTCACGGTTGGCTTCAATGATGTTGGCGATCAGGGAGAGCACCTCGGAGCGTTCCTTCGGTGTCGTGGTGCCCCAGGACTTCTGGGCCGCCACGGCTGCTTCAACCGCAACGTCCACATCCGCGGCCGTGCCGGCAGGAACCGATGCGATGACCTGTTCCGTGGTGGGGTCGACGACGTCGATCAGCCGGGTCGCGGAACCGGAAACAAACGTTCCGCCGATGAAGTGCCCCGCCGGAGGCAGGAAGCTGGCGCAGCTTTGCTCCTCGGAGGAACGTCGGACTGTGAACTGCTCGGTGTCAGTGAGTGTCATGATATTTCGCCTTTGTTTTCTGCGCCGATCGCGGCGCCGGGAGTTTGGTGTGGGGGCGGGCGGTCTGTGCCCGGGGTGCGCGGTGTGCCGGAGCGGGCGTTACGCCCGCGGCGCCTCAATCAGGTCACCTGCGAATGCGGGCGACTGAAAGGGGGCGGCTTCCGGCGTTTTCCGGAACATGCGTGCCGCGAAGTAGTACAGGGGTGCAACAACCACCAGGCCGACAATCCAGGAGAGGTCCACGCCGTTCATCGCTGCGGCAGCGGGGCCCGTGAACATCGCTGTCGCCGAGAACGGAACCTGGATCAGTGCGCCGGCAACATAGGCTCCGATCGCCACCCAGTTGAACCTTCCGTACACTCCGCCGTCGCGCTTGAAGAAGTCTTCAACCCGGTAGTCGCCGTGCCGCAGGAGGTAGTAATCGACCAGGTTGATGGCCGTCCAGGGAACCAGGACGTACATCAGGAAGGAGAGGAAGTTCGTGTAGAAGAAGATGAAATTGTCACGGGCGAACAGCGCGATCATCAGGGCTAGGGTGAAGAGGAGGATTGACGCAATGGTCCGGGTCTTGGCGTGGGGCAACCAGGCCGGCCTGAACGTCTGCCCAATGGTGAGGGTGCACAGGACCCCGCAGTAGAGGTTCATGGCGTTCGACGCCGCAACGCCAAGGCAGAAGATTCCGATGATCACCATGGTCCATGGCCCGAGCAGGGCTCCCAGGCTCCCTACTATTTCGACGCTGCTGCCATCGTTGATCAGCGCCAGTGCGAGCGTTCCCACCAGGGCACCCAGGACCATCGGGAAGAGTGTTCCCAAGACGCAGCCTGAATAGGACGCCCAGAACGCCGGGGCCGAGCCGGTGCCCTGAGGCATGTAGCGGGAGTAGTCCGAGACGTAGGGAGCGTAGGCGAGCTGCCAGAGGGCGGAGACGGAGATAGTGGCCATGAAGCCGACCCAGTTGAAGTTTCCCTGGTCCAGGAAGCTGGCCGGCAATCCGTGGACGGCCAGGATCCAGACGAAGGCCAGCACCAGCGCCAGACCGGCCACGATGCTCAAGATGCGTGCATAGGCGTGGATGAGCCGGTAGCCGAAGATGGTGGCCACGACGCTCACGACGCCAATGACAATGATGCCTGCATCGACGCTGATGCCCGGGGTGACTGCGGCCAGCGCTTGGCCGCCAAAGACGAGGTTCGCCGCAAAGAACCCGATGTACATGACCACCACGATGACCACGATCAGCAGTGCCCCGTACGAACCGAACTGGCCGCGGGTCTGAATCATCTGCGCCACGCCCAGCTGCGGGCCCTGGGCCGAATGCAGTGCCATGAAGATGCCACCGACAACGTTCCCAATGATGATTCCGACGATTGCCGGCACAAAGCTGAGCCCGAACACCGTCGTCGCGAGTCCCCCGGTCACGATGGTCATGATCATGATGTTGGAACCGAACCAGATGGTGAAGAGGTCCCGGGCCTTGCCATGGCGTTCGTGGGCCGGGATGGGTTGAATGGTCTTGTCCTCGAGCCGGGGTACTTCGGCTGTGACGGCGTGAGTGGGTCGAGCGTTCATGATGCGTTCCGGGAGTTCATGGGAACCTCTTTGTTCTGTCCCGGCGCTTCGTCGAGCACGGGATCTGATGTATCAATCATTCGTGACTTTTGTCACAGTGGTAATCCGGCGATTGAATAGTTGCCGTAGACCTGTTCATACATATGTATAAATCAGGTGCGAGAGCCCAGCAGTTGTGGTCAGACGGTGGCCGCTTGCAGCTCCTCAGTGACGTTGGCGGTGGCCTTGCTGCGGTTCACCATCAGGGCGAGGAGGTCGAAGACCAGCGTCGCCGCGGCGACTGTGGTGATGTCCGCATGGTCGTACGCCGGAGCGACTTCGACAACGTCGGCGCCCACGATGTTGATGCCGTTCAATCCGCGGAGCAGCGCCAGCAGTTCGCGGGAGTGGAGCCCGCCCATTTCCGGGGTGCCGGTGCCCGGGGCGTAGGCCGGGTCCAGGACGTCGATGTCGATGGAGACATAGACCGGGGTGTCGCCCAGCCGGTCCTTGACGCGCTGGATCGCGGCCGGAACCCCGATGACGTCCAGGTCCGAGCAGCGGATGATCTGAAAGCCGAACTCGTGGTCGCGAAGGAAATCGTTGCGGTCATAAACCGGGCCGCGGATGCCGACGTGCATCGACTTGTCCTCGACCAGAAGGCCTTCCTCGAAGGCCCGGCGGAAGATGGTTCCGTGCGTGACCGGCTGGTCGAAATAGGTGTCCCAGGTATCCAGGTGTGCGTCGAAGTGGAGCAGGGCCACGGGGCCGTGGACCTTGTTCAAGGCCCGCAGCATCGGGAGCGCGATGGTGTGGTCGCCGCCGATGGAGATGAGCCTCTTGCCGGAGCCGGCGTCGCCAAGGAGCGGGAGGGCCTGTTCCTCGATCTCGCGGACTGCGCGGGCGATGTCGTAGGGGGTACAGGCGATGTCGCCGGCGTCCACAACTTGGGCTTCGTATACCGGCTCAACGTCGAGCTCAGGGTGGTAGCCGGGGCGCAGGAGCCGCGACGCTTCACGGACAGCGGCCGGACCGAAGCGGGCGCCGGGGCGGTAGGAGGTACCGCCGTCGAACGGGACACCGACGATCGCAATGTCGTAGTCCGGGACCCGGTCAATCTGAGGAAGCCGGGCAAAGGTGCCCAGGCCCGCGTAGCGGGGAACTTTTGTTGCGTCGACGGGGCCGATTGGCTTGTGCGTGGTCATGACTGGGGTCCTCCGGTTGCTGTGGTTTCAGTCGGCCTGGCAATTTCTTCCTGCGCCGGTCGAGGTCTATGCCTTAACTATTAGTGATCTGAGTCACGCGGTACATCCGCCGATTGACTACAAAGAGCCGAGAGGCTTATACATATGTATAAGCGGCCCGGGGACGGCCTCCGGACTCATGAACAGGAACCGCGCATGGCGATCACCGTGGCCGAACTGCTTGCCGAACCCCAGCTGGGACTGAGCCTTCTGGCGGGCTCCGCCGGTCTGGGCAACCGGGTCACCTGGGCCCACACCTCCGACCTGCCGCGCCTGTGGGAATGGGTCACCGGCGGCGAGCTCATGATGACTAACGGGCTCTCCATTCCGGCCGATCCCGAGGGGCAGGTTGAGCTTGCCGAGGCACTGGTGAACGCAGGTGCCAGTGCACTGGCGATCGGCGAGCAGATGCATGCCCCTGAACTCTGTCTCGAGTTCCTCGATGCCTGTGACCGCTTGCCGTTGCCGCTCATCAGCATCCCCTACCCGCTTCCGTTCATCGCCATCGCACGTTCGGTCGCTGAGTCTTCGTTGCTCGAAGAGTCCCGCAGGCTGCGCCAGACGGCCCGTATTTATGACCTGCTGCGGCTGGCGGGGCCATCTGAGGGCAACTGGCTGGGACTGATCCTGGGTATCGAAGCCGAACTCGATGCCAGCCTCTTCGTCATTGATCGACGGTGCCTGCACGCCTGGCATCCCGGAGGCCAGCCGCTGCCACCGGGCCTCAAGCAGCAACTTGAACCGCTGACCAGCAAGTCACCGGTGGCCAGCAAGAAGTTCCAGTGGCATCGGTTGGGGGAAGGCCACCTTCTGATGATGGATATTCCGACTCACGCCAACGCGCTTCTGGTGGTGCTGCCGAAATCCGAACCGCTCCCGGACGCGGTAGTGCTGCTCCATGCGGCCACAGTCCTGGGACTCGAGCTGTCGCGGACGGTGCTGTCTCTCGAGAACCAGCGCCGGCTGGGTGCGGAGTTCCTTTTGCAGGCCTTTGACGGGCGCCTGGGCATAGCCGACATTGAAAGCCGACTGCCTGAGTTCGGGATTTCGTCACGGGAATTCCTCATCATCTCTATGTCCAGCGACGACGGTGAGCGCCTGGCAGGGATCCACGTTGATCTCTGGCGACACGGCTACCCGACGGCGTGCCAGCGCAGATTCGACACAATCCATTTGGCTGTTGCAGCAGACTGCACCGATGATCTGCTGCGACACACGGTCCCCTTGGACGTCAGGATCGGGATCAGCCGGCCTTCCGCGGCCGCTGGTGTGCAGAGAGCTCTTCAGGAATCGATGTGGGCACTTGGGACGGCGTCAAGCACCGGCGAGCGGTTGGTCCGCTATGCCGAGGGACCCTCGTGGCTCGGGCTCACCAGCTTTGAGGAAGGCCACGCCCTGGTACAGCGGCTCCTCGGACCCATTTTCGAGTACGAACAGCGGGAAAACGGGGACCTCATCGTCACGCTCAAGACGTTCCTCGACACGCAACGGTCCTGGCAGAAAACGGCAGCCGCCCTGTTCGCGCATCGGCAGACCATCATCTATCGCATCCGAAAGATCAGCGAGCTGACGGGCCTCGATATGACCGAAACCTCCACTCTGGCGCAACTGTGGTTTGCCCTGCAGATCCATGAAGCCATGGACCTCCACGACAATCCGCGGCGCCTGCCGTCGGCTGAGGTCAGCACTCCACGACGGCAGTACCGCTGACCACGACGCTCACCATCACGTGTCTGCCTCACCACGGAACCGGGCGGACCATGCGCACGGCCGCCCAGCTCAGTCTGCTCGGCTACACCGTGGTCCCGCACATCGCGGCCCGCAGCCTGGCGGATCGCACCCAGCTGGCCGGCATCATCCGGGAATGTGCTGGGTACGGCATCTCAGAAGTGTTCGCGGTTGGCGGTGACGCCCCGCAGCCCGCGGGTCCCTTCGCCGATGGCGGCGAGCTGCCGCGCGAGATCGCCGAAATCAGCGGCGGCCAGATGGCCGTTGGGGTCGCCGGGTATCCGGAGGGTCATCCCGGCATCGGCCCGCTGCAGCTGCTCGAATCATTGTTGGCCAAGCAGGAACTTGCCTCCAACGTCGTCACGCAGATGTGCTTCTCGGCAGACAGTATCCATAGCTACACGGCGATGCTGCGTCGCGAGGGAGTCATGCTTCCAGTCCGGGCCGGGGTTGCCGGGGCCGTCCCAAGAACCAGGCTGATTGCACTGGCAACGAAGATCGGCGTCGGAACGTCCCTCCGGTTCCTTAGCCGGAAACGACCGCTCGCCCGCCGCCTCCTGAGCGGCGAACGCTACTCGCCCGGGACTCTCATCAACGAGCTGACCGCCCAGCCTGTCGTCGACGGCATCCATCTCTACAGCTTCAATTGTTTTGACGAGTTACCCGGTACCTTCGCCGCTTCGTCGACGGAACCCTCCGCCACAGGGCTGGAAACGTTGACTGGAAATGCGTCGCCCGGCTAGTCGCCTGTTTTAGGACATAAGAAAACCCCTCCGTCCCGGCCAAATTCGCCGGAACGGAGGGGTTCGTGGGGCCCCCTGTCGGATTCGAACCGACGACCCCCGCTTTACAAGAGCGGTGCTCTGGCCAACTGAGCTAAGGAGGCATTCCTGCTTCCCGACACAACTCCGGGCCACAAAATGGCGCGGATGCCAGGACGCTAGACAAGATTAGCCCACCGACGCCCGGTGAGAAAAACCCAGAGAAAAACGCTCAACGCCCCTCCCGCCCAGCGAAGGCCGCAGCGAAGACTAAAAGCAATGGCCCGGCCCCGGAACGATCCGGGGCCGGGCCATCAACTTGTGGCCTTCAACGGCATGTGCCCTTGTGCGGTTACTTCTTGGCGTCGACCGCGGCCTGCAGGTACTGGTCGAACGGGGTCTGGGCGCTGTCGCCGACGCCCCACTGCTTGCCTTCAACGAACACGGTGGGCGTGCCGGTGATGCCGATTACCGTGGCCTCCTGGGTGGTGTGCTTCACCCACGGACGGTAGGTCTTGCCATCCACGCACGTCTCGATGCTCTTGGCCCCGGCGTCGGTGGCCAGCTTCTTCAGCTCGTCGTCG
Organism: Arthrobacter sp. 01T425; assembly: GCF_056398725.1. NCBI lineage: Bacteria > Bacillati > Actinomycetota > Actinomycetes > Micrococcales > Micrococcaceae > Arthrobacter > Arthrobacter sp. 01T425. Next base: position 18,116 of record NZ_JBFTPY010000019.1, on the reverse strand, counting down.
GAGAGTCCGGCGCTGCCTTCGGCCGGCTGCTTGGCGAACAGCAGGTCGACGAAGTCCGAGTACTTCTCCGGGGATTCGTTGACCACGCAGGCTGCGGCGTTGGCCGCGCGCGAGGAGTAGTTCGTGGTGGACCGGCTGTCAAGGAATCCGAGCGGGCGGTACTCCACGGTGATCTTGCCCTCGTTGCGCAGCTTGGTGAGCGTCTCGTTGTACTGCGCCTCGAAGTTCTTGCAGACGGGGCAGATGAAGTCGATGTAGAGGACCACCTTGACCGGCTTGCCGGCCTCAGCCTCGGCGCCCGGGGCCGTGACCGGAGACGGCGGCGTGGCCGGAGCGGACGGGAGGTCGGACAGCTTCACGGTTGCGGGATCGGTCTTCGCCACCTCGGTGTTCGCCAGCAGGGTGACACCGCCGTGGATGTTGCCATTGGCCGGAGTGGGTCCCTCGTCTGCAACCGGGGCGTTGTTCTTGATGTTGGAGGTGACAACCAGCGCGACGATCACGATGATGGCGACGACGGCGGCAACGATGCCCCAGCCGATCAGCAGCTTGTTGCGCTTCTCCTTCTTCAGCTGCGCATCGCGGATCTCGCGGGCTTTCTCGCGCGCCGCGGCAGTGCGCTCTGCCTTAGACAGTCGGGGTTCGTTTGCGGGGCTCATTGGTTCCTCGGGTCGTTCGGCCAGGGACGGTCCACTCAGTGGCAACGTCATCATTTTAGGGGAGAAACCCGAGAACTTGCGCTTTCAAGTTTCCCTTCCGCCTGCCCAACGGACGAATAGCCCGGAAGATTCCGGGCGGCTAGGGTTGATGAAGAGCCACGAGCGGACCCCAGGGGGCACCAATGGAAGCAACGGACAGCGCCGGCCACGGCACACAGAGCACCACTGACGCGGCGCAGACCGCCACAGACGGCGCCGCCACGGGCGCCTCGGCAGGGGATCAGTTCGACTTCATGGTGGTGTCCAACCGGCTGCCCGTCGACCGCTGTTCTGCCGACGAGGCCGGCTGCGAGGATGGCTGGCGCCGCTCCCCCGGCGGACTCGTGACAGCCCTGGCCCCGATGATGACCAAGACCGACGGCGCGTGGGTGGGCTGGCACGGGGCCCCCGATGAGACGGTCAAGCCTTTCAGCCACGGCGGCATCGACCTGATCCCCGTCCAGCTGAGCACCGAAGACATCGAGCTTTTCTACGAGGGCTTTTCGAACGCCACGTTGTGGCCGCTTTACCACGACGTGATCGCCCCGCCGGAGTTCCACCGCACGTGGTGGGATTCGTACCGGAAGGTCAACCGGAGGTTCGCCGACGCCGTCATCCGCCATGCGGCCGAGGGTGCGACCGTCTGGGTGCAGGACTACCAGCTCCAACTGGTTCCCAAGCTGCTCCGGGAGGCCCGGCCGGATCTGAAGATCGGGTTCTTCAACCACATCCCCTTCCCGCCGCCGGAGATCTTTGCCCAGCTCCCGTGGCGCCGTGCGATCATCGACGGCCTGCTGGGCGCGGACCTGGTGGGCTTCCAGCGCAGCAGCGATGCCGGAAACTTCATGCGCTCCGCACGGCGCTTCCTTGGCGCGAGCGTCAAGCAGCAGCAGGTCCATGTCAGGGGCGCCGATGGCGAGACCACCCACATCGCGAGGGCCCAGGCGTTCCCGATCTCCATTGACGTCAAGCAGATCAGCGAGCTGGCGAAAAAGCCGGAGGTAATCGAGCGGGCGCAGCAGATCCGCCGGGACCTCGGCAACCCCAAGACCATCCTGCTCGGCGTCGACCGGCTCGACTACACCAAGGGCATCCGGCACCGGCTCAAGGCGTACGAGGAACTGCTGCAGGACGCCAAGGTCACCGTCGAGGACGCGACCCTGATCCAGGTGGCCAGCCCCAGCCGTGAGCGTGTGGAGCAGTACCGCCTGCTCCGCGAGGAGGTCGAGGGCACAGTGGGCCACATCAACGGCACCTTCGACACCATGGAGAGCACGGCCGTCCGCTACCTGCACCACAGCTACCCCATCGAAGAGATGGTGTCCCTGTACCTGGCCGCGGACGTCATGCTGGTCACCGCCCTGCGCGACGGCATGAACCTCGTCGCCAAGGAATACGTCACGGCCCGGACAAACAACGACGGAGCGCTGGTACTGAGTGAGTTCGCCGGCGCCGCCGACCAGCTCAAGCAGGCCCTGCTGATGAACCCGCACGACATTGACGGCCTCAAGGACACGATCATGAGGGCCGTCAACATGCAGCCGGCCGAGGCATCACGCCGCATGCGGGCCATGCGCAAGCAGATTCTGGACCACGACGTCGACCTCTGGTCCTCCGACTTCCTGAAAGCCCTCGCCGAAAAGGTTGTACGCGATGACTCCTGACGCCGCCGGAACCCACGACTCAGAGACCAACACTCCAAACCCGGCCCCACTCTCACTCTCCCCTGAGCTGCTGGCAGCCGTGCGCCGCGTCGCCGGCACGGGGCACCTGCTCGTGGCGATGGACTTCGACGGCACCATGTCACCGCTCGTGGATCATGCGGCCGACGCCCGTGCGCTCCCGCGCGCCGCCGCCGCCTTCGCGGCGCTGGCGGAACTTCCCCGGACGACGACGGCGCTCATCTCCGGCCGGGCGCTGGACAGCCTGCGGGCCGTCGCCTCCCCGCCGGAGGAGACGCTGCTGATCGGCAGCCACGGCGCAGAGGTCTGGATGGGGCCCGGCTCCTCGGAGCTCATGCTCGACGACGCCCAACGCGAACTCCTGGCCGAGGTCCGCCGGGAGCTTGAGGGAATCGTGGAACAGGCCCCGGGGACCCTTTTGGAAGACAAGCCGGCCGGCGTCGTCCTGCACACGCGGCTCGCGGCGGACGACGTCGCCGAGGACGCCGTCGCCGCGGCGCGGGCGGTCCTGCAGGACCGCAGCGGCGTCTTCCTCAAGTCGGGCAACCGCGTCCTGGAGACCTCTGTCGTGAACGCCTCAAAGGGCGAGGGCATTGCCTTCCTGCGGCAGGCTGCCGGAGCCACGGCTGTGGCTTTCGCCGGAGACGACACCACCGACGAGGACGCCCTGGCCAGCCTCGTCCCGGGCGATCTCGGGGTAAAGGTGGGGCTCGATTTCACCCAGGCCGAGTTCCGGGTGGAGGCGCCGGTGCACATCTGCGAACTGCTGGAGGCCCTCCTGCGGGAGCGGAAGAAGGCCCTCGACTCCGGGAGCTAACCCGGGCCTACGGAGCGGTCAACCGGGCGTCGGTCACGACTCAGGTTCGTAGCCGATCAACCAGTGCAGTCCGTGACGGTCGAGGACCTGGCCATCTGTTGCGCCCCAGGGCTTCGGGGCAAGGGGGTCGATCACACGGCCGTCAACGGCGAGCCTGTCGAACCACTCGTGGAGAACTGCCGGTTCGGCGGTCCCCAGCAGCGAGAGCATGAGGCCTTCGAACCGGACGCTTTTCTCCCCCGGGGCCGCATCCGACCCCGCCAAAGCGACTGCGCCGTTCAGCTGTCCGTGGGCAATGGCATCCGGCGGGCCATCGCTGCGGTTGAACTCCTCGTAGGTGAACAAGGCAAGCTCTCCGCCGAAGACGTCGGCGTAGAAGCCAAGTGCTTCACGCGCCGTGCCGGGGAAACTGACATAGATCTGCAGTGCCGTCATGCGCACAGCATACATACCCACTTCTGGCGCCATGTGACTGACCCCACGTGTGACATCCGTAACTTTTTAACCCATTTGGCATATATCTGACATACTCTGTTTGTGATGTGGCGCACAACTACCGTGCGGCGTCACTGGGTACTCCTCGGCTTCGGCCGAGGAGTATGCGTATGAAATCCCACAATTGAATTAACAACTGCATAAAACGACCATTCACTACGGATCGTCCGGCACGTACCTGCCGGTGAAGGGATTGATAACTGTGGCTACAGTTACTTTTGATAACGCAACACGTCTGTACCCGGGCACCGAGAAGCCCGCTGTTGACAGGCTCAACATTGATATCGCCGATGGCGAATTCCTGGTCCTCGTTGGACCCTCCGGCTGCGGAAAGTCGACCTCCCTGCGCATGCTTGCAGGTCTCGAGGACGTCAACTCCGGCCGCATCCTCATCGGCGACCGCGACGTCACGGACGTCCCGCCGAAGGATCGCGACATCGCCATGGTGTTCCAGAACTATGCCCTGTACCCGCACATGACCGTGGCGGACAACATGGGCTTCGCACTGAAGATCGCCGGCGTCAGCAAGGAAGAGCGCGCCGAGCGCGTCCGTGAGGCCGCCAAGCTGCTCGACCTCGAACCGTACCTGGACCGCAAGCCGAAGGCCCTCTCCGGCGGCCAGCGTCAGCGCGTTGCCATGGGCCGCGCCATTGTGCGTAACCCGCAGGTCTTCCTGATGGATGAGCCGCTGTCCAACCTTGATGCCAAGCTGCGCGTGCAGACCCGCACCCAGATCGCGTCCCTGACCCGCCGCCTCGGCGTCACCACGGTCTACGTGACCCACGACCAGGTCGAGGCCATGACCATGGGTGACCGCGTCGCCGTGCTGAAGGACGGCCTGCTGATGCAGGTCGACACCCCGCGCAACCTGTACGACAAGCCCAAGAACGTCTTCGTGGCCGGCTTCATCGGCTCCCCCGCCATGAACCTGCTCGAACTCCCCGTTGTCGACGGCGGCGTGCAGTTCGGCGGAACCGTTTACCCGGTACCGCGCGACGTCCTCGAGGAAGCCCACGGCCAGACCGTGACCCTCGGTTCCCGCCCGGAAGACCTTGAGACTGTCGCCCAGGGTGAAGGTCTCCAGGTCGAGGTCGACGTCGTCGAAGAACTCGGCGCCGACGCTTACGTCTACGGCCACACCACGCTCGACGGCCAGAGCCACGACATCGTGGCCCGCGTCGACGGCCGCCGCCCCCCGATGAAGGGTGAGTCCATCTGGGTCCGCCCCCAGTCGGGCCACGTACACCTGTTCGACACCAAGACCGGCCTGCGCCTCGGCGACTAGTCCCCACCGGCTCCCTAACCTCGCTTCGCGTCGGTCGGGGAACCCTGCCGGCGTGGGCCCATCCACCGGCTCCCTTACCTCGCTTCGCGTCGGTCAGGGAACCCTGCCGGCGTGGGCCCACCCACCGGCTCAGCAGACGGCGGTCCTCCCCAGTGGAGGGCCGCCGTCGGGCGTTAACAACCCTGCTTTAGGTGCGGCCCGCCAAATACGGAAGAATTGATTCATGACCGAGGAAACCCCATGACCGAGGAAAACAGTGCCCAGTGGCACGACGAGCCCACCGACTACGGTCAGATCGGGAAACTGCCCCGGTTCGAGGCCGCCAGCGCCAATGACCAAAAGGCCGCGATGGTGTCCAGCTCGCTGAGCATCACGGCCGCCGCCACCGAGCCCGAGCTGCTGGACCTGCCCTGGCACATCGCCCTCGAGGATTGGCCGGCCGAATATCTGGCAGCCCTCCCCCGCGGCATCTCCCGGCACATCGTGCGCTTCGCCCACCTCGGCGGCTCCGTGATCGCCATCAAGGAAACCTCGGAACACGTGGCCCGCCACGAATACCACATGCTGCGCAAGCTCGCCCGGCTGGACGTTCCCGGCGTGGAGCCGGTGGCGGTCATCACCGGACGCACCACCCCGGAGGGCCGGCCGCTGAACCCGGTGCTGGTCACCCGGCACCTGAAGTTCTCCATGCCCTACCGTGCGCTCTTCTCCCAGATGCTGCGCAAGGACACCCTGACCCGCCTCATCGACGCCCAGGCCCTGCTGCTGGTCCGGCTGCACCTGATCGGCTTCTACTGGGGCGACGTCTCGCTCTCCAACACCTTGTTCCGCCGCGACGCCGGCGCGTTCGCCGCCTACCTGGTCGATGCCGAGACCGGCGAACTGTACCCGGATTTGTCCACCGGCCAGCGCGAGTACGACCTCGAAATCGCCCGCGTCAACATCGCCGGGGAACTCATGGACCTCCTCGACGGCGGCCTGATCGAGGAGAAGGTGGACCCCGTGGCCACCAGCGAGCTGATCATGGACAGCTACCGGCGGTTGTGGACCGAGCTGACGGCAAAGGAATCGTTTGAGATCGGGGAACGCTGGCGCGTGGCCGCCCGGATCCGGCGGCTCAACGAGCTGGGGTTCGACGTCGAGGAATACGCGATCAAGACCACGCAGAACGGCTCGACCATCCAGCTCCAGCCGAAGGTCGTCGACGCCGGGCATCACCAGCGCCGGCTGCTGCGCCTGACCGGCCTGGACGCCCAGGAAAACCAGGCCCGCCGGCTCCTGAACGACATGGACTCGTTCCGGGCGGACAACAACCCGGGCATGGACGAGGAATACAGCGCGCACCTGTGGGTCAGCCAGATCTTCGAACCGATCGTCCGGGCCATCCCCCGCGACCTCTCCGGCAAGCTCGAGCCGGCCGAGGCGGTGCACGAGGTCCTGGAGCACCGCTGGTACATGTCCGAGAAGGAGAACCGGCACATCCCCCTGGCGGAGGCCGTCCAGTCCTACATCGACAACGAACTCCGCCACCGCCGGGACGAGGCAGCGATCATGCTCAACCCGGACACGGGGTTGCTCAAGATCCTTGAGGTGGAGACCGAGGAATCACGCTACGGCGCCGACGACTCAGAGGACGAATACCCCGACTCCGACGACTAATCCGCGCGCCGGGCATGTTGTGGCACGGCCGGGCTAAATCGCCTTGAGCTAAATCGCCTTGCCGGGGTTCAGGATTCCGGCCGGATCGAAGAGTTCCTTGATCCGGCGCTGCAGCTCACGCACGGGTTCCTTCTGCTCCAGGCCAAGCCAGCGCAGCTTGTACTGCCCGATCCCGTGTTCGCCGGTGATCGTGCCGCCCATGGCCAGGGCCACGGCGATCGACCGGTCCAGGGCGGCGCCCAGGCGGCCCATGGCATCGGGGTCCACGGCATTGTCCACCCGGTCGACCCAGAAGGTGGGGTGCAGGTTGCCGTCACCGGCGTGTGCCACGACTTTGAGCTGCACCCGGTGCTCCGCCGCCATGGACTCAAGTTCGGCGACGTAATCCACCAGCCGCGAACGCGGCACGGCCACGTCCTCGCCCACCCGGTATTCGTCGTCCACCTCGGTCCCTCGGCTGTTGCGGCGCAGTTCGACAAGCTCCTCTGCCTCCGCGTTGGCCTCCATGGTCACCACCGCTCCTCCCGCCACCAGGACCGGGCGGATGGCCGCGGCTTCCGCCGCCGCGCCGAAGCCGTCGGTCTGGATCAGCAGCAGGGACGCCCCGCGCGCGGCCAGGTCCGAGCCGTGGATCTCGTCGAGTTGGGCGAGCGAGCCGCCGTCGAGCAGTTCCATGATGGCCGGCTGCACACGGGCCCTCCCCACGGCGAGGACCCCGGCCGCGGCGCTGCGGAAGTCCGGGTAGAAGGCGGCGATGGTGTGAACGTCGCGCGGCAGGTACTTCAGCCGTACGGTGACACCGACCACGATCCCCAGGGTCCCCTCCGAGCCGACGAACAGCCCGGTGAGGTCATAGCCGGCGACGCCCTTGAAGGTCTGGTGGCCGGTATGGATGAGGGAGCCGTCCGCGAGGACGACGTCGAGCGCCAGGACAGAGTCGCGGGTCACCCCGTACTTCGCGCAGCGCAGCCCGCCGGCGTTGGTGGCCACGTTGCCACCGATGGTGGACATCTTGAAACTTGCAGGATCCGGGGCGTACATGAGCCCGTGCACGGCGGCGGCCGCATTCAGGTCGGCGTTAATGACGCCGGGTTCCACGACGGCGGTCTCGTCGTCCGGGTTGAGGTCCAGGATGCGGTTCATCCCCTCGAGCGTGAGCACCACGCAGCCCGCGCTCGCGTGGGCGCCCCCGGAGACCCCGGTACCGGCCCCGCGCGCCACAAGCGCGACGCCAAGGTCGGCGCAGGCACGCACAGTAGCCTGCACGTCGGCCACCGATTCGGCGCGGACCACCGCCTGCGGGAGCTGATAATCCAGGACGGGAGCCTGGTCCACGGCATAGGCGGCCAGGGTGGTCGCGTCCACGGCAATTTTCGCCGCGCCCAGGGCGGTGGTCAGCTCGTCGATGATGCTGCGCATGCGGTCTCCAGTTCGGTCGAATCCGGTTCCCAGTCTAAGACTGCGGGAGCGGCAGCCGGGTCCCGGGCAGCACCCATGCGGCAGCGGCCGGACCCCGGGTGCGGATCAGGGCGGATCGGGCGGTCTCATCCGCCCTGATCTTCCCGGCAGACGCGTCCGGCGATGGCTCCGGCGCCCCGCCCGGCTCCCCGCGCGGCTCCCGCCGCAGTTCCACCATGACCTCGCCCGCCGCGTAGGCAGGCCGCCCGGCCAGGGCCGCGAACTGGGCCCCTGAGAGTGTTCCGAGAGCCAGTTCCGCCTCCGCCCCGGCCCGGGCCACCACCACGAGTACGGCGCTCTGCCCTGTTTCACGCACGAACGCCAGGACGTCCCCGCGTGCGTACAGCCAGCGCACGCCGCCGCCCGTCAGTGCGGGCTGGTCCCGGCGCAGCGCGGTGAGGGCTGCGTAGTCCGCCGTCAGGTCGGTGAGGATGCGGCTGGGGTCGTCCCAGGGCATGGGCGTCCGGGAGGACTCCCCGTTGTCGCCTTTGAGTCCGAACTCGTCGCCGGCGAACACCACGGGAACGCCCGGCAGGGTGAACATCAGCAGCGCGCCGAGCCGCTGGCCGCCGTCGATCATCACGGTGGCCGCCCGCGCGGTGTCGTGGCTGTTCAGGGCGTTCATGTTCTGCTGACGGACGTCCCAGCTGAACGCGGAAGCGAGGTCCAGGTGCGTGGCCAGGAAGTCCTCCGCGGCGGTCCGGTTGGGGCCTGGCAGCGGGGTTCCAAAGAAATTGACGTGTCCCGCGTCCCCTGCGAGCCAGGACCACAGCGGGCGGGTGAAGTTGGAGTAGGTCATGGCACCGTGCCAGTGCTCGCCGCTGAAGTCGGGTGCCGCGTCATTCGTGGCCTCGGCGAGCAGAGCCGCCTCGGGGTTGATCGAACGGACGCGGTCCGCGATCAGCCGGGCGACGTCGTAGTTCAGATCGGTGCCGCCGAGCCTGCCGGTCATGTTGCCGACGTCGATCCGCCAGCCGTCCAGGTTGAACGGCGGCCGGAGCCAGAGCGCCACCGGGGAATCGTCATCCAGGACGAATTTCTCGCGCAGGCCCGGGGAGGCCCAGTTGAGCTTGGGCAGCGACCTGACGCCGTACCAGGACTCGTACGCCGTGTGGTCGGCATTGAAGTAGTAGTACCCGGCTTCCTCGGAGGCCCGGTCGGCCAGGGCGCGCTGGAACCATTCGTGGGCGTCGCCGGAATGATTGGCCGTGAGGTCACCCATCACCCGCAGGCCGCGGGCGTGGGCGGCCTGGACGAGTTCCACCAAGGCCTCGTCCCCGCCCAACAGTGGGTCCACCATGGAAAAGGTGGCGGCGTCGTAGCGGTGGTTGGAGCGGGCCGGGAAGAACGGCGTCAAGTAGATGACGTCGGCCCCGAGCGCCTGAATGTGGTCCAGCCGCTCGGTGATGCCCCGGAGGTCGCCGCCGTAATACTGGTACGGGGTCTGCGGACCGGAGCCCTCGACCTCGGTCGTGTCCCACCCGCACGGCACGGCCCAGTCCGGGAACGCCTCGTCCGGGGAAGTATGTTCCGGCGCCGGCTGCGACGGCGTGGAGCGGGCGAAGCGGTCCGGGAAGATCTGGTACATCGTTCCCCGGCGCAGCCATTCGGGGGCGGGCCGGAACGTGGTGAGGCGGAAGTCGGCGTAGTCGGAGACGTCCCGGCTGAATAGGCCCTGCGCGTTCAGGGTCCAATACCGCGGGCCGACCTCGATCAGGAACCGGTAGCGGGCCACCGGGTTGGTCACCACCATCGCAGCCTCCCACCAGGCCCACCCGTCGACGTCGCCAAGGTTCCTGGCCGGATCGTAGCGGGGTTCGCCGTCGTGGATGGACCGGAGCCACACCCGGGCGGGCCGCCCCCAGACGGCCGGCACGCGGAGCCGCAGCCGGACGTCCGCCCCCGGTTCCACGTGCCGGGGCGCGTGGAGTGCCGAACCGTCGTGGTGCGGCAGCGGGCCGGCGCTGCCTGGCAGCGTCATGCCTAGCCCTTCACCGAGCCCGCGGTGAGGCCGCTGACGATGTAGCGCTGCAAGAACAGGAACAGGGCCATCACCGGGATGGCGCTGAGCACGGCGCCGGCGGCAAAGACTCCCCAGTTCTCCGAGCGCTGCTGCGCCACGAAGGAGTACAGACCCACGGCGAGGGTCTGGCTGTCCGGGTCCGTGAGCACCACGGAGGCGATCACGAACTCGCCGGAGATGCCGATGAACGTCAGGAGGCCCACCACCGCCAGGATCGGCGTGACGAGCCGCATGATGATGCCGAAGAAGATCTGCGCGTGGCTGGCGCCGTCGATCTTCGCCGCCTCGTCCAGGGACTGCGGCACGGTGTTGAAGAAGCCGTACATGAGGTAGGTGTTCACGCCCAGGGCGCCGCCCAGGTACACCATGATCAGGCCCAGCTGGCTGCCCAGGCCGAGGGCCGGGATGACCTCGGAGATGCCGCTCAGGAGCAGGAAGATGGCGACGACGGCCAGCAGCTGCGGGAACATCTGGAGCAGCAGCAGGCTCAGCAGGCCGATCCGGCGCCCGGTGAAGCGCATCCGGGAGAAGGCGTACGCCGCCATGGCGCCCAGGAACACGGTGGCCGCGGAGGTCACGCCGCCCACCACCATGGTGTTGCCGAACCAGCGGGCAAAGGGCCGCGAGGGCATGTCGAACAGGGCGGTGAAGTTGCCAAAGTCGATCCTGCTGAACAGCGCGTTGGAACCCACCAGGGTGCCGGTGGAGTTGAGCGCTGCGGACAGCACGTAGAGCAGCGGGAAGACCGCGAAGACCGTCACGATGCACCCCACCAGGTGGCGCCATCCTTTGTCCTTGAACCAGACGCCGAACGGGCGCCGGCGCTGCAGCGACTTGAGGTATTCGACGTCGGTCGCGCCGGTGGTGATGTTGCCGGGGCCGGTCCCTCCACCCTGCCAGGTTTTCTCTGCCGGAGCGGCGGTGCGCGATGCTGACCCGTTCATGCGTTCACGTCCTCGAGTGCCTTGGTCTGCTTGAAACTGATGGCCGAGACAGTGGCCACGATGATGAAGATGATGATCGCCAGTGCGCTGGCGAGGCCGTAGTCACGGCCAGTGCCCTGCCCGAATGCCACCTTGTACACCAGGGTGATCAGGATGTCGGTGGCTCCGATGTCCCGGTTGGTGTCCTCGAAGCGGGGTCCGCCGCCGGTGAGCATGAAGATCACGTTGAAGTTGTTGAAGTTGAAGGCGAAGGAGGAGATCAGCAACGGCGCGATCGAGACCAGCAGCAGCGGGAGCTTAATGGAGCGGAACACCCGCCACGGGCCGGCACCGTCCATCCGGGCGGCCTCGTCCAGCTCGCTGGGCAGCGACTGCAGCGCGCCGGTGCAGACCAGGAACATGTAGGGGAAACCCAGCCAGAGGTTGACCACCAGCACGCTGATCTTGGCCAGGAACGGGTCGGTGAGCCAGCCGATGGATGCCCCGCCGAACAAGTTCTGGTTGAGCCACCCGAATTCCGGGTTGAGGATGCCGGACCAGACCAGGCCGGTGAGGAAGGCGGGGAAGGCGTACGGCAGGATCATCAGGATCCTGTAGACCTTCTTGCCCCTGAGGTCCTCGCGGTTGAAGGTGATGGCCAGGAACAGCCCCAGCGCAAAGGTCAGAGCGACGGAACCCAGGGCGAAAGTGAAGGTCCAGAGGATAACGCCGAGCAGCGGGCCGCGCAGGCTGGGGTCGGTGAAGGCGCGGGCGAAGTTTTCCATCCCGACGTCGATCTTCCAGCCGGTGGAGAGCGTCTCGCCGTTGCCTGCCGCGAAGGCGCCCTTGCCGTTGTCGCGGTAGACGGCACCGGAGGCGGTGTCCGTGAAGGTGTCGGCAGCGGCGTCGTACTTCAGCGACGGCTTGAACTGGTAGGCGTTGCTGCCGTCCGCGGTGCGCAGGGTGCCGTCGGCCGGGTTGGCGGAGACCGGGACCGTGATGTCCAGGATGCTCTGCTGGTTCGCAACGATCTCCTGGAAGTTCAGGGTTCGGTAGCCGGCCAGGGCGTTGGCCTTCCCGGTCGAGTCCTTGCCGGCGCCGGGGGCTTCCGCGAGCGGCGTCTCGGTGTTACCGAGCGAGACCTTGCCCTGCGGGTCGGTGCAGAGAAGGTAGAAGGAGTTGTCCTTGGTGAGCACGGCGGCCTTGTAGGCCGGCGACTCGGGCACCCGCTTCTGCGCGGTGAGCTGGATGGCGGCGATCGCGTCACCCTTGGTGCTGTTGTGGCCGTCGCCGTAGTTGGTGAACGCGATGTAACCGCTGAACATGACCACGAAGACCTGGAATACGAGCAGGAAGAGCACGCCCGGGGCCAGGTACTTGGCGGGCAGGCCGCCCTTGCGCAGGTAGATCCAGTTGATCACCAGCACGACGGCGGCGGAGACTCCCAACGCCAGCCAGGACTGGCTCAGGAAAAGCATCATCAGGATGTAGACAGCGAGGGCGTCCACGAGGCCCAGCAGCACGATCTTCGCGATGGTTCCCTTCACCCCCTCGGGGCCGCTCCGGCGTGGGTGGGCGCTGCCGGCCCGCCGGGCTGAGGTTGTGGGGGCGGCGTCCGGGGCGGACGACAGTGCGGGGTCTATGTCCTCGCGGAGTTCGGTATCTGACATGGCTGTCTACAGTCCTTGGGAGAAGCTGGGGTGATGCAGGAACGGGCCGGGCGGCCTCACGGCCGCCCGGCCCGGTGCCGCCGGTCACTGGCGCTTGGCGAAGCGTCAAGAACCGGCGCGGGGACTAACCCTTGATCTTGCTCTTGATGCTGGCGGCCATCTTGGCCCAGTCAGCGGCGGGGTCGCCCTGGCCCTTGATGAGGGCGAGCTCGGTGGCTCCCCAGTCGGCCCAGACGGCACTCATTTCCGGGATGGCCGGCATCGGGACGCCGTTGGCGCCGATCTTGCCGAAGGCGGCGACAACCGGGTCGCTTGCTGCCTTCTCGAAGGAGGCCTTCAGTGCCGGCGGGCGGCCACCGGCCTTGTACATGGAGTCCTGTGCGGCCCCGGAGGTCAGGTAGTTGGTGACGAACTCGTTGGTGGCCAGGGCGTTGGCGCTCTTGGCGCTGATGAAGAAGCCGTTGACGCCGATGAACGGCTGGGCCGGCTGGTCGCCGGTGGTCGGCAGCTCGTCGACAGCGAACTTGATGCCCTTCTTCTGCACGTCCGGCACGTTCCACGGGCCGGTCAGGTAGTACGGGGACTCGCCGGCCAGGAACTTCTCCTTGGCGATGTCACCGGTGATGTTGGAGTTGATGATCTTTTCGCCCTTGTCGCCCCAGGCGGCCAGCTTCTTGGCGAACTCGACGCCGGAGGCGTCGCCGATCAGGAGCTGCTTGGGGTCGTAGCCGCCGTCGGCTGCCTTGCCGAAGACCTGCGAGCCCATGGAAGCCTGCAGCGGGTAGAGGTGGTACGGATCGCCCTGCTTCGGGTCCATGCCCACGAGGAACGGGAACTTCGCCTTGCCGTCGGCCACGGCCTTCTTGCCGTTGGCGACGACCTCGTCCAGGGTCTTGGCGCTCTGGGCAACGAGGTCCGTGTTGCGGAGCAGGGCGATGTTCTCGATCGCGTACGGGACGCCGTAGACGGAGCCGTTGTAGGTCATGGCCTTGATGGAGGAGTCCTGGAACTCGGACTTCTTGTCCCCGAGCTCCACCGGAGCGATCACGCCGTTCTGGACGAACTTGCCGACCCAGTCGTGCGGGCCAACGATCAGGTCCGGGCCCTTGCCGGTCGGGACCTGGGTGATGAAGTCGTCGCGGACAGCGGCGAAGTCCTTGACGACGAGCTTGACCGCGATGCCGGTATCGGTCTGGAACTTGGCCGTGATGTCCTTCAGCGCGGGTGCGCGCTCGGCATCGACCCACATGGTGATCGTGCTGGCGCCGGAGGCCTTCAGGTCAGGCTTGGCCGTCGCGGTCGCGGGTGCGGTGGCTGCGGCGCCGCCGCACGCGCTGAGGGCCAGTGCGGCCACTACGGAAATAGCGCCCGCGGTGAATACGCGGCGGCTCGTTCCGTTCGTGAGGGTGTTCTGCACCTTCATTGGTGTCCCTTTCATAAATTCCTGCATCCACGCGTAAGGCCCTGGAAGTCCATTCCAGAGCCCCGTGGCATCGTCGGTGATGTGGCTCACAACTGCAAGCGCTTCCAAAGTACACGCTAGGTACCACTTTGAAAAGTCACCGCACCGGCCCGGGGCGAGGGACTCCGCTGGCTGGCCGGACGCCGGGCCGGGGACAGTCCTAGCGTGGGACGAAACTGCCCGATTCGAATGTGACTGGAAGCGTTTTCATTTTTGGGGTGTGGGACTTACGATTACCGTCATGTCCGTTGATTCAGTTCTCCGCTCCCCCGCCGCGCAGGCCGGCCCCCTGACGGGTCCGCTGACCCCGGTGCACGCCGCAGACCACATCCCTGGATGGTGGCGGTCCGCCGTCATCTACCAGGTCTACCCTCGCTCGTTCCGGGACCTGAACGGCGACGGCATCGGCGACCTCGCCGGAATCACCGCCGAGCTTCCCCGGCTCGCCGACCTGGACATCGATGCCGTCTGGCTTTCGCCGTTCTACCGGTCTCCGCAGCGCGACGCCGGCTACGACGTGAGCGATTACTGCGACGTCGACCCCCTGTTCGGCACGCTGAACGACTTCGACGCCATGATTGCCGAGGCCGCGCGGTTGGGACTGCGGATGATCGTTGACCTGGTGCCCAACCACTGCTCGGACCAGCACGCGGCCTTCCAGGCCGCCCTGGCTGCTCCCGCCGGCAGCCCGGAGCGGGACATGTTCATCTTCCGCGACGGCAAGGGAACCTTCGGCGAAGAACCGCCGAACAACTGGCAGTCCCACTTCGGCGGTCCAGCCTGGACCCGTATCACCGAACCGGACGGCGCCCCGGGCCAGTGGTACCTGCACCTCTTCGACTCCTCCCAGCCGGACTTCAACTGGGACAACCTCGCCGTCCACGTGGAATTCGAGCGGGTCCTGCGCTTCTGGCTGGACCGCGGCGTCTCCGGTTTCCGGGTGGACGTGGCGCACGCCCTCGTGAAGGCCACCGGCCTGCCGGAGTGGGGCGGCCGCGCCGACGGCAGCAGCTCTGACGGCTTCCCCGGCCACGACGCTCCGATGTTCGGCCAGCCCGCCCTCCACGACATCTACCGCCAGTGGCGGCGGATTCTCGCCGAGTACGGCGCCGACCGGATCCTCTGCGCCGAAGCGAACGTGGACCCGCTCCCCCGGCTCGCCGACTGGGTGCGCCCGGACGAAATGCACCAGGCCTTCAACTTCCCCTACCTCCACGCGGGCCTGGACGTGCATCGCATGCGCCACGTCATCACCGAGTCACTGACGTCGCTGGACGCCGTCGCCGCCCCCAGCACGTGGGTGCTCTCCAACCACGACGTCGTCCGCCACGCCACCCGCTTCGGATACAACGGGCAGGCGCCGCGCGACGGTGACGGAATCGGCACCTGGGATCCGCAGCCGGACGAGGACCGCGGACGGTCCCGCGCGGCAGCGGCGTCCCTGTTCATGCTCGGGCTGCCCGGCGGGGCTTACCTCTACCAGGGCGAAGAACTCGGCCTTCCGGACGGGATCGACATCCCGGACACCCGGCGCCAGGACCCCACTTTTGCCCGCACCGGCGGCGCACGGCTGGGCCGCGACGGCTGCCGCGTCCCGCTGCCCTGGCGGGCCGGAGAACTCCACGCAGGATTTGGCGACGGGCAGGACCCGTGGCTGCCGCAGCCGGAAAGCTTCGCCCGGCTGGCGCGGGATGTGCAGGCCGCTTCACCGTCGTCGCACCTAAGCCTCTACAAGCGCATGCTGGAGCTCCGCCGCCGGCTGGACCTGGGCCGCGGCTCACTGTCCTGGTACGAGGACCTGTGCACGGACACGAGCCTTGCCTTCCTCAACGGCTCCACGCTGGTGCTGCTGAATGTGGGGTCCGAGCCCTTGGAACTGCCCGCCGGGCGGGTGCTGCTGCGCAGCTCAACGTCACCGGAGGCCGGCTACGACGTTGGGGGCATGGACAGCGCCGGCGATCCGTTAAGCTCAGGTGAAACTGTTTGGCTGGAAATCTACATCGAGGACACGGAGGGCTAGGCATGCCCGGCATCAAGGACGTCGCGGAACGGGCCGGCCTCTCCATCGCCACCGTTTCGCGCGCCTTGAGCGGCAAAGGCAACGTTTCCCCGCGAAGCCGGGAACGCGCCCAGACCGCCGCCGCTGAGCTTGGCTTCGTCCTGTCCTACCACGCTTCCAGCCTGGCCTCCGGGCGCAATCACAATGTCGGCCTTGTTGTCCCCTCGGTCCACCGGTGGTTTTTTTCCTCGGTGGTCGAAGGTGTCTCTGCCACCCTGCTGGACGCCGGCTACGACCTCACGCTGTACAACGTCAGCGAGGGCCTGGAGCGCCGCCACAGTGTGCTGAACGACTTCCTGCTGCGCAAACGCGTGGATGCTGTGATCGCAGTGTCCTTGGAGCTCTCCGAGGCCGAGATCGACCAGCTGCTGGCCATCCACCGTCCGATCGTCGGGATCGGCGGCCCGTTGCCTGGCGCGTCGACCATCCGCATCGATGATTCCGGCATCGCGGAGGCCGCAGCCCGCCACCTGATCCAGCTCGGCCACAGCAAAATCGCCCATATGACCGGCGATGCCGCCTACGACCAGGATTTCCGCCTTCCCGGGACACGCCAGGCGGGCTTCAAGAAAGCCATGCGCGACGCCGGGCTGACGGTCCGGCCGGAGTGGCAGATCTCCGCCGATTTCACGATCCAGGGCGCCTATGCCAACGCCCGTACGCTGCTCGGCACCTCACCGGAGCGCCCCACGGCCGTCTTTGCCGCCTCCGACGAGATGGCGATTGGGACGATCCTCGCTGCCCGGGATTTCGGCCTGCGGGTGCCGCAGGACCTCTCCGTCATCGGCATCGACGGCCATGAACTTGGTGAGGTCTTCGGGCTGACCACGTTCGATCAAGACGCGCGGGGCCAGGGCGCGCTGGCCGTGCGGCGCTTGTTGGCCAGGCTCGACGGCGCCGGAGACGCGGCGGCCCCGCACACCGAATACCCTACGCGCTTTGTCATCCGGTCCAGCACCGCCGTTCCGCCCCTTGACCAAGGACCGATCCGCTAGTCTCCGGCTATTTTCTCCGTGGCGGCGTTCCTGCCCAGTTCCTCGTTCCATTGCCTGGCCGTCTGCCCAGAACGGCCCGGAAGGCCGGGGAGGCCCCACGGGTTCTCCGCCCCGGTCCACCGAGCAACTGGGAAGCAACGCCTCGATCCGGCCCACAGGCCAAGCAAGCTCAGGCGCCGGCGCCGCCCATGAAGCGAACAAAACGGTCCAGGACGCCGGGCCAGCCGGCCGCGTAGTCTGCCCGGGCGGCCGCGGGATCCTCGGCGCCTTCCCAACCGCTGTGAACCAGGCGGAGCTCTGTTCCCTCGCCGACCGCCTTGAAGGCCACCCGGAGCTCAGTGGACCATATGGCAGTGGTCCCAGGGTGCCAGCTGGCATGGAAGGACAACGGCGGCTGCCAGTCGTCAATGGATCCCCACACGGCTGTCCGGCCATCATCAGCGGTCTCCATGATGAGGCTCTCCTCGAACTCCACGTAGGAGCCGGCGCCATAGACGCTGTGGTCCTCCAGCGGCCACCAGAGGTGCGTATGTTCGGTGAATCCCACAAAGGCCCGGGCGACGGCGCCGAGTACCACCACCGTGTAGACAACCGGCTCCAGGCCGTCTGCTACCTCCGGCTCGGGGCCATCAGAAGGGTCAACGGGAGCATGGCTGAAGAGGTTATCCATGGGCACCAACTCTACCCGCGCCGCCCAACCGGACCCGCATGGGGTTTCGGCTTGAGTATTTCGTATGGGCCGTTAAATGCGGGAGGACCCCCACCTGGTGGTGGGGGTCCTCGACCGTTAATGGTGTTCCGGCGGTGACCTACTCTCCCACACCCTCCCGGGTGCAGTACCATCGGCGCTGTGGGTCTTAGCTTCCGGGTTCGGGATGGGACCGGGCGTT
>NZ_JBFTPY010000018.1:0-101004 GCF_056398725.1 Arthrobacter sp. 01T425 | reverse complement strand
TCCTGCACGGAGTCCAGGTGCGCACCCACCACCACGGTGTGCCCGGCATCGCCACCCGTGTCGGCGAGGATGTTGAAGGACTCCACCGTCTTGCCGCGCCGGCCGTCCTCTTTGAACGTGAAGCTCTGCCGCACCGGTTCATACCCGGCCGCGCGCAGCTGCTCCTCGACGTAGCGGGCCGACTCCTCATACCCCGAGGTCCCCGAGGCCCGGTTCCCGCCGTTGGCATCGGCCACCCGCTGCAGCGCCTGCAGGTGCCCCACCACGTCCCGGGACTCGAACGCCGCCAGCACCGCGCGCGCATCCACCGTGCTCGCCGGGGCCAGCACGGTGGGTGCCGAACATCCCGAAACCAAAAGGCTGATTGCCACCAGGACAGCCGCGGCCGCCGCGCGCCCCCGCTCGTACCTCCGCGTACCCGTCACGCTAAGAACATACTTCCTCAGTCGCCGGGGAGGAAGGCCACCCCTAGTGCGAGCCGGCCCTAAGCGGTGCGGCGGCCACGGCCGCCGGGTCGGAGAAGGCCAGACGGGGCACCACCACCAGCGCGGCAGCGGCGGCAAGCCCGGTGACTCCGCAGATGGTCCATACCGTGAGGTAGCCAGCGAGCGGCGCCGCGGTCTGACCGGCGTCCCCCGCGCCGGCCCCGGCCTCGGCCAGGACGTGGCTGACCAGGGCGATGCCGAACACCGCGGACGCGAAGGCTCCGCCGATGGTCTTGGTGGTGTTGGTCAAACCCGTGGCCATCGCGGTCCGGTTGAGGGGCGCGGCCGCGGCGGCCGCCGAAGGCAGCGCCGCCACGAGGGCCCCGGAGCCGACACCGGCGATCGCCATGTTGGCCAGCGCTTGGGCGAGACTGCCGTGGAACGGCAGGAACAGCAGGTAGCCCAGGCCCACGAGCGTGGCGGCGCCCACGAGGGTCCAGCGCGGGGTGAGCCGGCGGGTCACCACTGGGTACAGCAGCGCGCCCACCAGCAGCGCCAGCACGTAGACCCCGATGATGATGGAGACCTGCCCGGCGCGCAGCCCGAGGCCGTAGCCGTGCAGCGCGGGATCCGTCCGGGCGAAAGTGGACAGCGGGGCCTGCGCGCCGAGCACCGAGACGCCAAAGAGCCCGGCGGTCAGCTGGACGGGCCACATGGACTTACCCCGCAGCATTCGGAGGTCGACGAGCGGATCGGCCGCGCGCAGCTCGAACCGCGCGAACGGAACGAACACCAGAACTCCGGCTCCCACCAGCGCCCACGGCCACCACGCACCGGCGCCATTGAGGCGCATGAAGGTCAGCCCGGACGTGATAAGCAGCAGCCCGAGGGCGAGGAGCGTGAAGCCGCGGGTGTCCACGCGTCCGCCGCTGCGCTCCCGCGACTCCGGCACGCCAAACCTGACGGCGAACCAGCATGCGGAGACGGCCACCGCGGGGACCAGGAGCACCAGCTGCAGCTGGCCCGCGAACACTTCCACGAGCGCACCGGCGGCGAGCGCCCCGGCGATGACACCGGCTTCCAGCGCCCCGACGAGGAAGCCGGCCGCGCGCCGCGTGCGGGCGGCGCCGTCGGGCAGCTGATGGACGCGGCTGAAGATCAGGGCAATTTCCAGGGGCAGCCAGACCACGTAGAAACCCTGGAACGACCACGCGGCCAGGAAGGTCCAGAAGTCCGGGGCGAGCGCGACGCCCCAGGAGGCCGTGGCGGTGACCAGCGTGGAAACCAGCAGGATCCTCTTGTGCCCGTACATGTCCCCCAGCTTGGCCAGCACCGGCACGGCGAGGGCGCTGACCATGAGTTGCGCGGCCTCGAACCAGTTGACGTCGGCGTCGTGGATCCCCAGGTGCCGGGCGATATCGGTGAGGATGGGCGTGTAATAGCCCTGCAGGACTCCACTGGTGAGCTCCACCAGACACAGAAAAGCTACAACACGGCGCATGGCGGCCTTCCGGGAGGGCGGGCACCTCGCGGCCAGCCGATTGATTGCATCCTAGGCCCGCGCCGTCGCCGAAGGCGGGAACGCGGCCGGCAACGCGGCCGGGAAGACGGGGCGGCAAACCCGGCCGGAACGGCGCGGGAATATTCGTCCACGCCGGGCGTTATACCGGTCGATAGATGCAAACGCATCTAAATCGGCTATAGTAGAAACAGATCCCGGATCCACCCCGGCCACGGAAAGGCACACCATGCAGATCGGCGTATTCAGCGTCAGCGACATCACTACCGACCCCACCACGGGCCGCACCCCGACTGAGCACGAGCGCATCAAGGCGTCCGTGGCGATCGCCAAGAAGGTCGAAGAGATCGGCATGGATGTCTACGCCATCGGCGAGCACCATAACCGGCCGTTCTTCTCGTCCTCCCCCACCACCACGCTGGCGTACATCGCGGCCCAGACCGAGCGCATCATCCTGTCCACGGCCACGACCCTGATCACCACGAACGACCCCGTGAAGATCGCAGAGGACTTCGCGATGCTCCAGCACCTCGCGGACGGACGCGTGGACCTGGTCCTGGGCCGCGGCAACACCGCCCCCGTCTACCCCTGGTTCGGCAAGAACATCCAGGACGGGATCGAACTCGCGATCGAGAACTACTCCCTGCTGCGCCGCCTCTGGGACGAGGACACCGTCAACTGGTCCGGC
This sequence comes from Arthrobacter sp. 01T425, assembly GCF_056398725.1. Taxonomy (NCBI): domain Bacteria; kingdom Bacillati; phylum Actinomycetota; class Actinomycetes; order Micrococcales; family Micrococcaceae; genus Arthrobacter; species Arthrobacter sp. 01T425. The sequence continues at coordinate 98,372 of NZ_JBFTPY010000018.1, read as the reverse complement.
AAGCACCGCACCCCGTTGCAGAACTTCACTTCCACCCCCCGCCCGCTCGACGGCGTCGCCCCCTTCGTGTGGCACGGCTCGATCCGCACGCCGCAGATCGCCGAAGTGGCGGCGTACTACGGTGACGGCTTCTTCGCCAACAACATCTTCTGGCCCAAGGAGCACTACCAGCAGCTGATCGGCCTCTACCGCGAACGCTATGAGCACTACGGCCACGGCAAGGCGGACCAGGCGATTGTGGGCCTCGGCGGCCAGTTCTTCATGCGGAAGAACTCCCAGGACGCCGTCAAGGAGTTCCGCCCCTACTTCGACAACGCCCCGGTCTACGGCCACGGCCCCTCGCTGGAGGACTTCACGTCCCAGACCCCGTTGACCGTCGGCAGCCCGCAGGAAGTGATCGAAAAGACCCTGACGTTCAGGGAGTACTTCGGCGACTACCAGCGCCAGCTCTTCCTGATCGACCACGCCGGCCTGCCGCTGAAGACCGTCCTGGAACAGCTGGACCTGTTCGGCGAGGAAGTGCTGCCGGTGCTGCGCAAGGAATATGCCGCGCTCAAGCCGGCACACGTTCCCGAACCGCCGACGCACGCCGGCCGGGTGGCGGCCGCACTGGCAGCGGGCGCCGCCGACGCCGCCGCGGCAGAGACCACCGTTCAGGGCTCATGATGCCCGCCAAGACTACCGAATCGCCGGTACGCCTGGCCGCGGAAACCTGGGAGTCCCTGTTCCGGGCCCAGGTGGCGGTGATGCGCAAGCTGCAGGCGGCGCCGGCATTCAAAGCCCTGGCGCTCAATGAGTACGACGTCCTGTTTACGCTCTCCCGCTGCCCCTCCGGGTGGCTGCGCCTGAACGAACTCAACGACAACGTGCTGCTGAGCCAGTCCAGCCTGAGCCGGCTGGTGGAGCGGCTCGGGAAGCGCGGGCTCGTTGAACGGACTCCAGCCCCGGAGGACGGACGCGGGATCCTCATCCGGCTCACCGATGCCGGACGGGACCTGCAGAAGCAGATCGGCCGGGAACACGTGCGCGACATCGCCGCGCTCGTGGGCCCGGCCCTCTCCGCGGCCGAACAGCAGGAGCTGCTGCGGCTGACCGAGAAGCTCCGCGCCGCTGTCTCCGTGCGCTAAGACCGTGCCGTGAGGCCGTGCGCTGCCTAGTGGATCGCGACGAGCTGCGCCGGGTCTTCCTGCGGCAGGTCATCGACGACGGCGGTGACGCTGAGTTCCTTCAGGGACAGGCTGCCGCCCACGGTGGACAGGAAGGCGGTGTCCGAGGAATCGCGTCCTGCCGTGATCCGCAGCATGCTCTCCCGTGGCGCCAGCCCCGTGGGGTCGATGACGTGCCAGGCGCCGTTGATGTGCGCCTCGGCCACGGCGTGGAAGTCCATCGGGGTCAGTCCCGGGGCGTAGACGGCGGCCAGCCGGGCCGGGACGTTCTTGGAACGCAGCAGGGCAATGGCGAGGTGGGCAAAGTCCCGGCAGACGCCGCGGCGGTGCAGCAGTGTTTCGACCGCGCCGTCGGTCCCCCGCGAGGATCCGCTGACGTAGCGCAGCTCGTTGAAAACCCAGTCCCGGACGGCGTGGAGTAGCTCCTCGCCCTGGAGCCCGCCGAATTCGGCATAGGCGGTGGGCAACAGCCGGTCTGATTCCGCGTAGCGGCTGGGCCTGACATAGCGGATCAGTTCCATGAGCCCGGGTTCCTCGGGCAGCGCGAAGCCGGTGACGGTGGCCGAATACTCAACCAGGACTTCGGTGGGTTCGGCGAATTCCATGTAGTGGAAGCGGCCGCCGTGATGGTCCGAGAGCTCGGTCAGCGGCACGTCCCCGCCTCCCGCGGTCACCCTGAGCGATTCTTCAATCGAGTCGTAGCCGGCGTTCCGGGCCACCGCCACGGCGAGAGCCACCTTGGTTTCGGCAACGGTCTTGAAGGCCATGCGGGCGGCTACGGCGCGTTCCATGTATCTCTGTCTCCGGGATGTGGGATTGAGGTGGGTGCAGGGGAAGCCGCCGTCAACGGCCCGGGGATGTGCGGGGCGGGCGGGACTAGTTTTTGATCTTCAGAGACATTAGCATCCGCTGGAGGTTCGCGAATTCGGACCCCTCATTGACGTACTTGGCCGCCTGGTCGAGAGTGTCGAAGGCCTTGGCGGGGGCAACCTTCTGGTCCGGCGCCAACGCTTTGAGCACTGTCAGGTCCCCGAACGAATAGTCCCCCTTGCCGGCCGGGCCACGGACCACGTTCTGCAACGCGCAGCTCCTGCCGCCGGCGCCGCCCGCCACGTTGGTGATGCCGTAGGAGCCGAAGTACTTGTAGCCCTGGATCACCCGGAACACCACGTGCGGGTCAATGGTTCCCCCGCCGCCGGCGTGCGGCAGGTCAACCGGCACGCTGCTGACCACGACGTAGTTGCGTGCAGCGTCGTCCGGGCAGGCCGCGGCCGGATGCGGGGGCAGGCCGGTCTGCAAGGTGGCCAGGTAAGCGCCGCCGGCGTCCTTGACGGTGATCTTCAGCGCCCCGGGCAGCGCACCGGCGTCGGGAGCTACGGACTGGACAATCCAGTCCTGCGGCACCTCAAAACTGACGGACTTTGCCGGGTCGGTAAAGACCTTCCAGGCCGCTGCGCTCGAGCCCGCGCTGGGGGAAACGCTGGCCGAGGCGGCGGCACCAGTGGTGGCAGACGGCGTCGCACTCTCACTCGCACCGGGACCCGCACTGTCCGCCGCGCTGCTGCCCGCGGTCCAGACCGGCGTCCCCTTGCCGTCGCTGCTGCAGCCCGAAAGGGCTGCCGCCGCGACCGCGAGCACCGCGCCGGTGCGCAGCACAGCGCACCGGATTCCTGCAGTGCCTGCTGAAGAAGCGGTGCCTGCTGAAGAAGGGGCCGTCCCTGTCATGGTGCCAGCGTAGCCGGGACGCCGCATGACTCAGAGCTCCCGCATCAGTGTTTCGTAGAACCGGACCCCCTGCTCCAGCGTCTCCAGCCCGATCTTTTCGTCAACGGCGTGGATAGAGCCGCGGGCCCGGACGTCCATGAAGAAGGGCGCGAAGCGGTACACGGCACCGCAGATCCCGGTGAAACGGCGCGAGTCGGTGCCGCCCATCATGATGTAGGGGGTGATGATCGCCTCGGGGAAGACCTGCCCGATGCAGTCCGCCAGCAGGTCCCACTGGGCCCCCGAGGACGGCGACACCGGAGACGGGTCGTTGCCCTCCACGACGCGCAGTTCGACTTTCGGGTCGCGGATGATTTTCCGCAGCAGTGCCATGGTGCCCTCGACCGTCTCCCCCACCGCCACCCTGATGTTGGCGTTGGCCTTCGCCGTGGCGGCGAGGACGTTGGCCCCGGAGCTGCCTTCGAGCGTGGTGATGGCGACGGTGGTTCGGGTCATGGCGTTGGTCTCGCTGCCGAGCCGGCCGAAGAGCCAGGTGATCGGCGCCCGGAGCAGTGCCACGTTCGCGAACACGGCCCGCAGCGGTGGCGGGGTGTGCGGGCCGAAGCGGCGCAGCATCTCGGCGGTCACCTCCGGCAGCGACTGCGGGAACGGGCTGCGCTCGATCCGGGTGATGGCGCGGGCCAGCCGCGCCGTCGCCCCCATCCGCGGCGGCGTGGAGGCGTGTCCGCCCGGGTCCCGGGTCAGCAGCTCCACGTCCAGGATTCCCTTTTCGGCCACGCCGACGACGGCGGCCGGCCGGCTCACCCCCGGGAAGGCGCCGCCCGCGACGGCACCGCCCTCGTCCAGCACGAGCCAGGGCACCACGCCGCGGCCGGCCAGCAGGTCCGCGGCGGCCGCCGCGCTGTTGCCGGCCGTCTCCTCGTTGTTGCCGAACGAGAAGTAGAGGTCGTGCGCGGGCGCATACCCCGCCAGCAGCAGGCTCTCGGCCGCTTCCAGGATGGCCACGAGCTGGCCCTTGTCATCGAGCGTCCCGCGGCCCCAGAGGAACGTGCCGTCGTTGTGGCCGGAGAACGGCGGGTGTGTCCACTCCCCCGGGTCGTCTGCCGGGACGACGTCGTAGTGCGCCATCAGCACCGACGCACGGTGCACGGCCGCTGGGTCCTCCGCTGGTGCGGCGCCGGGCCAGCGGTACAGGAGGGCGTGGCCGTTGACCCGCTCCAGTTCCAGGGCAGCATGGACCGCCGGATACAACCGGGGCAGCGCCGCAATGAAGGCCTCGAACTCGGCTGTTTCCACCCCGGCCCCGGCATGGGAGGACCCGGACCGGGAGGACCCGGCATGGGAGGACCCCGCGGCCCGGATGGACACGGTCCGGTACGTCACGAGCTCCGCCAGCGACGCCGCCGCGCGCCCGGCGCCCGGCGGGTGCCCGGGGCCGCCCGGTGTTCCGCCGGGGCTCTTGAGGGTATTGCCGGCGGCCGCGTTCTGCAGGGGGTTGCGCATGCGCGAAAGTCTACGGCCGGAGGGTCCGCCGGAACGGGCCATTCGGCGCGCGGGTCCGGCCCCGGGATCCGGGGCACAATTTCGGCGCACAAATTTCGGCCCCGCGAAAGCGGATACGCTGGGGGCATGGCCGAACAGAGCATTGACGGAACGCACTTTGGGGATCTGGGCGACGTGGCAGGCATGTCGGCCCTCGATATCGCGGACTGGCGGCTGCGGACCTTTGCCCTCTACGCCACCACGCGAAAGATTGCCGCGGACAGCCCGGCCGAGGCGCATTCCTACTGGCGCCAGGAGCGGGACCGCATGTTCGGCACCCATCCGGCCTCCGCGCTGACGGCCGAGGCCAAGGCCACTTTCGGCGGCCTGAAGACGGCGGACTACGATCCGATCTACCGTTTCCACGTCCCGCTGACCCCCGAGGGCGCCGGGCGGGAGATGAACGTAGAGACCGGGACCGACGGCCTGGTCCGGTTTGTGCGGCTGGGCACCTTCGACCTGCCCGAGATGGGACAGCTCGCGGTCTGGAAGCTCAGGGGCTACGGCGGGGGCATCTTCGTGCCGTTCCGTGACGCCACCGCAGGCCAGCCCGGCGGCAGTTACGGCGCTGGACGCTACCTCCTGGACACCATCAAGGGAGCTTTCCACGGCGTGCGCGGCTCCGGGCCCCAGGCCGAATTCATCCTGGACTTCAATTTCGCCTACAACCCCTCGTGCGCCTACAACGAGGCCTGGGCATGTCCGCTGGCGGGCCCGGCAAACCGGCTGGCCGTGGACATCCCCGTGGGCGAGCTGTACTGAGCGGATGGAGTCCCAGCTCGAACAGCTTGACCCTGCCCCCGCCGTCGTCCTCGGGCCGAAGACCCGCCGGTACCGTGGAGTCCTCCGTTACCCCGTGGTCCGGCAGCTCATCCGGTTCACCGGCGTCGGCATTGTCTGCACCCTGACCTCCCTGGCCCTGTACGCCCTCTCCCGGCCCTGGCTTGGGGCCCAACCGGCCAACGCGGCGGCCCTGATCCTGACGTCGTTCATGAATACCGCCCTCAACCGGCGCCTGACGTTCAAGATCACCGAACGCCGCCGGATGAAGCGCGACCACCTCAACGGCCTGATCGTGATCGTCGTCGCGCTGCTGATCACCGGCGGCAGCCTCGCCGTCCTGCACTGGGTCAACCCGGACGCCACCGTGGCCGAGGAGCTGTGGACCACCACCCTCTCCGGTTTCGCCGCCACCGCCGTGCGGTTCACGATGCTGCGGCACTGGATCTTCCGCCGCGCCCGCCACCGCTGACGTCGCCCGGGGCCCTCACCCCGGGTTGAGCTATCAGTTCAAGCCGCTATGGAGGCCCGATAAAGACATTTAGTGACAGCTCAACCGGTGGAGGGGGTCCCGAGGGAGCGGACGCCGGCGACGGCGGTGCGGACCGCGGCCGCCGCCTCCTGCAACTGCGCTGCCGTCACGGTCGAGTCAAAGCTGAACCGCACCGCCGTCTGGGCGATCTCGGGCTCGATGCCCAGGGCCAGCAGCACCGGCGAGGGCGCATCCGAGCCGGCGGCGCACGCGGAACCGCTGGAGCAGATGATGCCCTGGCGTTCGAGCTCCAGCAGCACGGACTCGCCGCTGGTGCCCGGGAAGCAGAAGGATGCCACCGAGGGCAGCCGCTCGGTGGGGTGGCCGGTGAGCAGTGCGCCGGGAACACCGGCCAGCACGGCGTCAATGAACCCGTCGCGGAGGGCAGCGACGTGCCCGGCCGGTTCCCGCGGCAGCGCCAGTGCCGTCGCCAGCGCCACGGCCCCGGCGACGTTCTCCGTGCCCGACCGGCGGCCCCGTTCCTGCCCGCCGCCGTGGACCAGCGGTTCAAGCCGGACCCGGCCGCGCACAAACAGCGCGCCGCTGCCTTTGGGCGCGCCCAGCTTGTGGCCGGAAATGCTCAGCGCGTCCACGCCCAGTGCGCCGGTGTCCAGCGGCAGCCAGCCGGCGGCCTGGACGGCGTCGGTGTGGAACGGGACCCCGTGGGCATGGGCCAGCGCCGCGAGCCGGGCGATGGGCTGGACCGTGCCGACCTCGTTGTTGGCGTACATGATGCTGACCAGGGCCGTGCCGGGCTGCAGCACGGCGGCGAGGGCCTCTTCGCTCACCTGCCCGAAGCGGTCCACGGGGATCACGTCGACGGCGAACCCGTGGACCCGTTCAAGGTACCTGGCGGATTCTTCCACCGCGGAATGCTCGACGGCGCTGATCGCCACCCGGTCCAGGCGCGGATCGGCGGCGCGCCGGGCCAGGGCAATGCCCTTGACGGCGAGGTTGTCCGCTTCCGTGCCGCCGGAGGTGAAGACGACTTCCCCGGGGCGGCAGCCGAGGGCCCTGGCGGTTGCGGCGCGGGCCCCTGCGAGCGCCGCGGCAGCCGCCTCACCCAGGGAGTGATGGCTTGACGGGTTGCCGAATTCGCCCGTGAGGTACGGCCACATGGCCTCCAGCACCTCGCGGCGGACCGGGGTGGTGGCCGCGGCGTCGAGGAAGATCATGGCGCGCCTCAGCCGGCCGCCGGGCCGGCGCCTGAGTCGACGGCCGGCTCGACGTCAAGCTCAATGTCCAGGCCGAGGTCCAGTGCCGTGACACTGTGCGTCAGGGCGCCGATCGAGATGACGTCCACCCCGGTGGCCGCGATGTCCGCCACGGTGGCGAGGTTGACGTTGCCGCTGGCCTCGACGCGGGCCCGGCCGCCCACCAGCCCGACGCCGGCCGCGAGCTCGGCCAGGGAGAAGTTGTCCAGCATGATGGTGTCCACCCCGGCGGCCAGGACGGGCTCGATCTGCTCCATGGTGTCCACCTCCACTTCGAAGTGTGTTGTGTGGCCGAGCTGGGCCTTGGCGCCGCGGAGCACTGCGGTCAGCTTCGCCGGATCGCCGCCGGTGAGGACGGCCAGGTGGTTGTCCTTGGCCAGGACGGCGTCGGAGAGGCTGAAGCGGTGGTTGGCGCCGCCGCCGCAGCGGACGGCGTAGCGTTCGAGCACCCGCAGCCCCGGCGTGGTCTTTCGGGTATCGGTGATCCGGGCCCGGGTGCCGGCCACGAGCGCCACGAACTCGGCCGTTTTGGTGGCGATGGCGCTCATCCGCTGGACCAGGTTCAGTGCGACGCGTTCGGCCAGCAGCACGGCGCGGGCGTTCCCGGTCACGCGGGCCAGGGCGGTTCCGGCGGCGAAGGCCTCGCCGTCGTGGACCAGCAGTTCGACGACGGCGCCCGGGTCGGTCAGCCGCATCGCCGCGGCGAAGACCTCCCCGCCGCTCAGCACCCCGGGAACGCGGGCGTTGAGCACCGCGGTGGCCCGCGCCTGCGCCGGGATGAGCGTCTGGGAAGTGACGTCCCCGTACGGGGCGTCCTCCTGCAACGCCGCGCGGAGGACGGCCAGGACGGCAGCCTCGGGCAGGCTCCCGGCGAGCGCCGCGGTGCGGGAGGGCAGGGTTTCCGGGGCAGCGGTTGCGTGGGCAGTGGTGGTCACGAGGAAATCCTTTGCATGGAATGGGTGAGGGCTGAGGCGTCGTCCGTGTCCGCCCGGTAGTGGGCTCCGACGGACTGCGTGCGGTTCAGGGCAGCCGCCACAAGCAGGCGGGCCGCGAGGAGCAGGTTCCGGTCCTCATGGGCATCCTGGCAGAGCCAGTCACTGTGGCCGGCATCGGGAGCGGTCTCAGAATGGACAACGGCGTCCCAGGCCGCAAGCACGGTCTCCGCCTCCCGCAGTTGCTCCCCGCTGCGCATTACCCCGGCGTCCGCCGTCATCAACCGCCGAAGAGCGTCGCGCGAGAAAACCCCGTACGCGGATACCGACTTCACAAAATCTTCGGACACGCTCGCTAAAGTGTCCTCCCCTGACGTGAAGTCGTGCGACGGCGCTGCGGAAGCGTGCGTCAAGGGGAGGCCGCCCGCGGCCGTGGGCCCACACGATCCGGGTTCCCTGGCCGAGCTTGCGAGGCTAGGGGGATCGTGGGGATCGTGGGGAGCACGCGGAGCAGTGGTGTCGTGCGACGGGTCGGCGCGCAGGAAGTCCTCGACCGCCCGGCGGCCGAACACCAGGCCCTCCAGCAGCGAGTTGCTCGCCAGCCGGTTGGCCCCTTGGGCGCCCGTGCGGGCCACCTCGCCGGCGGCATACAGGCCCGGTACCGACGTGCGGCCCCACAGGTCGGTGCACACGCCACCCATCCAGTAGTGGGCAGCCGGGGACACGGGTACGGTCTCCGTGGTCCAGTCGTACCCTGCGGCGAGGGTGGCCGCCGTGATGGTCGGGAACCGCCGGGCCAGGAAGCCCGCGCCCCGCTCTGCCTCGATGCCGCGGGCGTCCAGGTAGACCGGGCTGTCCGGCGCGGCCCCGGTGGCGGCCAGGTGCAGGGCGATGCTGCGGGAGACGACGTCGCGGGGGGCCAGTTCGGCGTCGGGGTGGTAGTCGGGCATGAAGCGGTATCCCGCGGCATCCAGCAGCACCGCGCCCTCGCCGCGGACCGCTTCGGAGATGAGCAGGGCCGGCGGCCCGCCCGGAATCTCCCCGGCGGCAAGGGTGGTGGGGTGGAACTGGAAGAACTCGAGGTCCCGCACCGCGGCGCCGGCACGCCAGGCCAGGGCCAGGCCGTCGGCGGTGGCGACGGCGGGGTTGCTGGTGCGGGCAAAGAGCCGGCCCGCACCGCCGGTGGTGAGCAGGACGGCGTCGGCGGCCAGCGCCTGGGGCCGTCCGCCAGCCAGGTAGGCCACGCCGGTGACCCGGGCCGGCGTCGGGGGTGCGCTGCCGGGCTGTGACGGAGCTTCCGGGCGGACACCAGGTTCGGTCAGGAGCCCGGTGACGAACGCGCTGGTCTCCACCCGGAGCCGGCCGTGGCCGGCGCGGTCCAGGACGGCGCGTTCGAGGACGGCGGCGACGAGCCCGCGGGCGATGCAGGCGCCCGTCGCGTCCCCGCCGGCGTGCAGGATGCGCGGGGCCGAGTGTGCCGCTTCCAGGCCCAGGGCCGGTCCGCCGTCGGGAGCTGCGTCGAAGTGCACGCCGTAGCGGCCCAGGCCGGCGATGTCCCGGACAGCCTCCGTGCACAGGATCCGGACTGCCTCGGGGTCGTTGAGCCCGGCACCGGCGGCGAGCGTGTCCGCGATGTGCGCTGCCACGGAGTCCCCGGGGGCAGCATCCTCCGGGGCCAGCACGGCCGAGATGCCGCCCTGGGCGTAGAAGGTGTTGCTTTGCTCCAGCGTCCCCTTGCTCAGGAGGACCACTTCGATGTCACGGCCGCCGGTGGCGGCGTCGTCGGTGGCGAGCAGCGCGGCGTAGAGCCCAGCAATCCCGCTGCCGACGATCACGAGCCGCCTGGTCACGGCCGCGCCGCCAGCATGCGTTCCAGGGCCACCCTGGCCGGGGCGGCCACGTCCTCGTCCACGGTGATGCGGTTCAGCACCTCGCCCCGGACGAGCGCTTCCAGGACCCAGGCGAGATAGCCGGGGTGGATGCGGTACATCGTGGAGCAGGGGCAGATCACCGGGTCGAGGCAGAAGATGGTGTGCTGCGGGTATTCCGCGGCGAGCCGGTTCACCATGTTGATCTCGGTGCCGATCGCAAACGTGGTGGGCTCCGTGGCCGCAGCGATGGCCTTCTTGATGAAGTCGGTGGACCCGGCGGAATCGGCGGCATCCACCACCTCCATGGGGCATTCCGGGTGCACGATCACCTGCACGCCGGGGAACTCGGCGCGGGCCTTTTCGATCTGGCCCACGTTGAAGCGCTTGTGGACCGAACAGAAGCCGTGCCAGAGGATTACCCGGGAATCGAGCAGGGCCTGTTCGTCGTTGCCGCCGAGGTCCTTGCGCGGGTTCCACATCGGCATCTGCTCCAGCGGCACCCCCATGGCCTTCGCGGTGTTGCGGCCCAGGTGCTGGTCGGGGAAGAACAGCACGCGCTGGCCGCGTTCGAACGCCCATTCCAGCACGGTCGCGGCGTTCGAGGAGGTGCAGACGATCCCGCCGCGCTCGCCGCAGAAGCCCTTGAGGGCGGCGGAGGAGTTCATGTAGGTGACCGGGATGACAGGGACCCGGCCCTCGGCGTCGGGCTCGGTGCCGAAGACCTCCTCAAGCTGTTCCCAGCACTCGGTGACCGAGTCGATGTCCGCCATGTCGGCCATCGAGCAGCCGGCGGCCAGGTTGGGCAGGATCACGGCCTGGTGGGGGCGGGACAGGATGTCCGCCGTCTCGGCCATGAAGTGCACGCCGCAGAAGACGATGGCCTCAGCGTCGGGCCGGGTCAGGGCGGCGTTGGCGAGCTGGAACGAATCGCCCACGAAGTCGGCGTATTCGATCACTTCGTCGCGCTGGTAGAAGTGCCCCAGCACGACGGCGCGGTCCCCCAGTGCCGCTTTGGCGGCGCGGATCCGGGCGTCGAGCTCGGCGTCGGAAGCGAGCTTGTATTCTTCCGGGAGCTGGCCCTGCCGGGGAGTGGAGGCCGGTGCGACGTCGGTGGAGGAGGCCCCCGGCCCGTAGGCGGGCACGCCGGCGAGGGCCTCGGCGAGGTCGTAGTCCCAGGGCCCGCGGGCCAGCGCGGGGCTGCAGGTGGAGGCGGCCGTGCCCTGTGCCAGAGTAGTGGCCTGCTCGCGCGTGATCAGCTGGATTGCCGTGTTGACGCTGCTCATGGTGTGCTCCTGTTGTCTGGGTCGAGGCCTGGGCGGCCGGTGAAGCGGTAGAGGCGGGGCGGGCGGTGCTTGCCGCCCTGCAGATAATGGTCGGTTTCTTCGATTTCCGGCGTGGCCTTGACCTGCCGGCGGAAGTTGGCGGGATCGAGTTCGCGGTCCAGGACGGCCTCGTAGACCTCCCGGACCTGGGCGAGGGTGAAGTACTCGCCCAGCAGGTGGTAGGCGATGGATCCGTAGGCCATCTTGTTGCGCAGCCGCCACAGCGCGTAGTCGACGATCGAGTTGTGGTCGAAGGCCAGCCCGTCCAGCCTGTCGGCGCGGAACCAGCGCACGTTCTCCGATTCGTCGGCCAGCGCGGCCTCCGTGGGCTGGACGAGTGCCCAGTACACGATCGAGACGACGCGCTGGGTGGGCGAGCGGTGCAGCCCGCCAAAGGCGTAGAGCTGTTCGAGGTAGTTCGGGGCCAGCCCGGTGGTCTCGCGCAGGTTCCGCGAGGCGGCGTCCTGGAGTGACTCGGAGTGCGTGAGCGGGCCGCCCGGCAGCGCCCAGAGGCCCTTGAAAGGTTCGCGGATCCGGCGCACCAGCGGGATCCACAGCGTGGGCCGCCCGGAGCGTTCGCTGGGACGCAGCGCAAAGATCACCGTGGAGATGGCCAGCGACGGCGGCGCGGTCTGGCGCTCCGAGACGTTGGCTGCTGTGGTGTAAACGGTGATCTACCCGCCCTCTGAGGTCCCGGGCGGGTCCCGAAATGGACTGCCCGGCTGGATCCGGCCCGACCGCCGGATTAGTTATAGTCACATTGACTAGAACTAATGATACGGCCGCGCCGCCCGGGCGCAAAATGTTTCGGGTCACATGGGCCGGACCGGGATGCCGCGGCGCACGGACCGGGCTTGTCCGCGGGTGCCGGCAACGGTATTAATCGAGGCTATGGACGGAGAAGTCATGGACCCGGAGGGTACGGGCGCAGAGGCAGCGGGCGCAGAGGCAGCGGGCGCAGAGGCGGTCAGGGCCCGATACGCGGGAGCGGCCCAGGCATTCATGGAGCTCGCCGGGCAGGTACCGCACCAGGCGTGGTCGCGGCCGGCACTGGGTGAATGGGATGTCCGGGCGCTGACCGGCCACACGAGCCGGGCCCTGACAACCGTGGAAACCTACCTCGCCACCCCGGCCGCCGGGGCGCGGGTGCCCGGTCCGGTGGAATACTTCCTGGGCGTCCGGGGCGCCACCTCGCCCGCCGCGATTGCGCAGCGGGGCAGGGAAACCGGGGAGGCGCTGGGCGAGGACCCTGCCGCTGCCGTGCGGGAGCTTGTCCAACGCGTCACGGCCCTCGTCAGGAACACGCCCGACGATGCCCTGGTGGCCACCCCGGCCGGAGTAATGACGCTCATCGACTACCTGCCGACCCGGACCTTCGAGCTGGCCGTGCACACCCTGGATCTGGCGCGCGCCCTGGGCCTGCCGCCGCCCGCCGCCTTGGCCCCGGCGGTCGCGGCCTCCCTGGAGCTCGCCGGAGCCATCGGCTCCCGGTTGCCGTCCGCCGGTGATTTGCTGCTCTTGCTCACCGGCCGGACCAGCCTGCCCGAAAACCTGAGTGTCCTCTAGCCCGTGCCGGCGGCCGCGGCTTCCAGCAGCGGCAGGGTGCGGCCCTGGAAGTGCGTATTGAGCACGATCACGGAGGACGAGCGCAGGACCGATCTGGTGGCGATCATGGCATCGAGGACGCGCTGGAGGTCCGAATTGGAGCGGGCGGCTATCCGGGCCATGAGGTCCGAGCTCCCGGAGACGGTATGGATCTCAATCAGCTCGGGGATCCGCGCCAGGGCCTCCACGACGGCGTCGTGCCCGAGGTCCTGGTTGATCGTGAGGGAGCAGAAAGCCACCACGGGGTAGCCAAAGTGCGCCGGATCGGGCTGGGGCACCCATGAGCCAATCACGCCGGCGTCCTGCATCCGGTCCAGGCGCGACTGCACCGTGGCGCGGGCAACCTTCAGCACCCGGGAGGCCTCCAGGACCGAGGCCCGGGGGGAATCCGTGAAAAATCGGACAATCTTTGCATCAAGCGGATCAACGTCCACTGATTCTTCCTTCCCAAGCGGGACCGGGCCGGACAAACAGCCACCGATGCCCCGATTCAGTTAGCAAACTGCCACCATGCTCTCACGGCGGAGGCGCCCCGGCGGCCGGGGGCCGGGCCCAAATCCGGTAAATTCAATAGGTCCCATAAGGACGCAAAGATCCAAACCACACGAAGGTTCGCCATGACGATGAAGTCCACCGCGACGCTACCCACCGCGGTTCCCGCCCCGAGCCTGGGGCACAGCATGAAACCACGCCAGCTGACCATGATGGGACTGGGCAGCGCGATCGGCGCCGGCCTGTTCCTCGGCTCGGGGGCAGGAATCCAGGCGGCGGGACCGGCCGTGCTGATCTCCTACCTCGTCGCCGGAACCCTGATCATCCTGGTGATGTGGGCGCTCGGAGAGATGGCCGCGGCCAATCCCAACAGCGGCGCCTTCTCCGTGTACACGCAAAAGGCCATGGGCAAGACCGCGGGCGCCACCGTCGGCTGGCTCTGGTGGCTGCAGCTCGTGGTGGTCATCGCCGCCGAGGCCCTCGGCGCGGCCGGGCTCCTGTTCACGGTGTGGCCGGTGATCCCCGTCTGGGCACTGTCCCTGATCTTCATGGCCCTGTTCACCGCCATCAACCTGGCGGGCGTGAAGAACTTCGGCGAGTTCGAATTCTGGTTCGCCATCCTCAAGGTGGCTGCCATCGTGATATTCCTGGCCATCGGCGGGGCCCTGCTGCTGGGCTTGCTGCCGGACGTCCCGTCTCCTGGCCTCGGCAACTTCACATCCGGCTTCGCCCCGGCTGGCCTGGGCGGCATCGCAACGGCACTCTTCGTCGTCATCTTCGCCTTCGGCGGCACCGAGATTGTCAGCGTGGCCGCGGCCGAGACGGAAAACCCGGAGCGCAGCGTCGCCCAGGCGATCCGCACCGTCGTCTGGCGGATCCTCGTGTTCTACATCGGCTCGGTATTCGTCATCGCGGCCGTCCTTCCCTCAACCTCCGCGGCCCTGAAGTCCCCCTTCGCCGGCGTCCTCGACGTCGCCCGGATCCCCGGCGCCGGCGCCGCGATCACCCTGGTCGCCGTTATCGCGCTGCTGTCCGCCCTGAACGCCAACCTCTACGGCGCGTCCCGCATGGTGTACTCGCTCTCTGAGCGCGGCGAAGCCCCCAAGTTCCTCTCCAGGCTCAACACGGCCCGGGTCCCGGTCGTGGCAGTGAGCGTCTCCGTGGCCTTCGGCTTCCTGGCCGCCGTCCTGGAACTGCTCTTCCCCGACCAGATCCTGCCGGCGCTGTTCCAGCTGGTCGGTTCCACCTGCCTCGTTGTGTGGGGCTCGGCCCTGGTGTCCCAGCTGATCCTGCGCCGCCGGGCAGACCGCGACGGCACGGCGCTGCCGCTGCGGATGAAGGGCTTCCCCGGGCTGACGATCTTCGGGCTCGTGCTCCTGGCACTGATCTTCGCCGTCGGCTTCAGCAGCCCTGAGAGCAGCAAGCAGCTGGTCAGCACCCTGGTACTGGTGGCCGGCATCGCCGTGGCGTGCTGGACCGGCGCCCGGATCACCCGGAACCGCAACGCCGCCGCCGCCGGCGCAAAAGCCGACCAGGCGGAACAGCCCAGCCGCTAGACAAATTGCCAAGCTCACCGGCGCGCGGGGCGGCATAAGTGTGCAGTCTGGGCACCCCAGCCTAGGCTGATTGCCCACCCCGCCGCCGGTGACTAGGGTCACAGGCATGGATACAATTCTCCCCGTGGCTTCCGGCAGCGCTGCCGGGCCGCTCACAGCCGATGAACTCCGCGAGCTCTATTCGCTCATGGTGGCCGTCCGGCACCTCGACACCTCGGCCATCGCCTGGCAGCGGCAGGGCATCATCCCCGGCTACGCCCCCGAACTCGGCCAGGAAGCGGCCCAGGTGGGCAGCGGCTACGCCGTGGACACCACCCGGGACTTCGTCTTCCCCACCTACCGCGAAATGGGCGTTGCCCGGACCATGGGGGTGGACATGGTGGCCTACATGTCCACCCACAAGGCCACGTGGCACGGCGGCCTGTACAACCCGCTGGAATCCCGGCTGGCCCCGATCCAGGCGGTAGTTGCCGGATCCGTCCTGCACGCCGTCGGCTGGGCCCACGGCCAGACGCTGGACAAAAAGGACGGCGTCGCAATGACGTACTTCGGCGACGGCGCCTCCTCCCAGGGCGACGTGCACGAGGCGATGAACTTCGCCGCCGTGATGAAGGCGCCCGTCGTGTTCTTCGTCCAGAACAACGGCTGGGCCATCTCGGTCCCCACCGAACGGCAGGTGGCCGGCGGCTCCGTCGCCGCCCGCGCCGCCGGTTACGGCATGCCCGCGCTGAAGATCGACGGCGACGACGTCGTCGCGGTCCTCGAGGCGACCCGCCGCGCCTTCGCCCACGCCCGCGCCGGCAACGGCCCCGTGCTCATCGAGGCCATGACGTACCGCCGCGGCCCGCACTCCACGTCCGATGACCCGGGCCGCTACCGCTCCCTCGACGAGGAACGCGACAGCGCCGGCACCGACCCGCTCGAACGGCTGCGGCAGCGGCTGCTGGCCGATGGCATCGCCGACGAGGCGTTCTTCGCCGAAGCGCTGGCCGCGGCCAAGGCCGAAGAGGAGCAGATCCGTACCGGCATCCAGGCCCTGGGCTCCCGGCCCGGCACCGAAATGTTTGACCTGGTCTTCCAGGAAACCACCCCTGCCCTGCAGGCCCAGGCCGCCAACTGGCGCGAGGAGTCCGAACATGTCTAACTCGATTCTCGAAAACGTAGACGCCGCAGGCGACAACACTGCCGACAACACCGGCGACGACACTGTCACCAACCCGGCAGGAAGCGAGCCCGCCACCACGGTGATGTCGATGCAGCAAGCACTCAACCGCGCCCTCGACGAGGTCCTCGCGGACAACCCCAAAGCCGTCATCTTCGGCGAGGACTGCGGCCGGCTCGGCGGCGTCTTCCGCATCACCGACGGCCTGCAGGCCAGGCACGGCGCGCAGCGCGTCTTTGACACCCCGCTGGCGGAATCCGGCATCCTGGGCATGTCCGTGGGCCTGGCGATGGCCGGGTTCCACCCCATTCCCGAGGTCCAGTTCGACGGCTTCGCCTACCCTGCCATCAACCAGATCGTCTGCCAGATCGCCCGGATGAACTACCGCAGCCGGGGCACCATGCCGATGCCCATCACCCTGCGGGTGCCCAGCTTCGGCGGCATCCGCGCCCCCGAACACCACGGCGAAAGCCTGGAGGCGCTCTTCGCCCACGTACCGGGCCTGAAGGTGGTCTCGCCGTCGAACCCGCATGAGGCCTACCACCTGCTCAAGTACGCCGCCACGCGGCCGGACCCGGTGATCTTCATGGAGCCCAAGTCGAGGTACTGGCAGAAGGGTGAGGTGGACCTTGCGCA
The DNA here is from genome assembly GCF_056398725.1 of Arthrobacter sp. 01T425. NCBI lineage: Bacteria > Bacillati > Actinomycetota > Actinomycetes > Micrococcales > Micrococcaceae > Arthrobacter > Arthrobacter sp. 01T425. The sequence continues at coordinate 81,837 of NZ_JBFTPY010000018.1, read as the reverse complement.
CTGCGATGCGGACGACGGCTCCCCCACCGGCGCCAAGGTGATGCGCGAAGGCCGCCACCTCACGCTGGTCGCCTGGGGCGCCATGGTGGCCCGCTGCCTGCAGGTGGCGGAGCTCGCGGCCGAGGACGGGATCGATATCGAGGTCCTGGACCTGCGCTGGCTCAAGCCGATCGACGCCGAGGCCCTCGCCGCCTCCGTGCGCAAGACGCGCCGCGCCGTCGTCGTCCACGAGGCGCCGCTGACCTCCGGCCTCGGCGCCGAAGTGGCGCAGCTGATCACGCAAAGCTGCTTCGACACCCTCAGGGCGCCGGTGGAGCGCATCACCGGCTTCGACGTCCCGTACCCCTCGGGCGACCTGGAAGATGAATACATCCCGAACATTGACCGGATCCTCTTCGGCATCCAGCGAGTATTGGAGTACAAACGTGGCTGAAATTTCCTTCCCGCTCCCGGATCTCGGCGAGGGCCTGATCGAGGCCACCGTGCTGGAATGGCTGGTTTCCCCGGGCGAGCAGGTGGAGCGCAACCAGCCGCTCGTGGAGGTCGAAACCACCAAGTCGGCCGTTGAATTGCCCAGCCCGCAGGCAGGTAAGGTAGTGCGTATCTACGGCGGGCCCGGCGACAAGATCAATGTCGGCGAGCCCCTGATTGTGTTTGAGGTGCCGGACAACACCGCCGGCATCGTGGGCACGGTCCCGAAGGAAGAGGCACCTAAGCGCCGGGTCCGCCTGAGCGCCGTACTTGATGAGGACTGAGAGCATGAGCGGCAGACACACCGGCGAGCAGCATTCGCACACCGTTGAGGGCACCGACCCCCAGCTGTACGTGCAGGTGCATGAGCCCCAGAACGACGCCGGGTTCCGTCCCGTCCTGCTGCTGCACGGCTTCTCCTCCTCCTCCAAGCTCAACTGGGAAGACAGCGGCTGGCTCACCGCGCTCCTGGAAGCCGGCCGGCGCGTCATCACCGTGGACCTGCCCGGCCACGGCCGCAGCGGCGCCCCGGAGGACATGGACTCCTACTCCCCCAGCCGGATCCGTGCGGACCTGCTGCAGATAGTCTTCGACGCCGGCGCGCGGCCGCTGCGCGACGGGGACCCGTCCAGCGGGCTCGACGTGATCGGCTATTCGCTGGGGTCCCGGCTCGCCTGGGAGTTCGGAGCCACACAGCACGAGCTGGTGCACCGGCTGGTCCTGGGCGGCCCGAATGTCGCCGACCCCATGGCGGACTTCGACCTGATCGCCGCGCAGCGGTACCTGGCCGACGGCACGCCGATCGCGGACGAGTCGACCGCCGGGCTGCTGAAGATGGCCATGCTGCTGCCCAGCAACAACATCTTCGCGCTGCTGTCCCTGGTCGAGGCAATCAAGACCGAGCCGTATGACCCCGCCGAAGCGGTCCCCCACATGCCGATGCTCCTCGTGGCGGGGGAAAACGACGACCGGGCCGCCACCATGCCGGAGCTCGCCGCCCTGGGCGCCAAGGCCGGCGGCATGGTCGAACAGCTCGTGCTGCCGGGCCGCAACCACACCAACGCCATCACCAGCCGCGCCTTCAAGCAAGGCGCCATCAGCTTCCTGGGCGTCTAAACCCGCCTCACAAAAGCGACGCGGGGTCACTTACGGCCCATCCGAATGATCTGGATGGGCGCGAAGTGACCCCGCGTTGCTCTTTAACCCAGAGGGGCACGGACCTTGCGGTCCGCGCCCCTCGTGCTTGCCTGGTTGCTAGTGCTTTGCGGCTTCGGCCGGCGCGTGGTGCGCGACGCCGAGCGGGCGGCCCTTCGTTTCCCCGGCCAACAGGACGCCGACGGCGGAGATGACGCAGAGGATCATGATGTAGATGCCGATGGAGCCGGTCCAGTGGGTGCCCTGCAGGAGGACTTCCGCGATGGTGGCCGCGAACGCGCCGCCGAGGATGGCGCCGAAGGCGTAGCCGATCGAGATGCCCGAGTAGCGCACCTCCGGCGGGAACATCTCGGCGTACATGGCGGACATGGGGCCGTAGGACAGGCCCAGGCCGACCGTGAGGACGAACAGCGCGACGCCGTAGAGCACAATGTTCTTGGTGTCGATGAGGGCGAACATCGGGATCATCCAGGCAAAGACAATGCCGTAGCCGATCAGGAACGTCTTGACGCGGCCGATCTTGTCCGAGAGCCAGCCGCCGACCAGCGTGAAGATCAGCCAGCCGAAGGAAGCCAGCGTCGTGGCGAGCAGGATCTGCGGGGTGGGCATCTTCAGCGTCTTGGTGGCGTAGGAGATGAAGAAGGCAATCAGCAGGTAGCCGGCAGCGTTGTTGCCGATGAAGATCATCGTCGAATAGAGGACAGCCTTCTTGTGCTTGCGGAGCAGCTCGCCCAGGGGCGCCTTGCTTTCTTCCTTGCGGTCCTGCATCTCCTTGAAGACGGGGCTCTCAGCGACTGCCCGGCGGATCAGGTAGCCGACCACGATCAGCACGATGGAGAGCAGGAACGGCACACGCCAGCCCCAGGATGCGAAGTCTTCCTTGGACATGGACGTGTTGAGGAAGTACAGCAGGCCGGTCGCGAGGATCATGCCGACCGGAACGCCGATCTGCGGGTAGGCGCCGAACAGGCCGCGCCTGCTCTTGGGAGCGTGCTCCACGGCCATCAGGGCGGCGCCGCCCCATTCACCGCCGGCGGAGAAGCCCTGGATGACGCGGAGCAGGATCAGGAGGATCGGGGCCCAGACGCCGATCTGCGCATAGGTGGGCAGCATGCCGATCAGGGCCGTGGCGGCGCCCATCATGATCAGGGTGAAGACCAGCATGGCCTTGCGGCCGAGGCGGTCGCCGAGGTGGCCGGCGACGATCGCGCCGAGCGGGCGGAAGAGGAAGCTGATGCCGATCAGGGCGAAGGACAGGATCTGCGCCAGGCCAGGGTTGGAGGCGTTCAGCGGGGCCAGGAACAGCGGCGACAGCAGCGTTGCTGTCAGCTGGGCAAAAATAAAGAAGTCGTACCACTCGATGGTGGTGCCGACCAGTGTCCCGGCGAGGACCTTGCGTTCCTCGTGTTTGCTGCTGGGACCCGCCTCGGAATCTACGGATGAAGTTACGGTCATTGGAACTCCGTTGCTGGGGGCAGAGGTACTGCCCGGGTGGGTGCGAAGTGGATAACTGATGCCTCATGAATTACTGATCGAACGGTCAGTTAGTATCCTGAATACTACTACGAAAGATGTGATAAGGCACACATGTTCCCGGAAAGTGTCTTCCGCGGGTCAGTCGGTGCGGTTGAGCAGCTCGCGGACCCTGGCCCGGACCGGCTCGCGGTCGTAGGTGTTGACCAGGGCGCCGGCCATGCGGACGGGGTCTCCGAAGAAGAAGTACTCGTAGAGCGACTGGCGCCCGGAGAACCCGGAGATCGAGGCGTCGAAGGCCAGTTTGAACAGCCGGACCCGCTCGGGGCCGGTCAGGGTCTTGCCCTGCAGGTACAGCTCGATGTCCTCCCGGGCCTCGCTGTTGACGTCCGCCTCCCCCGGCAGGGCCATGAGGCCCGACGCCGAGAACTTCCGGATGATCTGCGGGAAGCGCTGGGCGATCTTCGGGTACCAGTTGCGGGCGGCGTTCAGGGTGGACCACTTCGGCAGCATGACGCCGGCGTCGTTGAGTCCGGCGTCGGCCTCGGACGCGCGGACCAGGGCCTTGCCGATTTCGACGTCGATAATCAGCTCTGCGATATCCTCCTGGATGTGCTGGAATCCGTCGATGCCGATCGATTCGGCCAGTTCCGATGCCAGGCCCAGGTAGAACTCGCTCTTGGCGATCGTGCGGGTGACCACCTGGTGGGTCATGAGCGCGCCGGCCCCGGTCTCGGTGTAGAAACTGTTGCACAGCTGCGGGTGGCCCAGCATGAAGATGCGCTCGTTGGGCACGAAGACGTGGTCAAAAACCGCGACGGCGTCCATTTCCTCATAGCGGGAGGCCAGCGGCTCGTCGTGGGTGCTGCCGCCGTTGTACAGCGAGGTGCGGCAGAGGTAGCGCAGGCCCGGGGCGTCGTTGGGGATGGCGAACGCGTAAGAGTAGGGGGCGTCCTCCGGGGTGCCCCGCAGGACCGTGGACGGAAACACGAGCAGTTCGTCGGCGATCGGGGCGATGGTGGCGAGCATGCGCGCGCCCTGGATGACGATCCCGTCCCCGCGCTCCTCCACGATCCGGGCCGAGAGCTGGCCGCCGAGCTGCTCCGACCCGGACACGGACCGGTTGACCTGCGGCGGGATGAGTGTGTGGGTGGCGAGCACGTCGTTTTCCCGGGCCCACTCGTAGTAGTTGCGGATGTTCTCGCCGAACTTCGGATCCGCCTGCGCGAACCACTTCCCCGCCGTGCCCAGCGCGGTCAGCGCGGAGTTCATATAGTCCCCGGAGCGGCCAAGGAAGCCGTTGGAGGACTCGGCCCAGGTGGAGATGGCGCGGCGCCGCCGCTGGAGGTCCTCGACGGTCTTCGGCACCAGGAAGGAGGCGCTGACCAGGTCCCCGGTGCTGGGTGAGGCGTAAGTGAGCGCCTCCTGGTACTGCGGATCATGCTGCATGTCGAAGAGCCTGGCGTAGGAGCGGGCCACATTGCGGAAGGCCGGGTGCTCGGCGATCTTCTCGCTCACCACCTCGCCGTCGATCACCACGTGCGGCGTCATGGCATTGAGCTTGTCCAGGTACTGCCGTCCGGTACGGATACCCATTGGTCGTCCTCCAGTCGTCGTTGCGCTGAATTGCCGGGAAGGAATGTGGCGCTAGAGCAGATCCTCCATACCCAGCTGGCTTTCCGGGATGGTGGTAAAGGTGCTGTTGGCGAAGGCCAAGGCATCGCCGTTGCGGTAGTTGAAGTCCACTACCTCGCCGATATAAAGGGTGTGGTCGCCGCCGTCGTACGCCGCCCAGGGCTTGCATTCGAAATATGCGAGGACATTGGACAGCCGCGGCGCGGTCTTCCCCTCCACCCACAGCGGCTCGGGGCCGGGCCTGCCGGCGAAGTGCATGGCCAGGTACCGCTGCTCGGCGCCAAGGATATTCACGGTGAAGGGCCGGCCGGCGAGCTCGTCGTGGGCCCTGGCCGTGCGGGCGATGCTCACCAGCACCAGCGGAGGGTCCATCGAGACCGAGGTGAAGGAGTTCACGGTGATGCCGTGGCGTTTCGTGGCCCCGTCGAAGGTCACGATCGCGACGCCGGTGGCAAACCTGCCGAGGCTGCCCCGGAAGTGGTTGGCCCGCGGTACCGACAGGGGGCCCTGGGCGCCCCCGGCGTGGCCGCGCGGCGTGGCAATCATCATTGATCCCTTGCGTTCGTTGCGTTTCCCGACCGTGGTGTGGGTGTGCTTTGGATCAGCCGTGTTCTATAGTCGAGTTCTGTATTGTGTTCTATAATCGAACAAACAGTTCCCATATAGAACGCTAGCTGACCATGAGCCGGAACACAAGGGTAGCCCGGCGAGCCCGGCGTCCAGTAACCCCGCACCTAGGATGGACCCCATGACCCCGAATGCCGGCACCGCCCAGGCTTCCCCGTCCCAGACGCTGTCCCGCGGTATCAGGGCGCTGGAGATCCTCGCCGAGGCCCAGCAGCCGTTGACCATTGCCGAACTCGCCGACGCCATGGGCGTCCACCGCTCCGTGGCCTACCGGATCCTGCGCACGCTCGAGGACCACTCGCTGCTGGTGCGTGACGATGGCGGCCGCGTCCAGCCCGGCCCGGGCCTCGCGGTCCTGGCCCGCGGGGTCTCCCGGAACCTGCAGTCGGCGGCGTTGCCGGAACTGACCCAGCTGGCCAACACCCTGACCATGAGCGCCTTCGTGGCGGTCTGGGACCGGGAGGAGTGCGTGACGCTGGTGACCGTGGATCCGCGGCACAGCGGCGCCGCGGTGGTGCAGCACCCGGGTTCGCGGCACCCCATCAGCGCAGGGGCGCCGGGCATTGCGATCCAGTCAGCCTACCCGGAGCAGGAGTGGCGGGCCCTGGTCCCGGGCATCCCGTACCGGTCCGAGGCGGCCGAGGCCCGGCGCCGCGGCTATGCCGCCAGCCATGACGAGGTGATCCCCGGGGTGTCCTCGATTGCGGTGCCGCTGCGTGTGCCTGGCGGGCGTCCGGCCGCCCTCGCCGTCGTCTATATCCGCGCCGCGCAGGATCCGGACGAGGTCGCAGCGGCCCTGACCGAGGCGGCGCGTCGCATCGAGGCGCAGCTGGGCTAAGCCCGCGGAAAGCGCCGCCGCAGCGCTGTCCCGTCGGGGTCTATGCGGCCGCGGCCGTCTTCTTCCCGCGCTGCCGCAGTACGACGGCGGCTGCCGTTCCGAGCAGGAACAGCGCCGTGGCGGCGCACACCGGAACCAGGAAGGCCGTCGAATACCCGAAGTTCTGCGCCAGCTGTCCGGCGATGGAGGATCCGAGCGCGGTGCCGGCCACAATGCCGCTGGCCAGGGCTGTCATGACCGTGCCGAGCTTTCCGGCCGGGGCCACGAGGCCGCCGATCGCGAAGACAGTGACCATGAGCGGACCAACGGGCAGGCCCAGGACCAGCAGTACAAGGACCATGGGCAGCGCCGTCGAGGGCAGCAACAGCAGCGATGCGAAGCCGGCCATCAGGGCCGCGCAGGCAATCCAGCGGGCGTTCACCGTGAAGCGCCGGGGCCAGTACGCGACCGAGAGGGCGGCCGCGGCAGAGCTCAGTCCCATGACTGCGTAGAGCAGGCCCGCGAGTTCGGAGGTGGCGAAGCTGGCGGAGAAAGAGCTCAGGGCTGTCTGGGTGGAGCCGAAGAACGTGCCCATGCACACCATCGCCAGCACCGGGAGGGCGACGGCGGCGAAGGTTTTGACCCGCCGGGCTGCCGTGCGGGTTTCCCCGTGGTTGTCCCCCGCCGTCGTGGGCGCCGGGCCGGCCGCGTGGCCTGCGGCAGGACCGGCGGGCCGGCGTTTCGTTGTGCGGACGACCGCAAGGTGCGTGGGGTGGACGGCGAAGGCGGGTACGAGGACCACGGTCAGTGCTGCAGCGAGGGCCAGCGGCAGCCACGGCGCGAGCAGGCTCGCGAGGATTCCGACGAGTGCGGGGCCGAGCACGAAGGTGAGCTCGTCCGCGGTGCTTTCATAGGAAAGGGCGGTGTCCAGGTCCGCGGAGTTTCCGGCCGCACCGGTTCCGGAGCCGGACGTCCGGGAGGTCAGTGCCATCCAGCGGACGCGGGCCAGCGGACCGACCTGCGGGCAGCTCACCCCGGCCACGAAGGCCGCGGCCAGCACGGGCACCGCGGCGGCAAGGTCGTGGACCCCGGGGATGAGGTAGGCCGTGAGGATCAGGGCAACGATGGCCACGGTGTTGGCGACGGCGGATACGAGCAGGACGCCGCGCTGGCCGAGCCGGTCGGCGAGGACGCCGAGGACGGGGGCACCGAGTGCGGAACCGATGCCGACGGCGCCAGCCGCGGCGCCGCCCACGGCGTACGAGCCTGTGACGGCGGTGACGAGTGTCAGGGCGCCGACCGTCAGCATGGCAAGCGGCAGTCGGGCGAAGAGCCCGAGGGGGATGAAGCTGCGGCCGGCGAGCAACGGCAGCTGCGCGTAGCGGCCGCCCTTTCCGGGCGACGGGGCAGGCAGAGCGTCGGTCGAAATTGAAGCGGCCGGCAGCGCGTAGGTCGGCGGCAGTGGGGCGTCAAGAGTAGACACCAAAGAAGACGGTGAAGGGTTCATGGTTTCCGGGTTCGCTAAATACGGCGCATCGTCCCTCCTCCCGATGCGCGCGACCCGGTAACAGACCAATGATACCCGATCCCCGGACGCCGGCCCTGGGACCAGACCCCGGGACGGGACCCAGAGTGGGCCCCGGGACCGGTCCCAGGGCCCACTCTGGGTCCGGCTCAGGCCCGGGTGTCGTCGCTGATGTGCAGGGTGGAGCCGCTGCGGCCCTTGTCCACCTGGAGCTGGGTGCCGATGCGCTGCTTCATTTCGGCGACGTGGCTCACGAGCCCCACCACCCGGCCGCCGTCGCGGAGGCTTTCCAGGGCGTCCATGACTTGTTCCAGCGCCTGTTCGTCGAGGCTGCCGAAGCCCTCGTCCACGAAGAGGGTCTCGATGTCCACGCCACCGGACTCATGCTGCACGACGTCCGCCAGCCCAAGGGCCAGCGCCAGTGAGGCCATGAAGGACTCGCCGCCGGAGAGGGTGGCGGTGTCCCGGCGCTGGCCGGTCCACTCGTCCACGACCTCCAGGCCAAGGCCGGACTTCGCGCCGCGTGCTGCCTTGGCGTCGGTGTGCTGCAGCGTGTAGCGGCCATCGCTCATACCGATCAGGCGTTCGGAGGCAGCGACGGCCACCTGCTCGAGCCGGGCGGCGAGGACGTAGCTGTTCAGGCTCATGCGATAGGTGTTGTCTCCGCCGCCCTTGGCCGCGTCGGCGACGGCGGTGAGCATCGCGGCCCGGTCCCGCGGTTCCCTGCCGGCGGCAGCGAGGTCCGCGTAGTCACCAGCGATGCGCCCGAGTATCCGGAGCGAGTTTTCCGCCAGCCCGGCCGCAAGCACGGCTTCCCGGGCTTTGCGTTCCGCCGCCGCCGATTCCGTCCTGAGCTCCTCGAGGGCGGCGTCGCTGACGATGTCCCCGGCGGCCCGCTCGGCTGCCGCCAGGGCCAGGTCCTCTCCGGCGAACAGTTCCTGGATCCTGGCGGCCTCGTCCTGTCCGGCCCGGATGGCCGTTTCGAGGCTTGTGGCCACCGGCGTTGGCAGCAGCGCTTCCCGCGCCGCGGTTTCGGTGCTGAAACCGGCTCCGGGAAGGGCCACTTCAAGGTGCCGGCGTGCCTCCGCGGTGCGGGCGGCAGCCTGTTCGTGGGCTGAGTGTGCGGCGTCGGCGTGCTCCAGGACCGCCGTGGTTGCCGTCAGGGCGGCGATCCGCTGTTCGAGGGTCGCGTGGCCGGCGCGCAGCTTGTCCAGGGTGGCTTCGAGGGCCTGTGCCTGTTCGTCGATTTCGGCGATCGTCGATTGCGTCTGCACGATGCCGGAGGCGGCGTCGGCCTGCGCCCGCTCTGCGTCGGCGATCACCGCTTCGAGTTCTGCCATCCGGGCCCGGCTCGCAGCAAGGTCCGTGGCAGCGCGGACGGCGTCATCAGCCCGTTCCCGGGCCAAGGCTGCCTCCTCACGGGCTTCCCCGGCAGGTGTGTTGCCGCCCTGGGCGGCCAGGACGGCGACGTTCTGTTGGGCCTCGGCGAGCTCACGACCTAGGGCGGCGACGGCTTTTTCTGCCGTGTCGCTGGCCAGTTGCGCGGTTTTCTCGGCCTCGGCGACGGCCAAGGCGGAGGCTGCCGCTGGGGCAGGTGCCGGGTGCTCAGGGCTGCCGCAGACAGGACATGGGACCCCGGCCAGGAGCTGGGTGGCGAGCTCGGCGGCGGCGTTGGTGAGCCGTTGCTCACGGAGGTCCAGCCAGTGCTGCCTCCGGTCCTGGTGCGTACTGAGGGCCGCGGCGTGCTGTCCGGAGATTGCCGCGCACTCGGCCTCGGCGGCGAGGAAGCGGCCAACGATGGTCACGAGTTCGTCCGCTGCCGTGGCCTCCTTGGTGCGCAACTGGACTTCCGCGGCCAGCTCCTCGAGGGGGCGGATGCCGGCGGACAGGGCCGCCGACTCAGTGCGCAGGGTGTCCAGTGCGGCGGTACCGGCAAGCCGTCCTTTTTCCAGCTCCTGCAGTTGCAGGCGCAGCCGGCTGCCGCGCTGGGTCAGCCCGAGGAACCGGGCTTCGTCGGGCAGGCGTTCGGTGAGCACTGCGTGCAGGGACCGCAGCCGGGCGAGGGTTCCGCGGACGGCCGCGCTGTCCAACATGACGGATTTACCCGCCCGGACGGGGTCGGCATCGTCGTCGTCGGCGGTGGGGGCGCCGGCGTCGAGGACGTCCTGCCCGGCGAGCTCCGGGTCTGTGGCGGCCGCGGACCGCAGCTGCCGCGCGGCCTCCAGCAGGGCCGTTCCTGCCAGGTCCTCAGCTGCCGCGGCGCTTTCGACCGCCTGCAACTGGCCGCCGAGCATTTCGGCCTGGCGGTGCAGGCCCAGTGTGACGGCCTTGCCCGCCAGGACGGGGGCGGCGGCGTCGGCGTCGATCCGCCGCTGTTCCGCGGCGGCGAGTTTGGCGTGGCGGTTGGCCCGCGCGTTCGCCGCCTCCAACAGGGACGCCTGATCGGCGGCCTGCTTCTCGGCTCCCGCGGCAGCGCTGCGCCGGCCCTCCGCGGCGGCTGCCGCGGCGGCGTCGAGCCAGGCCAACAGGGCATCGGGCTCGTCCCGGCCTGGGGCGCCGTCGGGGTCGAGTTCGAGCGCCGCTGTTTCGGCCTCCGCCTGTGCCAGCAGCAGGTCCAGCTTCGCGTTGAGGTTGGCGACCTCGGCCTTGGCGGTCTGCGCCTGCCGGGACAGTTCCTGTTCCACGGCTTCAAAGCGCTGGGTGCCGAACAGGCTCTGCAGCAGCTCCAGACGGTCGGACGCCTTGGAGCGCAGGAACGCCGCGAAGTCCCCCTGCGGCAACATGACCACGCGCGTGAACTGGTCCCGGTTCATGCCCAGGACGTCGGTGATCTCGGCGCCGGCCTCATCATTCCGGCCCGATTTCTCCACCCACGCGCCGTCGATGCGTTCGCGCAGCAGCGTGTTGGCCTGCTGGACCGTGAAGCCGTTCCGGCCCCGGGCACTCGGCTTGTCCCACGCGGGCGAGCGGGAGACTTCGAAGTGCCGGCCCTTGGCCGAGAATTCGCAGGTGACGCGCGGTTCGGCGGCGGCCTCCGCGTGGTCGCTGCGCAGCCGCTTTCCGTCCTGTCGGGCCCCGGGAACCGATCCGTAGAGGGCGAAACAGATAGCGTCCAGGACGCTGGTCTTGCCCGCGCCGGTGGCGCCGTTCAGCAGGAAGAGCCCGTGTGCGCTCAGGCGGTCGAAGTCGATCCGCTCCGTGCCGGCAAACGGGCCGAACGCGGAAATCTCCAGGCGGTGGATCTTCACAGGGACACTCCTTCCAGGCGTACGGCGTCGAGCGCCTCGGCGAGGACTGCGGCTTCGGCGTCGGAAGCCGGCCTGCCCCGGACGTGCTCGAGGAATCCGCAGCAGACGGAGAGGTCGTCCCCGGCTTCGGCCAGCCGGCTGCTGTAGCTGGCTTTGGGCGCCGCGCCGGGACCATCGGGATCGAAGCCGAGCACCAGGGTGTCGGGGAACCGTGCCCGCAGGCGGTCCATCGCCTGGGCCGGGCGGGCCTCGTCCGTCAGCGTGATCTGGCAGTAGGCGGTCTCGGCCCACGCGAAGTCCTCCGATTCCAGTAGGTCATCCAGCTTCCCGCGGAGCACTGCGAGGGTCCGGGGCGCGTCCCAGAGCACTTCGCGCACGCCGCCGATCCCCTCGGCGTCGACCTCCACGAGCCAGCTGCCCTTCCTGTGCTTCGCCTCCGAGAACGAATACGCGAGCGGCGAGCCGGAGTAGCGCACTGCCGGGGAGAGCTCCTGCCTGCCGTGCAGGTGGCCCAGTGCGGTGTAGCCAAAGCCGTCGAAGAGATCCAGCGGGACCGCGCCGACGCCGCCGATGCTCAGATCCCGTTCGCTGTCGGAGCTGATGCCGCCGCTGGCGAAGGTGTGCGCCAGGACCACCGAATGGACGGTCCGGGTCTGACTCCGCTGCCGCACGTCGGCACGGATCCGTTCGGTGGCGGCGCGGGTGACCTCGAAGTGGCTCGCGGTCTCTACGCCCAGCTGCTCGGCGACGAGCCGGGGCTCCAGCCAGGGGATCCCGTAGATGGCGAGCACCGGCGCTGCCTCATTCCCGGCATCGTCCCCGAGCGGAAAGAGCACGGGAACGTCCAGTTCATTCAGCCGTGTGCGCAAATGCACTCCCCCGCGCTCGAGCAGCCGCGACGCGAACCCCAGCCTGATGGCGGAATCGTGGTTGCCGCTGGTCAACACAACTTCGGCGCCGGCCCCGGTGAGGCGCACCAGGGCGTCATCCAGCAGGCCGACGACGTCGACGCCCGGCAATGCGCGGTCATAGACGTCCCCGGCGATGAGGACGACGTCGACGCTCTCTTCCCGGACAAACGCCACGAGCTGGTCGATGAAGGCGCGCTGGGCATCCAGCATGCCGATGCCGTGGAAGGACCGGCCCAAGTGCCAGTCGGAGGTGTGCAATAACCGCATATTCCTACGGTATCGGCTGCCACCGACACTCTTGCGCCACCACCCCGGAGGTGTGACGGAGGTTAAAAGTGGTCAGCAGTGGCTACTTCCCGCCCTTGCGGTCGAAGAAGCTGCGGGCCTCGTCGTTGCCGGCGGGGACGGCCGAAGCAGAAGCGGTGGTGGCCGTGACCTCGGCCAGCCCGGCGTCATCGAAATCGGCGCCATCCACATCGGCTTCCGTGAGCTTTCCGTCGGGCTGGGCGGTGAGCTTTCCGTCGGGCTGGTCGGCGGGCTGGTCGGTGACCGCGTCACTGGCCTGTCCACTGGTCCGGGCCGACTGCACGAAGCCGCGGAAAACCAGCCCGGCGATGGCCGCACCGACCACCGGTGCCACCCAGAAGAGCCACAGCTGCCCGAGCGCGTCCGGGCCGCTGAAGATGGCCGCCGCCGTTGCCCGGGCCGGGTTGAACGGCACATTGCCGAGGGCCTGGCCCAACTGCAGGAGCATCGCCGTCGTCAGGCCGACCGCGAAGGGCGCAGCCGCCCTGGCCGGATTCCGGCGGGCGGTCGTGGCAAGGAAGATGGCCACGAGCAGTGCCGTGCCGAGGACCTCCACGAGCAGGACGCCTGCCATGGGCACCTGGATGATCGAGTGCTCGCCGAATCCGGCGGCCACGGTGGCGAATGCGCCCTGGGAGTCGTTGATGGTCGGCACGGTGCGCAGGACGCCGTACAGGGCGACGGCCCCGAGCACGGCGCCCACCAGCTGCGCGCCGATGTAGGCGGCGGCGTTGGCAAGCCGGATCCGGCCGGCGATGGCGTTGCCCACGGTGACGGCAGGGTTGAAGTGGCCGCCGGAGACGTAACCGACGGCGAGCATCGCCGCCGTCAGGGTCAGGCCGGCGGCCAGGGCGGCGGGCAGCGGGCTCGACTGCGGAATGGTGAAGAGCGGCACGCCCAGGCCCGCAACCACGACGATCAGGGTCCCCAGGGCCTCGGCGGACAGCCGGGCCACGAGCCCGGGCCGGGGCGGGACGTCGCTGGCGGCCGGTGGCTGGACGTCAACGGAGTCGGGGGCTGGCACAAGCAGGGTCATGGTCAGGATTCCTTTGCTGGCGGCGCGCCCAGGAGCTGCAGTTGCGGCGTCGCTGGACCGCCGCCGGTTCGTGGTCCGGGGCGGCCTCGGCCGCCTGGGAGAATGGGTCCGCCAGCAGTCTGCCAGCGCAATCTGGATGTTGGCTGGATTCCGGCTGGGTGCCCGTTCCGGGCCGCGACTCAGTGCCTCAGTTCAGTGCCCGAGGGCCACCGCGGCTACGGCGCTGGCGGCGAGGACCACGACGGCGGCGGCGGCCCAGCGTAGCAGCGTCGCCGGCGGCGCAGCGTTGGACCGCCGGAGCTCGCGCCCGCGGACCAGCACGCACACGCCCAGGACCAGCGTCGCGGCCATGGCGGCCAGCGCGCAGATGCCAAGGAAATCAACGGGACCTACAACGCCGCCCCGGGATCCTGCGAGCGCCCAGCTGCGCCAGACCAGCAGGTCCGCCACGATGAGGGCCAGCAACGTCCGGCGCCAGGCCAGGGAGGTCCGCTCGGGCTGCAGCCCGGGGTCCCTGGCCGCAGCTGGCCTCACCGCGCCACCAGGATCAGGACCGCGAACACCAGGGCCGCAGCCGCGACGCCGATGGTCATCACCAGCATCACTCCGGAGAACGGCAGCTCCCTGTTGTTCCGCATGGCAGCCTCCATGAGCCCCCACCGGTGGTAGGACAGGGCGGCCAGGCCAGCGCCCAGGAACGCGAGGATGACGCACAACACGATCCGCACGGGTCCCGGCGCGATCTCCGGGGCCAGCTGGTCGATCGCAAGGGCTCCGGCAACCAGGGCCAGGGACGTGCGGATCCAGGCCAGGAACGTCCGCTCGTTGGCCAGGGAGAACCTGTAGTCGGGGGTGGTCCCGGTCTTCCGCCACGCTGGTTCGCGCATTCGTTTCCTCCGCTGCCCGGCGGTACGGCGCCGGCGGTTGCCTCGTCTGACCGCTGGACGGGTCCTACCAGCACCCTACCGGCCTTCCGCATCCGCCGCCGCCCGGCCCCCAGGCGGCGGCGCTAAGTCCCCGGCGGCCGGCGGCATTGCGGGGTGCGGTGCAGCGCCGGGTAAATTTGAGGGCATGAGCACCGAGCCCGGGACCAGCCCCGCACCCGCCCCAACACCCGGCCAGCCGCACTCCCCTGCCCACGGCTCGCGCATCCACGGCTGCCTGCTGGGCGGCGCGCTCGGAGATTCGCTGGGCTACGCCGTCGAGTTCGACAGCATTTCCGCCATCCGGGCCCGGTTCGGCCCCGCGGGCCTGCAGGATTTTTCCGCGCTCGACGCCGGCAGCCCGTTTTCGGACGACACGCAAATGACGCTGTACACCGCCGACGGCCTCCTCGAGGCGCTGGAATGGGCCAACGACGGCGTGGCGGCGGACATCAACGCGTGCCTGTGGCTCGCGTACCTGCGCTGGCTGGGCACCCAGGGCGTCGCCGTGCCGGCGTCGGCCCCGTTCCAGCCGCCGCGCTGGATCGATGCCCAGGAAGTCCTGAAGAGCCGGCGCTCACCCGGCAACGCGTGCCTGAGCGGACTCGCCACGGGCGAGATGGGTACCGTGAAGTGGCCGGTCAATCCGGATTCGAAGGGCTGCGGCACCGTGATGCGGTCGGCGCCCTTCGGCCTGATCCCCCACCTCGAAGCGGAAACGGTCTATAAGCTCAGCGCCGATGCCGCGTCCCTGACGCACGGCCACCCCGCGGCACGGCAGAGCGCCGGAGTTTTCAGCCTTCTCATCCATGCCCTGTCCTCCGGCCACGGGCTGCGCGAAGCGGCGGAATCGGCCCTCGGGCAGCTGCTCGGCGGCATCCTGCGCAAGGGCGAAAATCCGGATCCGGAGGTGGTGGCACGGCTGGAGGCGGCCCTGCGGTTGGCCGGAGACCTGCCCGGCGGAGACGTGCTCAGCCCCGAGGGCCTGGTCGGCGAACTCGGCGAGGGGTGGGTGGCCGAGGAAGCCCTTGCCGTCGCGCTGTACGCCGTGCTGGCCACAGCCCCGGGAACCGGGACAGGAACGGGGACGGCGGACGCCGGCGCTGCCGAGGCCGATCCCGCCCAGGCCCACTTCCGTGCCGCGATCGCGCTGGCGGTGAACCACAGCGGGGACAGCGATTCAACGGCGTCGATCGCCGGGAACATCCTGGGCGCGTTCTACGGCGAGCGGTGCCTGCCGGCAGACTGGCTGGCGGCCCTTCAGGCGCCGGAGGTCATCCGGGGCATGGCGTCGAAGCTGGCCGCCGTCACTGGCTCATAGCTTCGGCCGGCAACACTCGGCCGGGCCCGTGCACGCCAGGTGTCGAGTCTCCGGCATTTGCGCAGCGCAGCCGGCTGCGCCCGGAAGCAGCGGCCCGGCTTGCCCGCGGGACATGCCCCGTACCGCCCCGCTGCGAAGGACATGTCCATCCCCGGCCGCGGCATCCTCAGGACATGCCCATCTCCGGCGGCGGGGACTGGACATATTGCCACTATGTCCACCCGTCCGAGCCTCCGGAGGCCATGTCCGTCCCTGACGGCCGCCTCGGCGGAACCCGGCCGCTTCGGCGGAGCCCCGGTGCTCCGGACCTAAGCGCCCCGAATCCTAGGCGCCGCGGAGCGAGATGTTGTTGCAGGCTTCGCAGACGTCCTCGGGGATGAGCCCGCGGCGCTGCAGGAAGCCGAAAATGGTGCAGCCGAGGCAGAACCCGGCGAACGCCTCAAGGGACGCGGCGGCGATCAGCACGGCGAGCAGCACCCACGCCGCCGGCGCGAGGCCGGCGGCCAGCAGCACCGCCGACGCCGTCGACACGGCAGCGCCGATGCCCTGGGCGAACCGCTTGGGCGGTCCGGGAACGAGACGGGTCCGCCCGAGCCAGGGCGTCAGGACCTTGACCGAGAGCTGGGCCAGGGGCGAGATCCGGGGACCGAACAGCACGCGCAGCCAGAAACCGGCCGCGATGACGGCGAGCCCCCAGCCGAAACCGGTCAGCAGGGTCACGGCGGACAGCGCCACCACCAGGGCTGCGGTGATGCGGGCGGCGTACTCATTCACCGGGTTCGGAAACGCGAACACCCGATGCCAGTCAATTCCGTGCGTCGCCGGTGCTGACTTCGCGGGCGCCGACGACGCCGAGTCCGCCGGCATTAACGCCGGCGGCGCTGACTTGGCCGGCGCTGTGGGGGCCTGTGCATCCGTGCGTTTGCTCATCCGCCAAGGCTACGAGCGGGCGCGCCGTGGGAGGAATGATTGTTGCGCCGTGTGACTGCCGGATCAGCCAGGACCGGATCAGCCAGGACCGGGTCAGGCAGGACCGGGTCAGGCAGGTGCGGCAGACAGATGTCCGCCGACCATCTGGAGGAATTCGCCCTCGGACAGGACCTCGATCCGTTGCCCGCGTTCGTGCAGTTCCAGGACGCGGCGCGCCTTGCCGGTCAACCGGCCGGAGCGCAGGTCCGCGGCCACAAACCCGTCGCCCACCACCAGAACGGTAGTGCGGGCTGTCACCCGGCTTTCGGGCCTGGCGCCAAGCTCCGCGGAACGGACCTTGGCAACGGGGCGGGGAATTGCCAGTTCGCCGGTGAACACCACGGTCTGGCCGAACAGCGGGTGGTCGGGGCTGGCGGCGGCGTTGGGTGTCGGGTTGGGGCCTTCCTCCGGCCACCCGGCCACGAAGCGCCGGCCCGGGGGCGAGCCGGCGGTTCCCCCCGCGAGCGCCTCCATGGCGGCCAGGGTGGCCTTGGACAGCGGGTCGCGCCGGGGGTCGAACGCCGGCTGGTGGGACACCGTCAGGCCGAGGGACAGGTACAGTTCCGCGATGCTTGCTGCCCCGTTGCGGGCCGCGATGTCGATCAGGATGCCGGCACAGGCGCGGGCGTCCTCGGCGGCATCGTGGTGGTTGAGCAGCGGGACCCCGGCCTCCTCGGCGGCGTAGGGCAGCGAATTGGACACCAGGGAGTAGCAGCGCCGGGACAATATCACCGTGCAGACGTAGTCGTAGGCCGGTCCGGACAGCCCGGACACCTCCAGGCCGGAGCGGATCACACCGAGATCGAACCCTGCATTGTGGGCCGCGAGCACGTCGCCGCCGATGAACGCGCCGATCTCCGGGAACAGCTCCCCGAACCGCGGCAGTCCCGCCACCTGATCCGGCCGGATGCCGTGGATCCGGACGTTGTGGGGATCAAATGTGTCATGGTTTTCCGGTGGCCGCATGAGCCAGGAGGCTTCCTCTACGACGACACCGCCACGAACCTTGCTCAGGCCAACAGCGCACGGTGAACCGCGGAAACCGTTCGCGGTCTCAAAGTCGATCGCCGTAAAGTCCAAAGTCACGGCCCAACTTTACCGCCCGCGGACGGACCCTCCCGCACCGGACCGGCCCCCGGGGCTGGGCCCCGGGCCTGCAGCCTGCCGTCAAGTACCCTTAACAGGTGAACGTACTAGCAATGAGCGACCTCGCCGTGTCCGCCCTTGGCGGCGCCGGCCCCGTCCAGCCGCAGATGGCCTCCTTCCTGCCGGACTGGCTCAACCCCCAGGTTTTCCTGGCGAATCCGGCCTTCGCGCCGTGGGTGGTCCTGCTGGTCTGCGGCATCATCTTTGCCGAAACCGGGCTGCTGATCGGATTCTTCCTGCCTGGGGACTCCATGCTGTTTACTGCCGGGCTGCTCGTGGCCACCGGCACCATCCAGGTC
Source organism: Arthrobacter sp. 01T425 (assembly GCF_056398725.1). Taxonomy (NCBI): domain Bacteria; kingdom Bacillati; phylum Actinomycetota; class Actinomycetes; order Micrococcales; family Micrococcaceae; genus Arthrobacter; species Arthrobacter sp. 01T425. Next base: position 63,975 of record NZ_JBFTPY010000018.1, on the reverse strand, counting down.
AACATCTGGGTCCTGACCGCGCTCATCATCGTCGCCGCGATCATCGGCAACCAGGTGGGCTACCTGATCGGGTCCAAGGCGGGACCTGCCCTGTTCAACAGGCCCAACTCCAAGCTGTTCAAGCGTGAAAACGTGGATAGTGCGCATGCGTTCTTCGAAAAGCACGGCGGCAAGGCCCTGATCCTGGCCCGGTTCGTTCCGATCATCCGCACCTTCGTCCCGGTGATCGTGGGCGTCGCGCAGATGAGCAAACGCAAATTCTTCACCTACAACGTGATCGGCGCGGTGCTGTGGGGCGGCGGCGTCACGCTCCTGGGTTACCTGCTCGGGGACAAAGTGCCGTGGGTCAAGGACAACCTGGACATCATCTTCATCGCCATCGTGCTGGTCTCCGTGATCCCGATCGCCATCGAGGTTGTCCGCGGCACGATCGCCAAGCGCCAGGCCGAGAAGTACGGCACCGACGTCGTAGACGAATTCATCGAAGAGCACGAGCCGGAAGAAGAACGCCGGACCCCGTAGCGCAGCGCCGCAGTAAATGCAGCGCAGCGCCCCAGTAAATGCAGTGCCGCAGTGAACGCAGCAGTTAACAAGGAAGGCGCCCCACCGAGTGGGGTGCCTTCCTTCGTCCTGAGCCTGGCCGGGCCGGCTACTTCCCGGCCAGGGCCTCGACGATGGCCGGCAGGAGCGCCCGGAACGCATGGCCCCGGTGGCTGATGGCGTTCTTCTCCTCGGAACTGAGCTCGGCGCAGCTGCGGTCCAGCCCGTTCGGCTGCAGGACGGGGTCATAGCCGAAGCCACCCTCCCCGCGCGGCTCCCGCAGGAGTGTCCCTTCCAGCTGCCCGTATTCCACGACTTCCCGGCCGCCGTCGGGCGAGGACCCGGGCACCGCCAGCGCTGCCGCGCAGACGAACGCGGCCCCGCGGTACTCGTCCGGCACGTCGGCCAGCTGGGCGAGCAGCAACTGCAGGTTCGCGGCGTCGTCGCCGTGCCGGCCGGACCAGCGGGCCGAGAAAATCCCGGGCGCGCCGCCGAGGACGTCCACAGAAAGCCCGGAGTCGTCGGCGATCGCCACGAGCCCCGTGGCCTCGGCCACCGCCCGGGCCTTGAGCAGCGAGTTTTCGGCGAAGGTTACGCCGGTCTCGGCGACGTCGGGGGCACCGACGGCGCCGGCGTCCACCACCTGCGTGTCGACGTCGAGCCCGGGAACCTGGCCGCGGAGCAGCTCACGCAGTTCCCGGAGCTTGCCTTTGTTGTGGGTGGCGAGGACGAGCCGCGGGCCCGGGCCGTCGGCTTCCGGCCGGTCCGCGACGGGCGTCTCCGTCACGGGGCCTCCGCCAGGGTGTCGCGCTGGATCGCGGCGAGCTGCTCCGTGCCCAGCAGCGCCAGGTCCAGCAGCTTGTTCAGCTCGTCGCGGTCGAACGGTGCGCCCTCGGCGGTGCCCTGGACTTCGACGAACTTGCCGGAGCCTGTCACCACGACGTTCATGTCGGTCTCGGCGCGCACGTCTTCGACGTAGGGCAGGTCGAGCATCGGGACGCCGTCGATGATGCCGACGGACACCGCGGCGATCGTGTCGATCAGGGGCTGGGCGTTGCGGGCGATCATCTTCTTCTCGCGGGCGAACCGGATGGCGTCGGCCAGTGCCACGTAGGCTCCGGTGATCGCCGCGGTGCGGGTGCCTCCGTCGGCCTGCAGGACATCGCAGTCCAGCACGATCGTGATCTCGCCGAGGGCCTTGGTGTCGATGATGGAGCGCAGCGAGCGGCCGATCAGCCGGGAGATCTCGTGGGTGCGGCCGCCGATTTTGCCTTTGACGGACTCACGGTCGGACCGGGTGTTCGTGGCCCGGGGCAGCATGGCGTACTCGGCCGTGACCCAGCCGCGGCCCTCGCCCTTGAGCCAGCGCGGCACGCCTTCGGTCAGCGAAGCCGTGCACAGGACCCGGGTGTTGCCGAACTCGATCAGGGCCGAACCCTCGGCCTGCTTGGACCAGCCGCGCGTGATGCTGATCGGGCGCAGCTGGTCGGGGGTACGGCCGTCGGCGCGGATGACGGGGACACTGGGAGCTTGGGAAGTCATGCCTTTAGCTTATCGACTCACCCGCCCCGGCCCGCGCGGGCGGCCAGCGCGCGCTAGACGGTGTAGTGCACACCCGCGACGGCGACGGCCACGTCCTTGCCGAAGATCTCCTTGGCCTCGGCCATGACGGTGGTCGGCGACGTCCAGACGGGAATGTGCGTCAGCAGCAGCCGGCGCGCGCCGGCGGCGACGGCGGCCTCCCCCGCCCGCTTGCCCGTCAGGTGCACGTCCTTGATCCCGTCGTCGCGGCCTTCTTCGAACGCCGCCTCGCACAGGAAGAGGTCGGCGTCGCGAGCGGCGTCCTCCAGGCCCGCGCAGGAATCCGTGTCCCCGGAGTAGCTCAGGACGCGGGTCACGGGCGTGCCGTCCTTGGCGGGCTCGGTGACCTCCACGCGGAGGGCGTAGGCCTCCTCAACGGGGTGGTTCACCGCGTAGGGCGTCACCGTGAACGGGCCGACGCTGACTGGCTTGCGCTCGGACCAGTTGCTGAAATCGAATTCCTCGTGCATGCCCGGATCCAGGTCCAGCCCGTAGGCCGTGGCCATCCGGTCGGCCGTCGCGGCAGGCCCCCACACCGGAATCCTGCCCCGTCCCCAGCCGCCCGGCTTCCAGCGCACGGCAACATGGAGCCCGCACAGGTCCATGCAATGGTCCGGGTGCAGGTGGGTGAGGAAGATCGCGTCAATGTCCTCCAGGTCCGTGTAGCGCTGGATGGCGCCGAGCGCCCCGCTGCCGAGGTCCAGGACGATCTTCCAGTTCCGCTCGCCGTCGTTGGCGGTCAGCAGATAGCACGACGCCGGCGAGCCCGGCCCCGGGAAGGAGCCGGTACAGCCCACGATGGTCAGCTTCACAGCCTTGGTCCTCCGCCCGCGGATCCGCCCACAAAGTTGGAGATCCGCGGCCCGCCCGTGCCGGCCCGGGCGGCGGCGATCATTTCCGGGGTGATCCGGGCGAGGCTGCCGGTGGGGTACTGCGCCGCGACGTGGTCCACGTGGCGGACACTGAGGACCTCGGGGCCCAGGAAGCGCCGGGCGAGGTGCTCAAACTGGGCGGCGTCGCCGGTGGCGATGAAATTGTGCTCCGGCGCCGCGGTGTCCGTGCGCTCCAGGCCCCGGGAGGCCAAAGCCCGGTAGACGTCCTTGGCCGTCTCCTCGGCGCTGGAAACCAGCGTGACGTCCTCGCCCATAACGAAGGAGATCACGCCGGTGAGCAGCGGGTAGTGGGTGCAGCCGAGCACCACGGTGTCCACCCCGGCGGCAATGAGCGGTGCCAGGTAGTCGCGGGCGACGGCGAGCAGTTCCGGTCCGGTGGTAATCCCGGCCTCCACGTACGGCACGAACGCCGGGCAGGCCACGGACGTGATCTCCAGGTCCGGGGCCGCGGCGAAGGTGTCCTCGTAGGCGCGCGAGCCCACCGTGGCCGAGGTCCCGATCACCCCCACCCGGCCCGTCCGGGTCGCCGCGACGGCACGCCGCACGGCCGGCTGGATCACTTCGATCACGGGGATCCCGTACCGGGCCGTGTACCGTTCGCGGGCGTCACGCAGCACGGCGGCGGACGCGGAGTTGCAGGCGATGGTCAGCAGCTTCACGCCGGAATCCACGAGCTCGTCCATGACGCCGAGGGCGTTGGCCCGGACTTCGGCGATGGGAAGGGGTCCGTAGGGGCCATGCGCAGTGTCACCGACATACAGGATGGATTCGTTGGGCAGCTGGTCGATGATCGAGCGGGCCACCGTGAGGCCGCCGACGCCGGAGTCGAAGACGCCGATGGGGCGCGATGCCAACCCGGCATTTCCGGCGCTGCCCGCTGCGGTCTCCGCCGCAGCTGGCGCTGCCGGATCCGTATTTGATGCTGAAGTCATGATTATTCGAGGATAGGGCTTCACTACAGGCGCGGCCATCACATTGTGTCCTGCAACTCGTGTCTGATGGGTCACACGGGTTTCCGGCGGATGGGCAACGCGGGGAAGACCCCTGCTCATCGGTGGCAGCCTGCCGCTGTCCCCGCCCTGTATGCTATGGGCGCCGTCGAGATATCGGGGGCGACCGTCGTGCCCCCACGATGGACGAAACAGCGAAAGGACCGCATATGACATGCGACGGCTGCACGACGTCGTCACAGCTCGACTTTGATTTCAGCATGGCCTTCCAACCGATCTATGACGCCGTTGCTGGTCGCGTATGGGGCTACGAGGCACTGGTCAGAGGCTTGTCGGGCGAGGGGGCTTTTCACGTCCTGTCCAGAGTCGCACCTGAGCAGAAGTACCGTTTCGACCAGGACTGCCGCGTCAAGGCAATCGAGCTGGCATCGCGGCTGTTTCCTGCCGGTGAGGGCTTGATTCTCTCCATCAACTTCATGCCGAACGCGGTCTACGAACCGGCTGCGTGCCTTCGTGCGACGCTGCTTGCAGCCAGGCGTTGCAGCTTTCCGACGTCGTCGATCATGTTCGAGTTCACGGAGAATGAGGAGGTTTCCGACACTGCCCACCTCACGAACATCATCACCGAATACCGCAAGCATGGTTTCACCACCGCCATCGACGACTTTGGTGCCGGTCATGCAGGGCTGGGGCTCCTGGTCGATTTCCAGCCAGACCTGATCAAGATCGACATGAAGCTCATCCGGGGAATCGACACCAGCCCGGCCCGCCAGGCTGTCGTTGCTGGCATCGTCGGCATCGCCAGGGAGCTCGACATCACGGTGCTCGCAGAGGGCATCGAGACGGAGGCGGAGTTCCGGATTCTGAAGGAAGCCGGCATCCGCTTGTTCCAGGGATATTGGTTCGCAAAGCCGGCATTCGAGGAGCTTCCGCAGATACAGTCCGTGCCTGTTTCTGACGCCACCGCTGTCGCTTAGCGGCCCTACCTATCGAGCGAGTGCACCATGGCCTGGACCAGCGACTCCTGCAGCCACGTGGTGAAGTTGTACACCAGGGCCAGGTAGCTTTCGACGTCCTCGGCCTGGGCCCAGTCCTGCATGAGGTGGATGTTGTCGGCGTCGGCATCGTCACGGATGTCGAGGCGTTCGGCCAGCACCAGCCGGACATCGTTGAGCGCGGTGGCCCAGTGCCGGGCGTCGTCCGGGGTCAGGACGAGGTTGTCCCGGTCCAGGCTAAGTGCGGCCGCCTTCAGCGCGCCGATCTTGCTTTCGCGCAGCGACCGCTCGGTGTAACGACGGAACTCCAGGGAGGCGTCGTCGTCGTTCTTCATCACGTTCGGCAACAGCCGCCGCATGGCGCGGTCCGAGGGTTCGCGCGCTTCGGTGTCCAAACCCACCAGGGCCGCCAGCGGGTCCTCGTTGGCGCGCTGCTCCGGCTCCAGCATGGATATGACGTCATCGAAAAGGCTGCGCAGCAGCTCCCGCTCGGCCGGCTCCAGATGGCCCTTGATGCCCTTGAGCCCGTACTTGAATGCCTTAGCCACGTTTTCCCTTGCCTTTGCCGGAACCGCCGGCGTTGCCGCCGGTGGCCTTTTCAACCGTCGCCCAGAGTCCGTAGCCATGCATCGCGACGGCGTGCTGCTCCACCTGTTCCTTGCTGCCGTGCGCCACGATCGAGCGGCCCTTCTTGTGGACCTCCATCATCAGCTTGTTCGCCTTGGCCTCCGAGTAGCCGAAATAGCTGCGGAACACATAGCTCACATAGCTCATCAGGTTCACGGGATCGTTCCAGATCACAAGGTTCCAGGGGACGTCCGGGGCGGTCAGGACGTCGCCGGACGTCACTGTTCCGGTCTGGGTACTCTCCCGTGTGTCGGGGCCGAGCGCAACGCTGAGGGTCATCTGTCCATTCTATGGGGATGCACACTAGAGTGAATTTGTGAGTACCTCCGCTGGCTGGGACCGTCCCCGCACGTCCCTGTACACAGACCACTACGAGCTGACCATGCTGCAGGGCGCCCTGCAGTCCGGCGCGGCGCACCGCAAATCGGTCTTCGAGGCCTTCGCCCGGCGGCTCCCGGACGGGCGCCGCTACGGCATCGTGGCAGGCACCGGCCGCCTGCTGGAGGGGATCGCGAACTTCCGCTTCGGCGAGCCGGAACTGGACTACCTTCGCCGGACCAAGGTGGTCAACGACCAGACACTGGATTACCTGGCCGGCTACAGCTTTTCCGGCGACATCTGGGGCTATCCGGAGGGTGAGGCGTACTTTCCGAACTCCCCCGTGCTGATCGTTGAGTCCACGTTCGCCGAGGCCTGCATCCTGGAGACCTACCTGCTCTCCGTGCTCAACCACGACTGCGCAATCGCCTCTGCCGCCTCCCGGATGATCTCCGCGGCCGGGACCCGCCCGTGCATCGAAATGGGATCGCGCCGGACGCACGAGGAATCGGCGGCCGCCGCTGCCCGGGCCGCGGTCATTGCCGGGTTCGACAGCACCTCGAACCTGGAGGCCGGATTGCGCTACGGGCTGAAGACGGTGGGCACGGCCGCCCATTCCTTCACGCTCCTCCATGACACCGAGCGGGAGGCCTTCGAGGCCCAGATTGCCGCCTTTGGGCCGGACACCTCCCTGCTGGTGGACACGTACGACGTCGAAACGGCCGTCCGCACCGCCGTCGATCTCGCCGGGGACAAGCTGGGCGCTGTCCGGCTGGACTCGGGCGACCTCGTGGCCCAGGCCCAGTGGGTGCGCCGGCTGCTCGACGAGCTCGGCAACGACCACACCAAGATCGTGGTGACCTCAGACCTCGACGAATTCGCCATCGCGGCGCTGGCGTCCGCGCCGGTGGACTCCTACGGCGTGGGCACCTCGCTCGTGACCGGGTCCGGGGCCCCGACGGCGAGCATGGTCTACAAGCTCGTCAGCCGCACCGACGACGCCGGCGATTTCATCTCCGTCGCCAAGGCCGCCAAGAACAAGGCCAGCAAGGGCGGCCGGAAGTACGCGCTGCGCAAGCTCAACGAGCGCGGGACCGCCACGGCCGAAATCGTCGGCGTCGGCCATCACCCGGAGGACGACGGCAACGACCGTCCGCTGCTGCAGCAGTTCGTCAAGAACGGCGAGCTCCTCCCCGGGTGGACGGGCCCGGAGGGGGTCCAGCGCGCGCGCCGGCGCCACGCGGAAACCATGCGGGAGCTTCCCGCGGTGGTCAACCGGCTCCAGCGCGGCGAGGCGGCCATCCCCACCATCTACGAGGAGGACTGAATGTCCCGCGCCCTGATCATCGTTGATGTCCAAAACGATTTCTGTGAGGGAGGTGCCCTGGCCGTCCCCGGCGGGGCAAGCCTGGCCGGGGAAATCAGCGAGTACGTTGACGCCCACCACGGCCAGTTTGACCACGTCGTGGCCACCCAGGACTGGCACATCGATCCGGGTGAGCACTTCTCGGAGAAACCCGATCTCGTGGACAGCTGGCCGCGGCACTGCGTGGCGGGCACCCGCGGGGCCGAACTGCATCCCGATCTTGATCCCGAACACATCCAGGCGTACTTCCGCAAGGGCCAGTTCGCCGCGGCGTACTCCGGCTTCGAAGGGCTGCTGGCCCCCGAGGACGAAATCCCCACCGGCGACCGCCAGCCCGGCGCCATGCCCGTTACCGGCGCCGGAGGCTCCGGCGACTCCGAAAACGCCGCAGACTCCGAAGACTCCGAAGACTCCGACAACACAGTGAGTTCCTTCGCCGGCAGTGATTTCGCCGCCGGCGAGGACGCGATCGGACTGGACGACTGGCTGCAGAGCCACGACGTCGAGGACATCGTGGTGGTGGGCATCGCCACGGACTACTGCGTCAAAGCGACCGCCCTGGATGCCGTCCAGGCCGGCTACTCCGTCACGGTGCTGCGCGGCCTGACGGTCGGCATTGCCGAAGACCTGGACGATGCCGTGGCCGAGATGGAGCTCGGCGGCGTCGATGTCCTCTGAGCCAGTAGACTCGAAATCCTTGCCCCATCGCCAGTCTTGCCATATTGACAGACCCGTAGAACCCCGGAGTACACCATGAAGAAGACCCTGACCGTCCTGATTGCCGCCGGAGCGCTGCTCGGCGCGGCCGGCTGCTCTGCCACGCCGCAGCTGACCAACGAGGAAACCTGCGCCCGGGTCAAGACCGTGGTCTCCGCCCAGTCGGCCACATCGGACAAGACCGGCATGACCCGGGTCGCCAACCAGCTGCGGCCCATCAAGGCGGCGGCATCCGAGGACCTGCGGGCCCCGCTGCAGACCATCATCGAATACTTCGACGAGTCGGCCAAGCCCTCCCCGGACACCGCCAAGCTCGAGGACATGAAGGCCGACTACACCGCGGCAGGTCAGACCTACGGCCAGGTCTGCGGCGCCGGCCAGTAGCCGAAGCAAAGTTCACAGCAGAGTAAACAGCAGAGGGACCAGTTCACAGTGAACTGGTCCCTCTGCTGTTGCCCGGCGCCTATTGGCCTGAGCCCATAACCCCGTGCCCATAACCGCCTGCGCGGGGCTACTTCCGGCCGATGAACCAGTCCTGGAGTTTGCGCAGGCGGGTCTGCAGCTGTTCCTCGTTGGCCTGGGCGACGGCCGGGCCGCCGCAGACGGTCCGGAGCTTGGTGTGGATGACGCCGTGCGGGGTCCCGGTGCGGGCCGACCAGGCCGCCACGTTTTTGGCCAGCTCGGTGCGCAGGTCCATGAGCATCCGGTGGTCCGGCACGGCCGGGGCCGCAGCCGCGGCTGCCTCAGTCTGCGGGGAGCGCCTGTTCTTCCGGTTCAGCTGCTCGTGCTGGCGCTGGCGCAACAGCGTGCCGACCTGTTCAGCGTCCAGCAGGCCCGGGATCCCGAGGAAGTCGAGCTCGTCCTCCGAGCCCACCTCGCCGCCGGTGCCGAATTCGCCGCCGTCGAAGAGCACCCGGTCAAAGGACGCCTGGGAGTCGAGGGCCTCGAACTTGCCCTTCATCAGGGAATCGGAAGCCTTCTCCTCGCGGTTCGCCTCGTCCATGAGCGAATCCTCGGGATTGAAGAGGCCGTCGCTGTCTTCCTTCTCCGGGCGGTCCAGGGCGTGGTCGCGCTCGGCCTCCATCGAGTTGGCCAGGGCCATCAGCTGCGGCACCGAGGGCAGGAAGACCGACGCCGTCTCGCCGCGCTTGCGGGCACGCACGAAGCGCCCCACGGCCTGGGCGAAGAACAGCGGGGTGGAGGTCGAGGTGGCGTAGACGCCGACGGACAGCCGCGGAACGTCCACGCCTTCGGAGACCATCCGGACGGCCACCATCCAGCGCTTCTCGCTGGCGGTGAATTCCTCGATCTTGCTGGAGGCCTTGGCGTCGTCGGAGAGGATGACGGTGGGCGATTCGCCGGTGATCTTCTTCAGCTGGCCGGCATACGCGCGGGCGTCCTCGTGATCGGTGGCAATGACCAGGCCGCCGGCATCCGGGACGCTGCGCCGGACCTCGCTGAGGCGTTTGTCCGCGCCGGCCAGGACGGCGGGGATCCATTCGCCGGCCGGGTTCAGCGCGGTGCGCCAGGCCTGGGATGTGATGTCCTTCGTGACGGCCGACTCCCCGAGCGAGGCGGCCATCTCGTCCCCCGCGCTGGTGCGCCAGCGCATTTGGCCGGAGTACGCCATGAACATCACCGGGCGGACCACGTGGTCGCGCAGGGCCTTGCCGTAGCCGTAGGTGTAGTCGGCCTTGGAGCGCCGGATCCCGTCCCGGTCCTCGGCGTACTCCACGAACGGGATGGGCGAGGTGTCCGAGCGGAACGGGGTGCCCGTCAGGGAGAGCCGCCGGGCCGCCGGGTCGAACGCCTCACGGAGGCCGTCACCCCAGGACAGGGCCTCGCCGCCATGGTGGATTTCGTCCAGGATCACCAGCGTGCGGGCGGCTTCGGTCTTGGCCCGGTGCAGCATGGGCTTGCTGGCCACCTGGGCATAGGTCACGGCGACGCCGATGAACCCGCGGCCGTGCTGGCCGTCGGCATTCTTGAAGTTCGGGTCGATCGCGATGCCCACCCGGGCAGCGGCGTCGGCCCACTGGCGCTTGAGGTGGTCGGTGGGCGCCACGATGGTCACGCGGTTGACCACCCCGGAATCGATGAGCATGGACGCCACGCGCAGGGCGAAGGTGGTCTTACCCGCGCCGGGGGTTGCGACGGCGAGGAAATCCTTGGGGTGGGTGCTGAAGTAGCTGTCCAGCGCCTCCTGCTGCCAGGCGCGCAGCTTGGGGGCGGTGCCCCAGGCGGCCCGCTCGGGATAGGCGGGGGGAAGCGTGGGTCCGCCGAAAAGTGTCTCCGTCATTAAGGCGCCCTCCATCCGCGCATGGCTGCAGCCGACGGAGAAACCCAATTAAGCACAAAAACACCAATCTTTTTGGATGGACCGTAAGGCAGTACCCGGACAGCATGGACCGGCAATCAGGAAAGCAGAAAATCAGGGGCGCGACGACGCGCCGCCATAGGGAAGCGCCGTCCGAAGGCGGCTAACGGAACCTGTTGGTTCCGTTGATTGCCCTTACTTGTCGCCGGAGCCCTTGCCGCCGTCGTTTCCGGGGCGCAGGCCCTCGTAGACTTCCTTGCATTCGGGGCAGACGGGGAACTTCTGCGGATCCCGGCCCGGAGTCCAGACCTTGCCGCAGAGCGCGATCACCGGTTCACCGGTCAGCGCGGATTCCATGATCTTTTCCTTGCGCACGTAGTGCGAGAAGCGCTCCCGGTCACCGGGCTCAACTTCCTGGCGCAGTTCCTCGCGCTCGATCGTGGCCGTTGACGTCCCGGCTCCGGAGAGCTCGCGCATCGGATCGTTTTCGAGAGGATCGGTCATGCTAGTCATGACACCCATCTTAGCCGTTGGAAGGGCGCTGCCGGACCTGCGGGGTGCCGGCGGCGGGGCCTAGAGGCCCTGCCAGGCGGGTTTGTGGTCGTAGCTGTGGCGGTAGTAATCCGCCAGCCGCAGCGACGACGCCGCCGCCTCGTCCAGGAGGATGGTGGCGTGCGGGTGCAACTGCAGCACGGAGGCCGCACAGATGGCGGCGACGGGGCCCTCCGCGAGGTCCCGGACGGCCTGGGCTTTTTGCGCACCGGTGGCGATCAGGATCACGTGGCGGGCATCCAGGATGGTGCCCAGGCCTTGGGTCAGGACGTGGTGCGGCACGTCGGCCAGGCTGCCGAAAAACCGTGCGTTGTCCCGGCGTGTCTGCTCGATCAGGGTCTTGATCCGCGTCCGGGACGCCAGCGACGAGCCCGGTTCGTTGAACCCGATGTGGCCGTCCGTTCCGACGCCGAGGAGCTGAAGGTCCACTCCCCCGGCGTCGCGGATGGCGTCTTCATAGGCCCGGCAGGCCGCGGGGATGTCCGCCGCCGCGCCGTCGGGCACGTGGACGTTGGCCGGACTGATGTTCACCCGTGCGGTGAATTCGCGGGCGATCACCTCGCGGTAGGACTCCGGGTGGCCGGCCGGCAGCCCCACGTACTCGTCCAGGGCGAAGGCGCGGACCCGGCTGAAATCCAGTCCGGCGCGCTCGTGCCGCGCCGCCAGTTCGACATACACCGGCAGGGGCGTGGAACCGGTCGCCAGGCCCAGGACGGCGTCGGGCTTGCGGCGGAGAAGGGCTTCCACCGCATCCGCGGCAAGCGACGCGATCCGTTTGCTGCCGGGAAGGATGACAACTTCCATGATCCTGCCTTTGCTGGCCTGCCTGGTGTCCGAGTCTGCGCACTCCCAGCATGCACCCGTCAGCGGTTGACGGCCAGTTGTGCCAGCAGCTCCGGCGCCCGCCGGTCCAGCCACGCGCCGCCGGTCCGGACACCGACGGCGAAGAGCGTGAGACCGAGCACGGGTCCGAGGGCCAGCGTGATCCAGCCCGGCATGGAGCTGCCGGTGATGAACTGCGCGGCCACGAGCGCCGCCTCGGGCGCCACGAGGACCAGCAGCACGGCCATGCCGCCGAACTGCACGGCGAGGGTCTGGGCCACGTTGCCCGGCGGCTTCTTGAACGGGCTGTCCCCCGGGAGCGGGACGCTCACGGTGTAGCGCGCCGAGATCACCGAGGCCAGGCCCAGGCCGGTGAAGAGGACGCCGAGGCTGAGGCCCAGGACCGCGGGCAGCTTGTCCCAGTCGCCGGTGAAGAAGAACGGCCCGACACTGAAAAGGACCGCCACCGGCAGCGCGAAGCTCAGGCACGCCAGCGCACGGCCGAGCCGGTCGTCGGCGCCGCGCACCCCCGTTGCCACGTGCAGGGCGAAGGCGGTGCTGTCATAGGAGACATCCGTGGAGATCGACCACGCCAGGAGGAAGGCCGTCAGCGGCCCGACGAACTGGAACGGGCCGTAAAACCCGCTCTGGCTGCCCTGGAAGAGGAACAGCACCGGCAGGAGCGGAACGACCACGAGCGCGCCGGCGTAGCGGGGATCGCGCAGCCAGTAGTACAGGGACCTCGCGGCGACGGCGGCGGCCGGTGTCGCCGGGAGCAGCCCGAACAGGCCCGTGCCGCCGGTCCGCCGCTTGGATGTCCCGGCATAGGGCGGGGTCACCAGGGCGCGCTGCAGCAGGAGCTTCCACGCCAGGGCCAGGCCCGCCAGGGTGGCCGCGGCGATGAGGAATTTCACGGCCGCGGCCGCGTAGCTGCCGGCAGCCAACTCGCCGCCGAGCGAGAAGGCCGCCCCGGCCGGCGTCCAGGACAGGGCCCGGGCCAGACCGGTCAGGAAATCGCCGGAACCGGCGATTCCCCTCGCGATGCCCGCCACAATGGGCCCCGTGAGCACGAGCGGGATGAGGAAGGCGACGGAGCTGATGTCCTTGAAGCGCCGGGAGCTTGCCAGTCCGGCCGTGGCCGTGGTCACGACCTTGGAGAGAACGATGCAGCTCAGCACGCCCAGCACGGCACCGACGAGGGCGCCGGCTGCGGCCGGCAGGCTGCGGGACCAGGTGCCCACCGTGGCGAGCGCAACGAGTGAGGTTGCGAGACCCGGTATGCCGATCAGGCCGCCGAGCGCCAGCCCGGCCAGCAGCTTCGGCATGGGCACGGCAAAGGTGGTGAACCGGGCAGGGTCCAGCGTCAGGTCCGCGGCGGAGACAGCGACGGGAATGATGGCCCAGCCCAGCAGCGCCGTGGCGCCGCCCAGGACCACCACGGTCTGGGCGAGTTCAATCTCCACCCCGCGCAGGACGAACAGCCCGGCAACGCAAACAGCCACGATTCCCAGGGCATACAGGGCGCCGATCCCGATGCCCACCAGCTGCCACGGGCTGCGCCGGACGCTGTTGCGCAGCAGGGTCAGCTTGAGCCTCAGAAGGTGCGCAACCATTCCAGCCCTTCCGCGTGGTTCCGGCCGCCCACGAGCTGCACGAAGCGGTCCTCGAGGCTGGCGCCGGCGCGGACTTCCTCCACAGTCCCGGCGGCCAGGACCCGGCCGCCCGCGACGACGGCGACGTGGTCGCACATGCGCTGGACCAGGTCCATGACGTGGCTGGAGACGATGACCGTTCCGCCCGAGGAAACGTAGCGGTCCAGGATGTCGCGGATGTTCGCCGCGGAGATCGGGTCCACCGATTCGAACGGCTCGTCGAGGACCAGCAGCCGCGGGGCGTGGATCAGCGCCGAGGCCAGCGCGATCTTCTTGGTCATGCCGGCGGAGTAGTCCACCACCAGTGTGCCGGCGTCATTGGCCAGGTCCAGGGCAGCGAGCAGTTCCGCCACCCGCGACGCCACCATCTCCCGGTCCATCCCGCGCAGCAGGCCGGCATAGGTGACCAGCTGCTCGCCGCTGAGGCGGTCGAACAGCCGGACGCCGTCGGGCAGGATCCCCATCAGCTTCTTGGCCTCCAGCGGATGCTGCCAGACGTCGATGCCATGGACCAGCGCGGTGCCGAAGTCCGGGCGCAGCAGGCCGGTCGCCATCGACAAGGTGGTGGTCTTACCGGCGCCGTTGGGCCCGACCACCCCGTAGAAGGACCCGGCCGGAACGTCCAGGCTGATGCCATCGACGGCGATTTTGTCGCCGAAGCGCTTGGCGAGGCCAAGCAGGGACAAGGCAGGCACCTGCAGGACAGCCGCCGGCGGCGAAGACGGACCGGGCGGGGCTGGCTGTCCCTGCTGGCCAGGGGGTTGGAATGTCATGACGCCAGACTAACCGCCGGACGGCGCGAAAAGGATAGTCCGCAAGGCGTACGTTTTCACTCGCGGGAACCGCGCAGCTGTTTCTGGAATGAATGCCGGTTCTGGAATGAATGCCGGTTCTGGAATGGATGCCGGTTCTAGAACGAATGCCGGGGCATGGCGCGCTCGTACTGCGGCGGCCACGCCAGGTCATGGCCGAGCTCAAACGCGGCCCGCAGCCACCAGTGCGGATCCCGCAGGGCGGCACGGGCGATGAACACGCCGTCCGCCTGGCCGGTGGCCACCGCGTGCTCGGCCTGCCCGGCGGACGTCAGGAGTCCCACCGTGCCGGTCCTGACCCCGGTTTCGCGCCGGATCCGTGCGGAGAACCCGGTCTGGTAGCCCGGGCCTACGGGAATCTGCTGGTGGGCCACGGCCCCGCCGCTGGAAACATCCACCAGGTCCACCCCGCGCTCGGCGGCGGCAGCGGCCATCCGGACCGAGGCGTCGGCCTCGATCCCGCCCGGCGCCCAGTCCGAGGCCGAGATCCGCAGCAGCAGGGGCATGGAGTCCGGGATGACCGCGCGGACGGCGTCCACCACGGCAAGCGTCAATCGGTTCCGGCCCGCCTCGTCCCCGCCCCAGCGGTCCGTGCGGTCGTTGACCAGCGGGCTTTGGAACTGGTGCAGCAGGTAGCCGTGCGCGCCATGGATTTCGATCGTGTCGAACCCGGCATCGACGGCCCGCACGGCGGACGCGGCGAAATCGGCGATCACGCCGTCGATCTGCGCTTCCGTCATGGCCGACGGCGGCGCGTAGCCGTCGAATGCGCCGGTGCCAGGACCCACGGTGTCCCAGCCGCCCTCGGACGCCGGCACGCTGCCCACCTTGCCGGAGAACGGCCAGTAGGAGGACGCTTTCCGGCCGGCGTGCGCCAGCTGGGTGCCGATCTTGGTCTCCGCGGTGCCGTGGCGGTGCACGAAGGCGGTGATGCGTTCCCAGGCCGCGGCCTGGTCGTCGTTGTAGAGTCCGGCGTCGCGGGGGCTGATCCTGCCCGCGGCGTTGACGGCGTTGGCCTCGGTGAGGACCAGGGCCGCTCCCCCGGTGGCAAAGGAGCCCAGATGCATCAGGTGCCAGTCTGTGGGCACGCCCTCGCCCGTTTCGGGGTCGCAGCTGTACTGGCACATCGGGGACACCCAGCCACGGTGCTGCAGCCGCAGTGACCTTAGATCCAGCGGCGCAAAGAGTGCCGATCCCACTAGAACAGCACCCGGGCCAGCCCCTGGCGGGCCTTGGCGACGCGCTCGTCGCCGGTGCCGACGACGTCGAAGAGTTCAAGCAGCCGGACCCGGGCGGTCTCCCGTTCCGGGCCGAAGTTGCGGCCAATGAACGTCACGATCCGGCCAAGGCCGTCCTCGATGTGGCCGCCGGCGATATCCAGGTCCGCAACCCCGAGCTGGGCCTCGAGGTTGTCCGGTTCGTCGGCCGCGAGCCGGCGCAGGGCATCTGCCTCGGGCCCGGAGAGGGCCTGCAGGCGATCCATCAGTTCCACCTGCGCCAGGCCGGCCTTGGCCTCCGCGTCGGCGGGCATCTCGTTCAGGGCCTGCCGGTAGGCTGCGGCCGCGGCCGCGTAGTCGCCGGCCTCGATCGCATCGAACGCCGCCTGGTGCAGCGGCGGCAGCGGCGGCGCCTCCGGTTCCGCGCCAACCGGGCCGCCGGCGCCGATCCGTCCGGTCACGCCGTTGGTGGCGGCGACCTTGAGAAGTTCATCGAACAGGCTGCGTACCTGCTGTTCGTCCGCGCCTCCCTGGAAGAGCGGCACGGGCTGGCCTTTGACCACCGCGACGGCGGTCGGCACGGCCTGCACCTGGAAAGCCTGGGCAAGTTCCGGGAACACATCGATGTCCGCGGCCCCGAGGACCAGCCGGCCGTCGTAGCTCTCGACGATGCCTTCGAGGACGTCCACCAGCTGGCCGGAGCCTGGCGAATAGGAGGCCCAGAGGGCGATCACCACAGGCACCTGGGCCGAGAGGTCCACGAGCTCCTGGAAGTTGCCCTCGGTCACATCCACGCGCAACGGCCGGCCTGCGTGGTCGGCCGGGCCGGATGCCGGGGCCGCCGGGGCACCGGCAGAACCGGCGGAGCCCGCCGGGCCCGGGGCTGCGGCGCCGGGACGGGCAGGTCCCGGAGAACTCGGTGCCGGCCGCTGTTTCAGGGCGGAGAGATCGACGGCGCCGCGCAGGTTCAGCGGGCTGGCGGCAACTGGCGGGACCGGGCGGGAAGCTGGCGTAGTCATAGCTCCACTCTAGCCATTGAAGTCCCGCCCGGCGCCACCATGCCCGCCGGCGAAGGCTACTTGAAGGACGCCCCGACCAGGCCGCGGGTGGCGGCCACGAGCTTCATCGGGTCCGTGGAACCGGCCGGCGGAACATAGACAGCCACGGACTCTGCGAAGTCCAGCACCATGCCGGTGCTGGTCTCCTTGCCGCCGGCCAGGGCGGCCGCGTCGTCGCCGATGGTGAGCTTGTCCCCGTCAGCCTTCGGAGTGCCGTCGAACGAGAAGTTCAGCCGTCCCAGGACCAAGGCCCCGCCGTCAGCGGTTCGGAACACGACAGTGTTGTCCGCGGCCGCCTTGTGCGTGAAGGCGAAGGTGCCGTTGACGCCAGATTTGACGACGTCGGCCTGGTAGGCGAGGGTGTCCGCGATGTACGGGGAGGACTGGCCTTCGACGAGCTTGTCCTTGAAGGTGGAGTCGGCCTTGGTCAGGCGGTCACCGAGCCCGGCGAGGGCTTCGTCGCCGCTGTACGCGAGCCCGGTCTTGTCCGCGGGCGCCAGCGTCTCCGTACCGGCCCGGCCGATCCCCGGGAAGGTGGCACCCGGCTGCAGCGGGGTGCTGCTGATCAGCTTGTAGTTATCCCGCGGGGAGTCCTGGGTCAGGGTCAGCAGCTGAGGGACGACGTTGCCCTCGCCCTGCGTCACGGCCATGACCGAGCGCGGCCAGCTGCGCTTGTTGGTGACCACCGTGGTCAGCAGCTTGGTGGAGCGGACAGGCATGCGGGCTTCGTAGGAACCGACCTGCGAGCGGATCTTGTAGTTCTGTGTGCGCACCTGGAGTTCGGACTTGGCCACCCGCGGCGCCAGCTTGGCGGCGTCCTTGGCAGCGTCCCCTGCATCGACGGCACCGGCAACCTGTTCCAGGACGCGGCGGAACTGCGCGTCCAGCAGCACCGGCGCATCGCCGGTCTGGCCCTCACTGCCCGGGGTCGCGGCGTCGGAGGCCGGAGCACTGGGCGGCGGCGCGGGCGTCTGGCTGGCCTGGGCGGCCACTGACGTTCCGGCGACGGCGGCGGCGGTCAGCACTGCCACCACGATGCCGGAACGGCGCACCGTGCCGGAGCCCTTCTTCTGGCCAGCCGCTGCTTTCTCCGGCGCTGTTTTTTCCGGGCCTGTTTTCTCCGGCGTGGCCGGCTGCGGTGCAGTCTCGGGTGCGGAGGTGCCGGGTGCGGGGGTGCCGGGTGCCGCAGGATCCTGGGTGCTTTCCGTCGAGCCGTTGTCCCCGCGGCGTGCCGCGGCCTTGGCCTGCGCGCGGCGGGCGAACGTGCTGCCGCCGCTGGTGCCGCCCCCGGTGCGGTTGCCTGACTTCGGCTTGAGGACCAGCAGCGCCCCGCCGGCGATGATCAGCAGGCCGCCGAGCACCATGAGCGGAATGGCCCAGGGCGTGGAGGTGTCGTTCGGGAAAGTCATCGTGATGGAGCCCGGGGCGGTCTTGGTGCCGTCCGCGGCGAGGAGCAGCGACCAGTCACCGTCGGCCGGCGCGTTCCACGAGTAGTCCATTTCGCCGGTGGCGTTCTCGGTGGTGACCCAAAGATCCGATCCGGCGGGCGACGGCGCGGTAGCTTCGCCGTCGGTATGCGTCAGCTGCAGCGCCTTGCCGTCCTCGGAGACGTCGGCGACGGTGTTGTGGGCCGTCTTACCCACCCAGGCGTCGACGTCGTCCGGGCGTCCCGCGGCCAGCAGGAAGGCCCCTTCACCCTTCACCGTGATCTTCACGGTCCCGGGGTGCAGAGTCTTCAGCTTCTGGTCGAAGACGGTCAGCGGCGCGGCGGTGCCGGTCGGAGCGGTGGCCGTAATCGTCTCCGGGGGAGCCCAGAACGTCTTCTGGCCAATCCCGGCCAGGAGTGTCAGGAGGCCAAGCAGCACCAGGGCGACTGCAGTCTTGAAACGCAAAATACTACCTATCATCAGCGGACAGTTAGCTTCAATAGTAACCATTTTGTTACCCGCGAGTCAGATCGGGGACCCGGACGGCCCCCGGCGGCGGTGCCCGCGGGGGCGTTCTTCCCCTCTGGTGACAAGCCTGCTGATAGTGTTTGCGGTGATCATCACACCAGTGCCGCCAGTGTGGCGCAGCAAGGAATTAAGGGCATTTAACGCAGTGACTGAACATACGGATTCGTCCTCCGCCGGACCAGAAGAAGCGCAGGAATCCGACAGCCAGGAACCCGGCCCCGAACAACCCGTTTCCAGTCCCCGGCCCACAACCTCCCGGCCCCGGATTGCCGCGGCAAATGTCCTTCTGTCCGCGGCCCGGCGCCTGCGCCAGCCCCTGCCCGGAGCCCAGCCGAGAATCCGCTTCGAGATGCCCCCGGAGCATGAGGCCGGGGACGCGGAGACGTCCGCGGCCGATGCCCGCTTCGGCAGTCCCGGTCCGCGCATGTCGGCCCAGCACCCCTTGTACATGGGCTTCATGGGCACGGTCGGCGTCGGCTTCGCCCTCCTGGTCTACTGGATCGGATCAAATACGACGCAGCTGCTTTTGTGGATCATCACGGCGCTCTTCATCACCCTCGGCCTGGACCCGGTAGTGCGGTGGCTCGAACACCGGAATGTCCCCCGCGCCGCCGGCATCCTCCTGTCCGTGTCCACCCTGGCACTGGGCGTCGCCGCATTTTTCGCCACCCTGATCCCCACGATCGTGCAGCAGGTGACGCAGATCGTGCAGCAGGCGCCCAAGTGGGTCCAGGACTTCATTGACTCGGACTTCTTCCGGAGCATTGACAGCCAGTTCGGCATCCGGGACCGCATCAGCCAGGAGCTGGAGAAGTTCGTCAACAACCCGGACGCCATGGGCGGCATCTTCGGCGGCGTTGTGGGCTTCGGCTCCACCGTGGCAAACGGGATCTTCGGCGCACTGATCGTGCTGGTCCTGAGCCTGTACTTCCTCGGCGCCCTCCCTGCGATGAAGAAATGGGGCTACCGGCTCGCGCCGCGCTCACGGCGGGCCCGGGTAGAAGCCCTGTCCGAGGAAATCACCGGTTCGGTGGGCAACTACGTGATCGGCCAGGCCGCCGTGGCAGTGCTGAACGCGACGTTCGCGTTCATTGTGATGTCGATCATCGGAGTGCCTTTTGCAACGCTGCTGGCGTTCGTGGTGGCCCTGCTGGCCTTCATCCCCCTCGTGGGCGGCATGATTGCCGGGTGCCTGGTGACGCTCGTTGCCCTAACCGCCGGCTGGCAGACCGCGCTCGTCTTCGCTATCTGCTATTTCGCGTACCTCCAGTTCGAGGCCTACTTCATCTCTCCGCGGATCATGCAGAAGGCCGTGGCGGTGCCGGGCGCCGTCGCCGTCATCTCTGTGATCGCGGGCGGCAGCCTCCTGGGCGTCCTCGGAGCCTTGATCGCCATTCCCACTGCGGCGGCCATTATGCTGCTGGTCAAGGAAATCCTCATCGCGCGCCAGGACAGCCGCTGACGGGGCTCCCCGATCGGTTTTTCGCACTGAAACAGGACAGCCGCACCGTGGTCCACGGTGCGGCTGTCCTGTTTCGGTGCGGTTTTCTCTCTTCGCGCCGTTGGCGGCTCAGGCGTGTGCCGTGGCGACCGGCCCGTCCCATTCCTGCGGCAGCACCGTTTCGGCACCCCCTGTGGCGCCGCCGGGGATGACCTCGTCCACGATTTCGTTGAGAACCCGCCCGGCGTACTTCTCCCCCACCCACAGGTGTTTGGCGCCGTCGACCCCCACCACCTGAGCCTGCGGCACCAGCGCGAACCTCGCGGCCGCAGCCGCCGGCTGCAGGTAGTCGTCGTGCTCGGGGACCAGGACCTTCAGCGGCTTGCCGGCCTCGGCCCATTCCTTCAGGTGCACGTCCGTGGCCCGGTGCAGCGGGGGCGAGAGCAGCACAGCCCCCTCGATTTCCGAGGCGACGGGCTCGGCGGCGCCGTACATCAGGGCCAGCTCGGTGCCGAAGGACCAGCCGACCAGCCACCGGTTCGGCAGGCCGCGGTCCACGGCGAACTGCACCGCGGCCTCGACGTCAAGACGCTCGCCGATGCCTTCCTCGAAGGCTCCCCCGCTGGTTCCCCGCGGCGATGAGGTGCCGCGTGTGTTGAAGCGCAGGACGGCGATTCCCGCGAGGGCGGGCAGCCGGTAGGAGGCCTTGCGGTAGACGTGCGAATCCATGAAGCCGCCGTGCGTCGGCAACGGGTGCAGCGTGATGAGTGTTGCCTTGATTCCGCCGGTTTCCGGGACGGCGAGCTCGCCCACCAGCCGGTGCCCGTCCGACGTGCGGAGTTCGATGTTCTCGCGGCGGGCAGGCAGGACCGTGGAAGCGCGAATGGCAGTGGGAGCAGAGGGCTGGGTGAAGACGTACGACGCGGGATCAAAGCTCATGCTGACCAGCTTAGCGATACCGGTAGCTCCGCGAAGTCCAGCAGTTGCTGTGCCAGTGGCGCCGCTCGGCGAGACCCGCGGCGGCGCCAAAGAGGTGGTCCCCGGACCAGACCACCAGGTGGGCGATTCCCGGCAGCACGGCGGTGGAGCAGCCAGGGCAGATGTAGGTCTTCTCGGCGCGGCCCGCGGTGATGGGGCGGACCATCCATTCGCCGTCCGGTGCGCTCTCGCGGCGGGCGAAACCTGAGCGGGCGCGCTCCAGGTCAAGTTCCGGTGCCGGGCCGTGCTTGGCTCCGGCGGCTTTGCTCTTTCCGGGCACTGCGCCCTTGCCGGAGCCTGTCTTCGCAGAACCGGCGCGGCGGGGTCGGTTGGAACGGGGCATGCCTCCATTCTGCCCCAGTCCGGCTGCCGCTCATTGCCGCCCCGCCAGGCCGCCGCCCGCGCAGGCGGTAGAGTTGACCGGGTGCGTTTAGTCATAGCCCGCTGCTCCGTTGATTACGTCGGCCGCCTCAAAGCCCACCTGCCGCTGGCCACCAGGCTGTTGCTGGTCAAGGCCGACGGTTCGGTCCTGGTCCATTCCGACGGCGGGTCCTACAAGCCGCTGAACTGGATGAGCCCTCCTGCGTCCCTGCGGGTCTCCACACCGGATGAGGTCGACGTCGAGGTCGGCGTCGTCGAACAGTGGACGGTCCAGTCGGCCAAGACCGATGACCGGCTCATCATCAACATCCACGAGCAGCTGCACGATACCTCCCACGAACTGGGCCAGGACCCCGGCCTGATCAAGGATGGCGTCGAGGCGGACCTCCAGCGGCTCCTGGCCGCCCAGATCGAACTGCTGGGCACCGGGTTCTCGCTGATCCGCCGGGAGTACTTCACCGCGATCGGCCCCGTGGACATCCTGGCCCGGGACGCGGATGGCGCCACCGTGGCCATTGAGCTCAAGCGCCGGGGCGACATCGACGGCGTCGAGCAGCTCACCCGGTACCTGGAACTGCTGAACCGGGACCCGCTGCTGGCCCCGGTCCGGGGAATCTTCGCAGCCCAGCAGATCAAGCCGCAGGCCAAAGTCCTCGCCAAGGACCGCGGAATCGACTGCGTGACCCTGGACTACGACGCCATGCGCGGCGTTGACGACAGCGAATCCCGGCTCTTTTAAGCACCCTGCGGCAGGCTTTGCTCGGCGGCGATTCGCGTTAAGACGTTCTTTGCACAATTTTTATGCAATTCTTCCGTTCGCCCGTTGACCTGACGCAAGTGTCATGAAATTCTTATACGAGTCTTTGTGTAGGTGTTTTTTCATGCTCGCAAGACATGTTGCGAGCGTGAAGCTCCTGCCGCCACGGTCCGTGAATCCGGTTCCGTTGCCAAAGGTTCTTCTCGCAGAGTGACCAAGTCCGGTGCGAAGTGCGCCGGATTTATTCAAGATCCACAATGAGGAGAAACAAATGGCTCAGGGAACCGTCAAGTGGTTCAACGCAGAAAAGGGCTTCGGCTTCATCACCCCGGATGACTCCGATGGCGATGTCTTCGTTCACTACTCCGAGATCCAGACCGGTGGCTTCAAGACCCTCGACGAGAACCAGCGTGTTCAGTTCGAGATCGGCCAGGGCGCCAAGGGCCCCCAGGCCACCGGCGTAACGCTGGTCTAGTCTGCCGTCGGGAAGTGCTTTAGGGCATTTCCGGCACCAGGAATGATCCCCGGCATTTGTGCCGGGGATCATTTTTTTGTGCATTCTTGGGCGCGGCGTTTCAGCTTGTCCGCATTGGCCCGGATGCATTCTTCAGCCGAATTCCGCACTAACCCCGGGCACTAACCCGCCGGGCCCTGCCTAACGCACCAAAGTGCGCAGCAGGCGGGCACTTTGCCGGACGGACAACCCGGGAAGGTACGCGCGGCTCAGGGCCCGGCCCATCGCCGGCAATTGCAACGGATCCTGGTAGTAGAGGTACAGCGTGCGGTAGTCCGGTTTGAAACGCGACTTGAAGGTTGCCAGCGAGCGGAAGCCGTAGACGGGTTCCAGGGCCCTGCCCACCACGTCCAGGATCCCGGCCAGCCCCTCCGGCCCGGCGTCGCTGCCGCCTGAGTCGCTGCCGGAGTCGCCTCCGGAGTCGCCGCCGCCGGCACTGTCTCCGTCACGGTCCTTCGCCAGCGGCGAGCCGGACAGGGAGATCACCTCAACCGTGCGCTTGAGCTCCAGCACGGCGGAAGCAATGAGGAACTCCATGACACCGGGGAACGCGTCGCCGCGCCGGCGCATGAAGTCCAGGGTCCAGCTCACGAGCTGTCCGTCCGCGTACACCGGCAGCCAGCTCGTAACGCCCTGCACGCGTCCGGAGGCGTCCACCGCCAGGCAGCACAGCACCTCGTCGTCGTCGAGCTCGTCGATGCTGCCGAGCGTGAAGCCCATCTCCGGCACGTGCTTTTGCGCCGCCCACTCTTCGGAGACCTCGCTGAGCTGGGTCCGCAGAGGGGCCGGGAATTCGCTGTAGCGCCCCCATACGGCCTGGACACCGGTCTTCGCGGCACGGTTCAGGGCGGTGCGGACGTTTTGCCATTCCTTGCCCTTGAACTCGAGTTCGCGCACGGCGAGCCTGGTTTCCTGGGCCACGGCCACGCGGCGGAATCCGCGGGCCCGGAGCATCGGCCAGAGGCCGGCGGTGCAGGAGTAGAAACACGGGATCAGGGCGTGTTCGGCGCAGTAGCGCATGAAACCCGCCGCGGTCTCCTCGTGGAGGGCGGCGGATCCGAACGGGCCCGCCAGCGTCAGGGCCACGTTGCCGTGCTGCTGATAGGCCACGCCGCCGCGCCGGTCCGGCGTAAACCAGTATTTGTTCGGTTCCCAGAGCGCCATCCAGGACAGTGAGTCCCCGCCTTGGCGGATCAGGTCACGGGCCGTGTCCCGGTCCCCGGAGCCGACGTCGGTGCTGTGTCCGGTACCGTGCAGCCGCCGCCGCAGCACCAGCCAGACCGCCGCCAGGGCCACCCCCCAGAAGATGATGCCGGCATAGGCGAACAGAAATGACTCGACGGCGTTGCGGTTCTGGAACAACCGGCTGTAGGCGCCCGGAATGGGCAGCGGCAGGTACTGCCGGGCGAGTTCCGCCGCGAGGCCCAGCACTCCCCCGTCGCGGTCCATCCCGCCGGCGGCGAGCCAGGCCACCGAATAGGCCCCGGCGAGCACCAGCCACGTGCCCCCGACCACGATGCCCAGGATCCGCCTGGCCCGCGGAGCAGTCTCCACCCTGAACTGCCGGCGGTTAAGCCAGAGCAGCACAACGAGCAGCAACGGGACGGCCACGAGCGGAAGGACGCGGACGAAGCCGGAGCCCATCACGGCCGTGTGCGGCTGGCTGGCGTAGTGCGGAATCCGGGCGAACAGGGCCAGGTACACGGCGGCCAGGGCTGTCACGCCAAGCTGGACGATGATCGCGATCCGCAGGGCCAGGCGGCGGCCCTGCCGCATGCCGTCCGCACAGATCAACAGCAGGACCACCGGGACAACCGCCAGCGCAAGGCCCAGCGGACCGGCGAGTCCGGCGCGGCCGGCCTCCAGGCAGCTGACGTCCACCGTCCCGCCGCAGTTTTCCTCCAGCTGGCCCAGCGTGGGCAGCGGGTTCAGCACGACGTCGCGCAACAGGGCCAGGGGCCCGGTGGGGCTGCTGACGGCGGCCGTGAGGATCGGCCCCACCGCGAAGATCGCGACCGTGAGGGCCAGCAGGTTGCGGGTCTCGCGTCCGGTTGAACGGTGCCGGTGCAGGGTCCCCCGGTCGCCCTGGATCCACCAGCCCGCGGCCAGGCCGGCAAGGGCACCGGCGAGCCCAACCACTGTCTCCGGATGCCCGACGTAGAGCACCAGCAGCAGGGACGCGGACAGGCCGGCGGTCCGCAGCCTGCGTTGCCACAGCGTGGGCAGCAGGCCGCTGGCGGCCAGGGCCACGGCCAGGACGGCGGCGTAGGGGCCAATCAGCCGGGCGTTGACCATGAGCCCCAGCCAGCCGTCGCCGATATACCGGGCCAGCTGGGTAACCAGCAGGAACACCGTCACAGCAGCGAACTGGCCTACAAAGAAGAATACGGCCGTCCGCAGGGTCCCCAGATGCCGTTCAGCGAGACCCAGAAGCAGGAGGATCATCAGTGATGCGGCCAGGTAGGCCAGCAGGTTGGTGGCGAAGAACAGCGAGGTGAACAAGGACCACCAATGCCCCGCTTTCAGCCCCGAAGCGTTGACGGACGCTACAGGCAACAGGGCGTCGGGCGGGCCCGACAGGAAGCTGCCCGTCACGGCCCCGACACCGAGGAAGGCCGCGAGGACCGCCAGCGTGAAGGGTACGGCACGGAAGTGCGCCAGCGTCCGGCGCAAGCCCTGGCGCCAGACACCCTGCAACGGCGGGATCTCCGGCCCTGGGCCCGCCGCGGTCCGGTTACTCCCGGTCTTGGCCTGGCTCATGGCGCGATCCCCCAGCGTCGGGCCAGGAAGTCCAGGCCGCCGGGAAGGCCGCCGGATGCCACGTCCCAGGAGTGCCCAGCGTTGGCGATCCGGTGTGTTTCAACGCTGAACCCGGCACGGCGTGCCGCCTCGGAGAGCACGTCCATGTAGCCCGTGAACTGCGGATCGCGGTCTCCGGCGGCGAAATACACGCCGTGGCCGTCGAAGCGGTGTTCCGCCATGACGCGCAGCGGGGTCAGCTGGTCGAAGGCCGCGGCGTCGGCGCCGAAGGAGGCCTCAATGGTCTTGGCCCGCACCTTCGCGAGGGCCGGCTCCTCCTCGCTGGAGAAGGCCAGCGCCGCGATGTAGACGCCGGGATGCCTCGTGACCATCTGCATGGCGCACGTGCCGCCGAAGGAGAAACCGCCCGCGGCCCACCGGCGGGGATCCGGGTCGACGTCGAGCGTGCGCTTGATCCAGTCCGGAACGTCCCGCGCCAGGAAGGTGTCCGCCTGGGCAATCCGGCTGTCCATGCACAGCGTGTTTCCCGACGCCGAGCCGTTGGGATCGACCACCACCGTTACGGGCGCCACCCCGGCGTGCTCCGCGGCGAACCGGTCGAGCCGGCTCCGGAGTGCGCCGCCAGTCAGCCAGTCGGCAGGACCGCCCGGCTGGCCGGAAAAGAGGACCAGCACCGGCAGCGCAGGCCGGGGGGAACCCAGGTAGGCCGGAGGGAGATAGACGTAGGCGTCCCGGCTCTGGAAGCCGGAGACGGTGCCCGGGATGACCGCCTTGCGGATGACGCCGTCGGGAAGGTGGTCCGGCGCCTGCCAGTTGGTGAGCCCGGTGGCGGCAGGGGCGCCGGCGGCGCGCGTCAGGCCGGCCTCGAGCGGCTGGATCCGGGCTGCGGCCGCTCCGGTGAGGTCGCCGACAGTGTGGTTCAGGCCGAAGTAGATGTTGATCTGGACGGCGGACAGCGCGAGGACGGCCAGGAAGGCGGCCGTGGCTGCTGCGCCTGAACGCCAGCGACGGCTACGGCCCGGAATAGTGCCGGTCGGATTAGTGCCGGTCGGAATAGTGCCGGTCGGATTAGTGCCGGTCCGTCCGCGGCCCCAGAGTCCAAGCAGGCGCATGAGCCACAGCAGCAGGGCGAGGACGCCGGCAACGGACCAGGCCAGGGTCTCCCCCGGCAGTTCGGCAGGGAAGACGGTGACGGCGTAGAGCAGGAACCAGTGCACGGCCGCGACGAGCGCCGCGGCGAGCAGGGTCATGGCAGCCGCGACGGCCACGGCCGCGCCGGGAGCGCGGCGGCCCGTGCGCCGGAAACCCGTGTGCCGGAGGGCAACGTGCGTCAGGAGGTAGGCCAGGCCCGCCGCGGCGGCTGCCCACACGATCCACACCACCGGGCCGTCGACCAGGCTAAGGCCATCGAGGTAGTCCACCGGGGCTAGCGCCAGGTGCCGACGCCGATGACGGGTCCGGCCTCAAGCCAGGATGACAACCCTGTGTAGGCATCGAATCGCATGGCCAGGAGGACCTGCTGGCCCTCGTAGCGGAGCTCCACGATGACGGCGTCGGGCTGGACCTTGAGGAGCTCGGATTCGGTCGGCTTGCGCCGGCCAAGCAGCTCCAGCGAACTGCGCCGGAAGGTGTGCTTGGGGCGGACGCTGAGTGAGACCAGGCGGAACCATTCGAGGTCGTTGTCCTGATAACGACAAACCCCCATCTGCCAGCTGTTTCCAGCCGTGCAGATGGAGGCGTCCACCGTGCCCAGGGCGCGCCGCAGATTGAAGCGGCGCACCCCCGAAAGGCACAGTGCAAATACCAGCAACCCAAACGCAGTTGCCAGGACGATGAACGGCAAACCAATATCGTTCATCAAGGTCGTGCTAGCGGATCCCCGCAGTAGCCGCTTCGCCCATTTGGGCGTTGTCAGCAACAATGACCACCCTGTTGTTGTCGACAGAGAAGAATCCCCCGTCAACAACTACAGCGATGCGGTCACCGGATACCGGCTCGATTGCCAGCTCACCTTCGGCCAGAATCGCCAGCAGGGGCGAGTGGCCGGGCAGGATTCCGATTTCACCATCGCTGGTGCGGGCCTTGACCATCTTGGCCGCTCCGGACCACACAAAGTGGTCCGCTGCGACAATCTCAACCTCAAGCTCAGCCATATTACTTGGTCTGTTCCTGGATCTTGGCCCACTGGCGCTCGACGTCGTCCAGGCCGCCGACGTTGAAGAACGCCTGCTCTGCAACGTGGTCAAGGTCGCCGTCGCAGATAGCGGTGAAGCCTTCAACAGTGTCCTTGATGGACACGGTGGAGCCCTCGACGCCGGTGAACTGCTTGGCGGTGTAGGTGTTCTGCGAGAGGAACTGCTGGATGCGGCGTGCACGCGAGACAACAATCTTGTCTTCTTCAGAGAGTTCGTCAACGCCGAGGATGGCGATGATGTCCTGAAGTTCCTTGTTCTTCTGCAGGATCTGCTTGACGCGGACGGCCGTGTTGTAGTGGTCGTGGCCGATGTACTGCGGATCCAGGATGCGGGAGGTCGACGTCAGCGGGTCAACGGCCGGGTACAGACCACGGGAAGCGATTTCACGGGAAAGTTCCGTGGTCGCGTCGAGGTGTGCGAAGGTCGTGGCAGGAGCCGGGTCGGTGTAGTCATCTGCGGGAACGTAGATGGCCTGCATCGAGGTGATGGAGTGGCCCTTGGTGGACGTGATGCGCTCCTGGAGGAGGCCCATCTCGTCAGCCAGGTTGGGCTGGTAGCCCACGGCCGACGGCATGCGGCCGAGGAGGGTGGAAACCTCGGAGCCTGCCTGGGTGAAGCGGAAGATGTTGTCGATGAAGAGCAGCACGTCCTGGTTCTGCACATCACGGAAGTACTCCGCCATGGTCAGGGCGGACAGTGCAACGCGCAGACGCGTTCCCGGCGGCTCGTCCATCTGGCCGAACACAAGGGCGGTGTCCTTGAGGACGCCGGCCTCTTCCATTTCGACCCAGAGGTCGTTACCTTCACGGGTACGCTCGCCGACACCGGCGAACACCGAGGTGCCGCCGAAGTTGCGGGCAACACGGGTGATCATTTCCTGGATCAGCACGGTCTTGCCGACGCCGGCACCACCGAACAGGCCGATCTTGCCACCCTTGATGTACGGGGTGAGGAGGTCGATCACCTTGATGCCGGTTTCCAGCATCTCGGTGGAGCCTTCCAGGGTCGCGAAGGCCGGAGCCTTGCGGTGGATAGGCCAGCGTTCGCTGATCTGGAGTTCGGACTCGGCAACGTCGAGGGGCTGGCCCAGCACGTTGAAGATGTGGCCCTTGACGCCGTCGCCCACGGGCACGGAGATCGGGGCACCGGTGTCCACCACGTTGGTACCGCGGACAAGTCCGTCGGTGGCCTGGAGGGAGATGGCACGGATCAGGTTGTCACCCAGGTGCAGGGCAACCTCGAACGTGATGGTTCGGGTCTCACCGTTGAGAGTGATCTCGGTGGTGAGTGCGTTGTAAATCGAGGGGATTGCGTCAGCCGGGAATTCGACGTCGACAACCGGGCCAATAACACGTGCAATACGACCGGTAGCACCGGACGTTGCGGCTACGTGATCGGTAGCAGTGGCAGTCATCTCTCTCACTTCACTCAGTAGATGGCGTGGGGTTAAGTTTATCTTTTGGTGCAGGTACAGCTGGATCCGGGCTCGTGCTGGCTAGGACGCGGACAACGCGTCGGCACCGGCAACGATTTCGGAAAGCTCCTGCGTAATTTCAGCCTGACGGGCAGTGTTGCGCAGACGCGTGTACTTCTTGATGAGATCCGTCGCGTTGTCGCCGGCGGACTTCATCGCACGCTGGCGGGCTGCGAGCTCGGAAGCTGCTGCCTGCAACATGGCGGCGAAGATACGTGATTCGATGTAGCGCGGCAGCAGGGCATCGAGAACCTGCTCCGTTTCCGGCTCGAATTCGTAGAGGGGCAGCAGGTCCGATTCGGACGCGGCTTTCTCTTCGACAACCTCGAGCGGCAGCAGACGGACGACCGTCGGCTCCTGGGTCACCATCGACTTGAAGCGGGTGTAGACGACGTGGATTTCGTCGACGCCGCCCTCTTCGTAGGCGTTAGCGAATTCGGCCAGCAGTGCTTCACTGACTTCGCGCGCGGTCGCAAACTCCGGTGCATCCGTGTTGCCGGTCCATACGCGAGCGTATTCACGGTTCCGGAAGTCGAAGTACGCCTGCGCCTTGCGGCCGACCAGGAACGTCTTGACTTCCTTACCTTCCCCGTGGAGCAGCTCGTTGAGGCCTTCGGCCTGCTTGAGGACACTCGCCGAGTAAGATCCCGCGAGGCCACGGTCCGAGGTGATGACCAGGACGGCGGCCCGGCGGATCTGCGCCGGCTCGGTGACCAGGGGGTGGTCGATTTCGCTCTGGCTTGCGACAGCAGAAACGGCACGCGTGATCGCGTTCGCGTAAGGCAGTGAAGCTGCTACGCGTGCTCGGGCCTTGCCGATGCGCGAGGTAGCGATCAGTTCCATCGCCTTGAAGATCTTGCGCATCGACGTCGTCGAGCTGATCTTCTGGCGGTAGACCCGGATCTGGGCTCCCATACTTATCCTTTCCTAAGATCCCGATGGCCGGGACTGCCGGAACCCGTGCGGGTCCCGGCAGTCCCTGCCAGCGAAACTAGCGCTTCTGCTTGACGATTTTTTCCTGGTCGACCTGATCCTCGCCGATGGGGGCGTGCTCCTCGTGCCCCGCACCGACCAGGAGGTTGTCTCCCTCGCCGAAGAAGCCCTTCTTGAAGTCCACGATTGCGGTCTTCAGTGCTTCAGCGGTGTCATCGTCCATGACGTTGGTCTGGGCCAGCGTCGTCAGGATGGAGGACTTGTGCTTGAGGTGCTCCAGGAACTCGGTCTCGAAGCGGTTGATGTCTTCAACCGGAACCTCGTCCAGGTGGCCGTTGGTGCCGGCCCAGATGGAGACGACCTGGTTCTCGACCGGGAACGGCGAGTACTGGCCCTGCTTGAGCAGTTCCATCAGGCGTGCACCGCGGGTCAGCTGCTGGCGCGATGCGGCGTCCAGGTCCGAGGCAAACATGGCGAAGGCCTGCATGTCGCGGTACTGGGCCAGTTCCAGCTTCAAGGTACCGGAGACCTTCTTCATGGACTTGACCTGGGCGGCGCCACCAACACGGGAGACGGACACACCGACGTCGACAGCGGGGCGCTGGTTGGCGTTGAAGAGGTCCGACTGCAGGAAGATCTGGCCATCGGTGATGGAGATCACGTTGGTCGGGATGTAGGCGGAAACGTCGTTCGCCTTGGTCTCGATCAGCGGCAGACCGGTCATCGAGCCTGCACCGAGCTCGTCGGAGAGCTTGGCACAACGCTCCAGCAGACGGGAGTGCAAGTAGAAGACGTCGCCCGGGTAGGCTTCGCGTCCCGGCGGGCGGCGGAGCAGCAGTGACACTGCACGGTAGGCCTCGGCCTGCTTGGACAGGTCATCGAACACGATGAGGACGTGCTTGCCGCCGTACATCCAGTGCTGGCCGATGGCCGAGCCGGCGTACGGTGCCAGGTACTTGAAGCCTGCGGGGTCGGACGCCGGGGAAGCCACGATCGTGGTGTATTCCAGGGCGCCGTTGTCCTCGAGGGTCTGGCGGACGGCTGCGATCGTGGATGCCTTCTGGCCGATCGCCACGTAGATGCAGCGCACCTGCTTCTTCACGTCGCCGGAAGCCCAGTTGGCCTTCTGGTTGATGATCGTGTCGATGGCAATGGCGGACTTGCCGGTCTGGCGGTCACCGATGATCAGCTGGCGCTGGCCGCGGCCGATCGGGATCATGGCGTCGATAGCCTTGAGTCCGGTCTGCATCGGCTCGTGGACCGACTTACGCTGGGTCACGCCGGGTGCCTGGAGTTCCAGGGCACGGGTGGTCTCGGCCTTGATCTCGCCGAGGTCATCGATGGGCTGGCCCAGCGGGTCAACCACGCGGCCGAGGAAGGCGTCGCCAACCGGCACGGACAGAACCTGCCCGGTGCGGTGGACTTCCTGGCCTTCTTCGATTCCGGTGAAGTCACCGAGGATGATGACGCCGATCTCGCGGACGTCGAGGTTCTGGGCCAGGCCCAGCGTGCCGTCTTCGAAGCGAAGCAGCTCGTTCGCCATGACCGAGGGAAGGCCCTCAACACGGGCGATGCCGTCACCTGCGGTTGTTACACGGCCGACCTCTACGCGCTCTGCGTTTCCGGGTTCGTAGGACGCCGCGAACTCGTTCAACGCATTACGGACGTCGTCGGCGTTGATGGTCAATTCGGCCATCTGCAGTCCCTGCTCTCCTGTTTTCGTGATCATCGTTGCTCACGATGACCGGGGTTTCTTGTCGTTAGGTTGTGCTTGTCCGGCTAGCCGGCAAGCTGACGCTGGAGCTGGCCCAGGCGGCCGGCGACCGAAGCGTCAACCACTTCGTCACCTACCTGGATCCGGATGCCACCGATCAGTGCCGGGTCAACATTCATGTTGATCTTGAGCTCGCGCCCGTAAAGGGCGTTCAGCCCCGCCTGCAGGCGGCTGATCTGCGTCTCCGTCAGCGGACGGGTGACGTCGACCGTTGCAATCCAGCGCTGCTGGCGCTTGGCGGCAAGCTCGGCGAAACGGCGGACCAGCCTGGTGACCTTAAGCCCGCGCGGAGCCGTGACGGCCTGCCCGATCAGGACTTTCGCTTCCTCGCTCGCACCGGGTACGAGTTTGTCGGCGAGGGACACCTTGGCGGCCGGGCTGGCCTGCGGCTCGGACAGAGCACGCTGGACCTCGTGGCTGGACTCAACGGCCTGGTTGAAGGAGAACAGATCGTTCTCCAGCGATTCCAGTCCGCTGAGCCCGGAGGCAGAGACGGCCGACTTGTTCTCGGCAACAGCGATGACCACCGAAGCGGCAAGAGTCTCGAGTGCATCGCCGATATCCCGTGCCGATGCCCAGCGGGAGCTGGCCAGTCCGGCTGCGATTTCAACAGCGTCAGCGGATACTTTTCCGCCGAAGAGCTGCTTGACCAGCGCCGACTTTTCGTCACCGCTGCGGGACGGGTCAGTCAAAGCACGGCGCAAGCCGGCCGAGCTGTCCACGGTTCCCAGGATTCCGAAGAGTTCCTTTGCCAACTGCAGCGACGCGGTGGGAAGCTTGGCCTCCAGTGCCGCCAGCGCAGCGGCCAGCGATTCGCTCGATACACCTGCCATTACTTAGCTACACCCGCGTTCTGGTTCTCCAGATCTGCCAGGAAGCGGTCCACCACTCGGGCCGACCGTGCATCGTCGCTCAGTGCCTCGCCGACGATGCGGCTCGCCAGCGTCGTGGCCAGCGTGCCGACCTCCGCGCGGAGCGACACAACGGCCGCCTGGCGCTCGGATTCGATCTGCGTGTGGGCCTGCGCGGTGATGCGGGCAGACTCGGCAGCCGCCTTCTCCTTCAGCTCTGCAAGGATCTGGGCGCCTTCGGCGCGTGCTTCCTCGCGGATGCGGTTGGCTTCGGTGCGGGCTTCCGTGAGCTGCGCCTTGTACTCTTCGAGCGCTGCGGAGGCCTCGGCCTGGGCCTTTTCGGCCTTGGCGATACCGCCCTCGATGGCTTCGGCCCGCTCTGCGAAGGTCTTCTCGAACATCGGGACAACGTACTTGACCACGATGAACAAGAGGAGCGCAAAGCCGGCGAAGACGACAAGCATTTCCCAAGGATTGGGAACGAGGGGGTTAGTACCGCCTTCGGTGGCGGCTGAGATGATCGCTTGATTCATATTTCACCCGTCCTTATCTACTCGGTTCTGGATGTTCGGTTGTTCTGTTTACTTAAGAACGAACGCGAAGACCAGGCCAAGGATGGCGAGGGCTTCAGTCAGCGCGAGGCCGAGGAATGCGATCGGCTGCAGGACGCGCTGGGCTTCCGGCTGACGTGCCACACCGTTGATGTAAGCGGCGAACACGAGACCCACACCGATACCACCGCCGATGGCGGAGAGGCCGTAGCCGATGAGGTTGAGGGAGCCGTTGATGGAGCCTTCCATTTTTCTTCCTTTCAAGATGCCACCCATGTGGCAGGTTGTTTGGGTTGCTTCATCCCCGTGAGGGGAAGACTATGTTGTGCCGGCTGGGGTTGTGCCTTCTGGCGTGTGCGCCTGAAGGCCTTCGCCTAGTGGCTGTCGGCGTGCAGCGCGCCTTCGATGTAGATCGCGGTCAACAGCGTGAAGACGTAGGCCTGCAGCACCATGATCAGCGCTTCGAGCATGTACATGGCGATCGCACCGCCAAGGACGAGTACGGACGCGCCCTTGAGGAGGACGTTTTCCTGCATCACGAGGTATTCGATGCCCGCACCGGAGATCATGATGATCAGGTGGCCGGCCAGCATGGTGGCGAACAGACGGAGGCTGTGCGTGACCGGGCGGACCAGGAAGTTGGAGATGATCTCGATCGGTACGACGATCGGGAGAATGTAGAACGGCACACCGGACGGAACCGTGGCCAGCTTGAAGTACTTCAGGCCGCTCTTCCGGATGCCGACGGCGATCCAGGTGACGTACACGATCGCGGCGAGCACATAGGCACCGCCGACGTGCGAGAAGGTGGGAAGCTGGATCAGCGGGATTGCACCGTAGATGTTGTTCACGAGGATGAAGAAGAAAAGCGTGAACAGCAGCGGGACATACTTCATGAAGTCCCGGCCGCCGATAATGTCCTTGGCGATGCTGTTGCGGACGAAGCTATAGGCGGCCTCGCCAGCGAACTGCAGCTTGCCGGGAACCAGCTGCTGCTTCCGTGCAGCGATCACAAAGAATGTACCGATAATGACGACCGACAGGATTACCAGCAGCATCTGCTTGGAAAATCCGTCGGCAGCACCCCAGGGGATGATAGCCGGCAGGTGAAGTTCTTCAATTCCAGGAGGCGTGAAGGTTCCTGAATCTTGGGCCGGGAGCGCAAGCGCGATCAACGCGTTTCCTCTCTGCAGTGTCCATCATTGGGCGTTGGGCGGGGACCGGCGACATTGGTGCCCGCCTCTCCCCCTGTGAAATTATTTGGCATTACTGTTCCTCGTCCTGGGACGGGCCACGTGCAGCAGTGCCGTCATCAGCTGAAGTTCTGTTACTGGTGAGGCCGTGCATATGAGAAAGATAGAACCCTCCCGCAGCTCCAAGCAGAGCGCCTGCGAGCACAATCCAGCGGGTTCCCCACAGATTATCCAGTCCCCACCCTATCAAACTCCAGACGATGATTCCGCCAACAATGTAGCTGAAGACGGCGATTCCGGCGTTGTATCCGCCGTCGCTTCCGTCGGTCGATACACCGGGGGCACCGGACGTAGTTTTGGGTGATTTGGCTGGCTGGTTTTCTGGTCCGGTACGTGGTCCGGCAACTGGTCTGCGGCCGGATTTGCGGCTAAACATCGGTGCCGCCTTTTCGCGTTTCGGGATCGTTGTAAATCTGGAGCCTGGCCTTGCTGAAACCGTAAATTTCGGTTGCCTGCCAGAACACGACGGTGACGACGGCGCCGATCAGGAACCAGCGGCCGTGCAGCCAGGCCGGGGCGCCGATGACGAAGAGGACCACGGCGAAGCCGACAACCTTGACGAAGTACGTCGCGACGAACAGTCCGATCGCTCCCGAAGGGTTGTTGCGGCCGACGAAGTGGCCCACCGCGAGGCTGATGGCAAAGAAGGCCATCACCAGCGCGCCGCCGAACAGGGCGGACCAGAACCCCACGGCGCCGTTAAAGATGAAGGCGGCCGTGCCGGTCAGCACCAGTGCTGCGGCGGAGGCCGCGGAACTCATTGCCAGCAGCCTGAGCCACAGGGATTTTGTGGGGCCGGAGACGCCAACGGGTCCGTTGCCGGAAGCGGGTTCCGGTTCGGCGTTGGAGGTCATCAGATCCCAATCGTCGCTGGCGTATTGCTGGTCAAGGCAGGCGGCGAAGTACCGCCCCTGAATTCTACATTAGATAGAAATTATTCGGAAAAGCGCGTCGGAGCGGGTTCCCCGGGCATGCCGGTCACGCTATTCGGGAGTGCGGGCCATCTGCCTCGGCCCGCGCTGGCGCAGGTACGGCCAGGCAGTCGCCACGGCCATGATTGCCGCGGCGGCCAGATCGGCGGCGAGGACTATGTGCCAGGGAAAGATCGCGAAAGCGAGGCCGCCGAAGGCAAGGATGCAGGTCCACAAGTACATCAGCACGACGGCGCCGCGGTGCGAGTATCCGATGTCCAGGAGTTTGTGGTGCAGGTGTCCGCGGTCCGCCGACCACGGCGACCGGCCCAGCGCTGTCCGCCGCACCACCGCCAGGCACAGGTCCAGCAGCGGCAGGAACAGCACCGCGAACGGCAACAGGATGGGGATGATCGTGGGGATGCCGTTGGCCCGGTCGTAGAGGCCTGAGCTGATCTGGCCGGTCGAGACGACGCCGGCCGAGGCCATCAGCAGGCCAATCAGCATGGCCCCGGAATCGCCCATGAAGATTTTGGAGGGGAACCAGTTGTGCGGCAGGAAGCCGACGCAGCTGCCGACCACGACGGCGGTCAGCAAGGTGGCGAGGTCCGAACGGTCCAGCAGGACGGCCGTGCGGTGGACCCAGTAGGCCGTGAGGAAGAACGCCGCTCCGCCGATGATCGCCACGCCCGCGGCGAGCCCGTCCAGTCCGTCGATGAAATTGAACGCATTCATGGTGGTGACGATCAACCCGGCCGTCAACACAATG
Source organism: Arthrobacter sp. 01T425 (assembly GCF_056398725.1). Lineage (NCBI taxonomy): Bacteria > Bacillati > Actinomycetota > Actinomycetes > Micrococcales > Micrococcaceae > Arthrobacter > Arthrobacter sp. 01T425. The sequence continues at coordinate 28,061 of NZ_JBFTPY010000018.1, read as the reverse complement.
CTCACGGCCTCGTTCTGGATCACGATCGGCTCGGGAATGAACGGGATGATCGTCATCCGGACCCCCCAGGTGGCCACGACCAGTGCCGCGGCGCTCTGGCCGATCAGCTTGACCCACCACCTCAGATCCAGCAGGTCGTCCGCCACTCCGACAACGACGATCACCGCGGCCCCGGCCAGGATTCCCCATGGCGCCGTGTTGTTCCGGAAGATGTCCTTGACGAAGAACGAATTGCTCGCCGTGACCAGGGCAACCAGCACGCCCGCGAAGATGCCGAGGCCGCCGAGCCGGGAGATCGGGGTGGAATGCATGTCGCGGCTGCGGATCGGGGAATACAGCTCCAGCTTGTTGCCCGCGAGCCGGGCACCCCATGTCGCCGCGTAGGTCACGATCGCTGCCGTCAGCATCATGAGCAGGTACATGATCACGGGACGACCACCAGCCAAACGCCGTCAGTACCGTCAGCACAGGCACCGCACGCCGGCACGTCCCGCAGCACCGGACGCGCCGGTGAGCTGCGGAAATGGGGTGGATTCGATTGCGGTGGAACTGTCTTTCGAAAAATGAAACTTCTCCGTCGCCGTGCGCAGGGCAGGCAGTGCGTAGTGCCTGACAGGGCTGTATTACAGTGGACTCTAGTCAAGATACTAATGCCAACGGCCACCTGTCTTCGCGTCACACGGCCCTCTGCCGGCGGGAAAACCACTGACGGTCGTGCTGAAAGGACCCCGCGATGACCCCCTCGGTTGCAGTCGCTGCCGTGACGTTTGACCGTCCCAGGGAGCTGGCGGTCCTGATGGACGCCATCAACAACCAGACCGCTCCAGTGCAGTCCATTTGCCTCGTCGACAGTGGCACCGTGCCGTCGACGGACGTTGCCGGCCAGCACGCCAACGTGGACTATGTCCGGTCCGAGGCAAACCTCGGCGGCGCCGGCGGATTCTCGTTGGCCATCCTCAAGGCCGTGGCCAGCGGGGCTGACTGGATCTGGATGATGGACGACGACGCCGAGCCGGCAGATCCCGACTGCCTTGCCACGTTGCTCCGTGAGGCCCAGGAACGTGGTCTGGACGCCGTCGTGCCCCTCGTGGTGGCCCCCGGCCACCCGGACCAGCTGTCCTTTTTCTTCCGGCTGGACGGCAAGGTCACGCATGAGCGCGCGGAGGTGGAAAAGGTCGGATTCCTGCCCGACGACGGGCACTTCTTCAACGGCGCCCTGATCCGTTCCAATGTCTTCTTCAAAGTCGGCCTGCCGGACATGCGCCTTTTCATCCGTGGCGACGAGGTGGACTTCACGCTCAGGCTCAGGAAGGCCGGGATCCGCTTCGGCACGGTGACCACCGCCGCCATCACGCACCCGCACGCCTTCGCTGAGACCAAGCACGTCTTCGGTGCGCGGTGGCACGTGATCGTTCCGGATTCCGCCTTCAAGCGCTACTTCTACTACCGGAACCGCGGGTACATGATCCGCCGCCACTTCCGGGTCAAGTCCTTCATCGCGGATGTGGGCGGCTACCTCGGCTACTTCCTGCGCAGCGGCGACTTCCGCGGGCTCGCTGACTGGTTCCGCGCGTTTTCTGCCGGGCTCCGCGGCAAGGGCTTCGGCCCGCTGGAGGACCAGAAGTTCTGACCGTGGTCCCCCGCCCGCAGCCCCGCCGGCAGCCTAGGGCTGCCGGCGCAGGCGCCGGCGGAGCAGCAGGCCCAGCAGCACCCAGGGTTCGCCGAACACCCGGTAGGCTACCCGCTGCGGGTGGAGCATGAGCCGCCAGGCCCATTCGAGTCCGAGCCGGCCGATCCAGCGCGGCGCCAGTTTCTGCACACCGGCAATCTGTTCGATGGCGCCGCCGACGGTGCAGTAGACCGCAGGCGGAAGCGCGGCAAGCCGGCGGGCCATGACCTGCTCCTGCAGCGGCATCCCGAGGCCCAGCAGCACAAGCTGCGGGCGCAGCCGGTTCAGCCATTCGACCGCGGCTTCCTCAACTTCCTTGTTCCAGCCTGCGCCGGGCATCCCGTCGACCCGCGCCCCGGGGACGATCTCCCGCAGCCTGGCCACGGCACCGGCGTTGGCCACGGCGCCTGCACCGATGACCGCAATGCGCTCCAGTCCCGCGACATTGCCGAGCGCGGGAATCCAGTCGGTCGACCCCAGCCGGTAGTCCATCACCGGTTCCCTGCCGTCGTCCTCTTCGCCGGTCTTCGCCCAGAGCCAGAGCACCGGTGCGCCGTCGATCAGGACCACGTCGCTGCGCTCATAGAAAGAGCGGAAGGCAGGATCGGAGTGCAGCAGCGTCACGCTGTGCAGGTTGTGCCCCACCACGATCCGGGTCCGGCCCTCGGCCATGAACGTGCTGAGGACCGCGGTCAGCTCGGACACCGTCACGGGGGTCGCTTCGACGTCGAGGAAAGGGACGCGCTGACGCTCCAGCGTCATGCGGAACCGGGCTCCGGGGCAGCGTCGCCCAGCGCAGCGGCGGACTCTGCGGCGGCGGACTCTGCGGCCGGCTCCGGAGCGTCCGCAGCATCGGGGGCGTTGCCGTCGATGTCCAGGACGCCGGGCACCACGCCGCGCAGGCGGTCGAGGCTGATGGCTCCCTGCCGGACGACGCGCAAGGGCAGCGCCGTCGCGTCGACGATGGTCGAGGCGAGGGCCTCGGCGCCGTCGGCGGGCCGGGGTCCGCCCTCCAGGTAAACCTCCACGGATTCCGCCAGCTGGGCTTCGGCGTCCGCGGCGGTCTGCGCCGCGGCGTGCCCGGTGCGGTTAGCGGAGGACACCGCGAGGGGTCCGGTAAGCGTCAGCAGGTCCTGGGCGATCTCGTCGGCCGGGATCCGCAGGGCGACCGTGCCCTTGGTCTCGCCGAGATCCCAGTCCAACGACGGCTGGGCATGCAGGATCAGGGTCAGGCCGCCGGGCCAGAACGCCTCGGCCAGCCGCCGCGCCTCGGCCGGAACGTCCGTGGCCAGGCCATCGAGGGCGTTCAGCCTGGGGATCAGCACGGGCGGCGGCATCTTCCGGCTCCGGCCCTTGGAGGCGAGCAGCAGGGTCACGGCAAGGGGTGAAAAGGCGTCGGCCGCAATCCCGTAGACCGTGTCCGTGGGAAAGACCACGCACTTGTTCTCCCGGATGGCCCGTTGGGCGTGCTCAAGTCCCGCAGCGCGCTGCTCGGCCGCCGTGCAATCGTAGCTAGTCGTCACTGGCCTATTCTTTCATCACTTGTCACACGATTTTTCGCGGCCGTAGGCCCTGACGGTGCCAGGACGGCGCTGGTGGCGCGGTCCTTGCCGTTGAGGTCACGGTGCGTTGTCACCTCGGCGAACACCCCGGCGCGTTTGAGCATCGCGGCGATCCATTCCGACTGGACCTCGGCGTGCTCCATCACGAAGTAGCCGCCGGGAACCAGCAGGCGGGCAGCCGAGGCGGCCGCCGCCGTCGGAAGTTCCATCCCGTCCGCTCCCCCGCCGTAGAGCGCCTCGGGCGGGTCGTGCAGCGCCACTTCGGGTTCGTTCGGGATCGCTTCGGCGGGGATGTAGGGCGGGTTGGAGACGACGACGTCGAACGTGCCGTTGTGTTCGGCCAGCGCGTCGCGCAGGTCGCCGCGGATGAGGTGGACGCCCAGGGGAGCCAAGTTTTTCGCCGCCCACGCGTGCGCGAATTCGCTGAACTCGACCGCATGGACTTCCGCGCCGGGAACCTCATGGGCGATCGAGCCTGCAATGGCACCGGACCCGGTGCCCAGGTCCACGACCTTGGGGTGCGCCAGGGCGTCCAGTTGTTTCCTAGCGCTGAGCCAGTCCAGGACCAGCTGCACCACGGATTCGGTCTCCGGCCGCGGGATGAACACACCGGGACCGACGGCGAGTTCGAGGTAGCGGAAGTGCGCCACGCCCGTTATGTGCTGCAGCGGGATCCGCTGCGCCCGTTCGGCGACCAGGTCGGCGTAGCCTTCCGGCGCCGGCGCGTCCCCGAGCATCAGCGCGCGCAGCCGGCCCAGTCCGATGCCGAGCAGGTGCTCCGCCAGGAGCTCGGCGTCCACGCGCGGGCTGGGCACGCCGGCCGCCGCGAGGACCGCCGTCGCCTCGCTGACGGCCTCCGCGAGGCTCGGACCATCACCTGCAGTCATCACCAGTGACCCGCGCCTATTCGCCGATGGCGTCGAGCCGGGACTGCTCGTCCAATTCGATGGCCGACTGGATCACCGGTTCCAGGTCGCCGTTCATGACCTGGTCCAGGTTGTAGGCCTTGTAACCGGTGCGGTGGTCCGCAATCCGGTTTTCCGGGTAGTTATAGGTACGGATGCGCTCGGAGCGGTCCATGGTGCGGATCTGCGACTTGCGCTGCGCCGAGTTTTCGGCGTCGATCAGCTCCTGCTGGTGCGCCAGGATGCGGGCACGCAGCACGCGCATGCCGGCCTCACGGTTCTGCAGCTGCGATTTTTCGTTCTGCATGGCGACGACGATTCCGGTGGGAAGGTGCGTGATGCGCACTGCGGAGTCGGTGGTGTTGACCGACTGCCCGCCGGGACCGGAGGAGCGGTAGACGTCGATCTTGAGATCGTTCTGGTTGATCTCGAGCTCCTCGGGCTCGTCCACTTCGGGCAGCACCAGCACGCCGGCGGCCGAGGTGTGGATGCGGCCCTGGGATTCGGTGACGGGCACACGCTGGACCCGGTGCACGCCGCCTTCGAACTTGAGCCGGGCGTACACGCCTTCGGCCGGATCGTTCGAGCTGCCCTTGACGGCCATCTGGACGTCCTTGTACCCGCCGAGGTCCGACTCGGTGGCGGAGATGATCTCGGTCTTCCAGCCGCGGGATTCCGCGTAACGGCTGTACATCCGCAGCAGGTCCGCGGCGAAGAGGGCTGCCTCGTCGCCGCCTTCGCCGCCCTTGACCTCGAGGATCACGTTGCGGGAGTCGTCCGGGTCGCGCGGGATCAGCAGCCGGCGCAGCTTGGCCGCCGCCAGCTCCAGCGCGGCCTCCAGCTCGGGTACCTCGGCCGCAAACTCGGGGTCCTCGTCCGCCATTTCCTTGGCAGCGGCCAGGTCGTCGCGGATGCCTTCCCAGCGGTGGTAGGCCTCCACAATGCCGTTCAACTGGGCAGAACGCCGCCCCAGCTTCCGGGCCAGCCGCTGGTCAGCGTAGACAGCAGGATCCCCCAGCTGAGCCTGGATAGAGTCGTGCTCATCCAACAGGCCCTGTACGGACTCAAACATTTTCAAACCTCTTTCGACTCTCTCAAGTCTAGTTACTGCAACGCGGGGTCACTTACCGCCCATTCCGGCGGCCCTGATGGGCCGTAGGTGACCCCGCGTTGCTCCGGCCAGGGGGTGGTGAGTTAAACCAGAAGCCGCTCAAAATATGCCGGCCAGGGAGTGGCTTCGGGCCTGCCGGAGCCGGGTGGCTAACGATCGCAGATCGTTGGCCACCCGGCGGAGGGGCGGGGCCGGCATATTTTGAGCGGCGAAAGCCAGCTACTTGTCGTTATCGGACTTCGCACCAAGCGTCGTCTTCTGCACCTGCATGAGGAACTCGACGTTGCTCTGGGTCTCCCGGATCTTGTTGGTCAGCAGCTCAAGGCTCTGCTGCGTTTCGAGTCCGGACAGGACGCGGCGCAGCTTCCACATGATCTTGACTTCCTCGGGGGAAAGCAGGTTTTCCTCACGGCGGGTACCGGACGCGTTGACGTCCACGGCCGGGAAGATGCGCTTGTCCGCGAGCTGGCGGGACAGGCGCAGTTCCATGTTGCCGGTGCCCTTGAACTCTTCGAAGATGACCTCGTCCATCTTGGAACCGGTCTCGACGAGCGCGGTGGCCAGGATGGTCAGCGAGCCGCCGTTTTCGATGTTGCGGGCTGCACCGAAGAAGCGCTTCGGCGGGTACAGCGCTGCGGAGTCCACACCACCGGACAGGATGCGGCCGGAGGCCGGTGCTGCCAGGTTGTAGGCACGGCCCAGGCGGGTCATGGAGTCCAGGAGCACCACAACGTCCATGCCCATTTCCACGAGGCGCTTGGCGCGCTCGATGGAAAGCTCGGCCACGGTGGTGTGGTCGTCGGCGGGACGGTCGAAGGTGGAGGCAATGACCTCACCCTTGACGGTGCGCTGCATGTCCGTGACTTCTTCGGGACGTTCGTCAACGAGCACCATCATGAGGTGGACCTCAGGATTGTTGGTGGTGATGGCGTTGGCGATGGACTGCAGGATGAGCGTCTTGCCGGCCTTCGGCGGCGAAACGATCAGACCGCGCTGGCCCTTGCCGATCGGGGCAACGAGGTCGATGACGCGCGGGCCGATCTTCTTCGGGTCCGTCTCGAGGCGCAGGCGTTCGGAGGGGTAGAGCGGGACGAGCTTCGCGAATTCGACGCGGTCCTTGAGCTCTTCCGGCGTCTTGCCGTTCACCGAGGTGACGCGGACCAGGGCGTTGAACTTCTGGCGGGCGGACTGCTGCTGATTCCCCTGCTGGGCTTCGCCTTCCCGCGGTGCACGGATGGCGCCGACGACGGCGTCGCCCTTGCGCAGGTTGTACTTCTTGACCTGGGCGAGGGAGACGTAGACGTCGTTCGGGCCCGGCAGGTAACCGGAGGTGCGGATGAACGCGTAGTTCTCGAGCACGTCGAGGATACCGGCGACCGGCAGCAGGACATCGTCCTCGGTGACCTCAACGTCGTCGACGTCGGGTCCCTGCTGACGCCCGCGGCGGCGGTCGTTGCGGTCGCGGAAGCGGTCGTTGCGCGAGGAGTTGTCGCGGCTGTCCTGCTGGCCCTGGCGGTCACCGCGGTCGTTGCGGTCACGACGGTTGCGGCGGTTCCGGCGGCTTCCGCCGTCAGAATCATCGCTGTCGCGGGTGTTTTCGCGGGTGCTCTCGCGGGTGCCGGCCGAGTCGTCGCGGCCGCCACGGGTGCGGGTGTCACGGCGCTGGCCGTCTTCGCTGCCGGGCTCGCGCTGTTCGGTGCGCTGTTCACGCTGTTCGCGCTGTTCAGTGCGCTGTTCGCGCTGCTCAGTGCGCTGTTCACGCTGTTCAATGGCGGGCTGTTCGGCCTGGGCCTCGACGGCGGTCTGGCCGGCCTCGGTGGCCTGGGCTGCGGCTTCGCCGCGGCGGCGGTTGCGGGTGCGCGGCTGCCTCGTGCGGTCGCTGCCTTCGGTCCCGGAAACGGCAGAACCGGATTCGGCAGTCGCGGAGGCGCCGGAGTCGGTGGAAACCGCGGGGGCTTCAGCCGGGGCGGCGGCGGGTGCCTCTACGACGGGCGCCGTGACGACTCCGTCGCTGCCTGCGCGGCGGCTGCGGCCACGGCGGGCGCGGGGGCTTTCCTGGGCGGGGGCGTCATCGGCGGCGGGCGCTGTTGCGGGCGCAGCTGCCGGGGCCGCTGCGTGGGACACAGTGCCGTTGTCGCTCGCCTTTTCGGCAGCGCGGGCCGGAGCCTTGCTTACCGGGGTGCCTGCGCGGTGGGCGGAAATGGCCGTGACCAGATCACCCTTGCGCATGCGGGAACCGCCGGAAATGCCCAGCTGGCTGGCGAGGGCCTGGAGCTGGGCGAGCTTAAGGCCTGCAAGGCCGCTGCTCTTGGCGGGTGCTGCCGTTGATTCGGCAGCAGAAGATGTATCCACAGCCGGAGACAGCTCAGTGGTTTCGGTCACGAAGGATCCTTCCCCCTCGACGGCGTCCAGGCTAAGAGCTGGACGCGGTGATTTGATCTGGGCTGCAGTTCAGATCTGCAGCCGGGATTTCGGCCTTGCCGGATGTATATCGGCCAGCAGGGCCGGATATTGCTTCACCATGCACGATCCGAGAAATGAGGAACGGCGGGCTGAGTTTCAGGGGGCAGATCAATTCTGCTGATTCCTGCGTCAGACCGAAAGCAGGTGGCACCGGAAAATATTGCGCAGTGAAAGATGAGAGAGGCTACGTGGCCAACATCGCGGTCTTACAACGGTTAAAAATTTACCGCCTGCGTATTTACCGCCGGTGCACTTCCACTTTAGCACCTTCAACGTCCACGGCCAGCTTCATCACGCGCCAGCCCACTTCCGGCGTGTTGCCCGCGGTGTGGGCGCCGATGAAGTCCACAACCTCACGGGCTTCCGCTTCACCGTTGGCCAGGACCAGTACGGTGGGTCCGGCGCCGGATACGACGGCGGCGTGCCCTGCCCGGCGCAGCGCGCCGATCAGTTCCGCGCTGGGCCGCATGGCCTCGGCGCGGTAGCTCTGGTGCAGGTAGTCCTCGGTGCCGGGCAGCAGGAATTCCGGGTTCGTGGTCAGGGCATGGATCAGCAGGGCGGCGCGGCCGGAGTTCATGGCCGCGGCATGGTGGCCCACCGAGGCGGGCAAAAGGGCCCGGGCGGCCTCAGTGGAGAGCTCGTAGTCGGGCACAGCGACCACGGGGATCACCGAGGCCGCCACGGACGCGCACGTGCTGCTGTACTGGTCACTGTCCTGCCATGACAGCGCCAGTCCGCCGAAAATGGCGGGTGCAACGTTGTCCGGGTGGCCTTCCATTTCGCTTGTGAGCTGCAGGATCCAGTCGCGGCCACGCCGGGAGGCCTCCGGAACCAGGGCATTGGCGGCGCTGACGGCCGCCACCACGGCCGAGGCCGATGAGCCCAGGCCCCGTCCGTGCGGGTTGACGTTGTCCGCCGTGATCCGCAGGCCTTCGTGCCGGAACCCAAGGCGGTGCAGGGCCTCGGTCAGGGCCTTGACCACGAGGTGCGTCGCATCGCGGGGCAGGGACTCGGCACCCTCGCCGCTGAGCTCGAATTCAAGTTCACCGCTGGCCAGGGTTTCCACGGTCAGCGTGTCATGCAGCGAGAGGGCCAGGCCGAGGCTGTCGTACCCGGGGCCCAGGTTGGCGCTCGTGGCCGGGACACGCACGGTGACCAGCTGGCCCGCCGGAACAGCCGGGGAGCCGGCAGCTGATTCGGCCGGGACGGTGACGGTTGTTTCCAACGTTATTTTTCTTCCAGTCCCAGTGCTACGGCGACGGTGACGACGTCGTTGGAGACCTTGACCGGCTGCACGTCGCTGCCGTCCTCGGTGCGCAGGGCCCACTGCGGGTCCTTGAGGCCGTGACCGGTCACCGTGATCACGATCGTCTTGCCTGCCGGCACTTCCCCGGCCGCGTGCTTTTTGATCAGCCCGGCGACGCCGGCAGCGGAGCCGGGCTCCACGAAAACGCCTTCCCGGGCGGAGAGCCACCGGTGCGCGGACAGGATTTCCTCGTCCGTGACGGCCTCGATCACGCCGCCGGATTCATCCCGGGCCGCCACGGCGGTGTCCCAGGAGGCCGGGTTGCCGATCCGGATGGCGGTGGCAATGGTGTCGGGCTCGGTGATGGGGTGGCCGGCCACGAAGGGCGCCGCCCCTGCGGCCTGGAAACCCCACATGACGGGTGTCTTGGTGGACACTGCGGGCAGCGACCCGGCGGTGGGCGACTCAAACGCCGCAGCGTATTCCTTGTAGCCCTTCCAGTACGCGCTGATGTTGCCGGCGTTGCCCACCGGGAGCACATGGAAGTCGGGGGCGTCGCCGAGCGAATCCACCACTTCGAAGGCGCCGGTCTTCTGGCCTTCGATCCGGGCCGGGTTGACGGAGTTGACCAGGAACACCGGGTAGGACTCGCCGAGCTTGCGGGCGATGTCGAGGCAGTCGTCGAAGTTGCCGTCCACCTGCAGCAGCGTGGCCCCGTGCGCGACTGCCTGGCTGAGCTTGCCCATGGAGATCTTGCCCTCCGGGACCAGCACCGCGCACTGCAGCCCGGCCGCCGTCGCGTAGGCCGCGGCGGAGGCGGAGGTGTTGCCGGTGGAGGCGCAGACCACGGCCTTGGCGCCGGCAGCCACCGCTGCCGTCATGGCCATGGTCATGCCGCGGTCCTTGAAGGAACCGGTCGGGTTCATGCCTTCGACCTTGAGGTAGACGGTGCTGCCGGTCAGCTCGGAGAGGTGGCGGGCGTGCACGAGCGGGGTGCCGCCCTCGCCCAGGCTGATGACCTTGGTCGCTTCCGTGACAGGAAGACGGTCGGCGTATTCGCGGATGACACCGCGCCATTGGTGAGCCACTTAGACTCCTTCTACCCGGAGTACGGATGTAACGGAATTGATGACGTCCAGGCGCCTGACGGCCTCGACGGTTGCTGCAAGTGCGGCTTCGCGTGCACGGTGTGTCACGATCCGCAGCTCGGCCGATTCCACGTTGGAGTCGGCGTCGCGGTGAATGGTCTGCCGCATGATTTCGATGGACACGCCGTGCTCCGCGAAGAGCTGCGCGATCCTGGCCAGGACACCGGGCTGGTCCGCGACGTCGAGTCCGATGTAGTAGCTGGTGACGGCCGCGTCGATGGGCAGCGATGGCACGTGCCCCGTGGTGGTTTCGGTCCGGCCGGGGCCGCCCAGGACAATGCGGCGGGCCGCGGAGACGAGGTCGCCCAGCACGGCGGACGCCGTCGGGGTGCCGCCGGCACCCTGGCCGTAGAACATGAGCTCGCCCGCGTTCTCGGCTTCGATGAAGACGGCGTTGAATGCACCGCGGACAGCGGCGAGGGGGTGCTCGCGGGGCAGGAGCGTGGGGTGGACACGGACCGAGACGCCGGTTTTGCCGTCCTCGTCAACCAGTTTCTCGGCAATGGCCAGCAGCTTGATGACAAAGCCGGCTTCCTTGGCGGCGGCGATGTCCGCCGCGGTGACCGACGTGATGCCCTCGCACGAGACGTCTTCCAGGGCGAACCGCGTGTGGAAGGACAGTGAGGCGAGGATCGCGGCCTTGGCGGCGGCGTCGTAGCCTTCGATGTCGGCCGTGGGGTCGGCTTCCGCGTAGCCCAGGCGCTGGGCCTCGGCCAGCGCGTCGGCGAACTGCGCGCCGGTGGAGTCCATCTGGTCGAGGATGAAGTTGGTGGTGCCGTTGACAATCCCGAGCACCCGGGTGATCCGGTCGCCGGACAGGCTGTCACGGATGGGCCGCAGGATGGGGATGGCGCCGGCCACGGCGGCCTCGTAGGACAGCTGCACGCCGGCCTTGTCCGCTTCCTCGTACAGTGTGGGGCCGTCCTGGGCCAGGAGCGCCTTGTTGCCGCTGACAACACAGGCACCGTGCCGCATGGCGGTCAGGATCAGGGTCCGGGCCGGCTCAATGCCGCCCATGAGTTCAATGACGACGTCGGCGTCCTTGACGAGGACTTCGGCGTCAGTGGTGAACAGCTCCTGCGGCAGCTCGACGTCGCGCTTGGCATCGAGGTTGCGCACCGCGATGCCCTGCAGTTCCAGCCGGGCGCCGGTGCGCGCGGCGAGGGCGTCGGCGTCGTCAATGAGAATCCGCGCAACCTGGGCCCCAACGTTGCCACAGCCCAGGAGGGCCACTTTCAGGGTTCGCAATTCAGACATTCAGACTCCCATGTCGCGGTTGAGCAAATCTTCTTCGGTTTCCCCGCGGACAATGAGCCGGGCAGATCCGTCGCTGACAGCGATAACGCCCGGCCGGGCCAGATAGTTGTAGTTGCTTGACAGGGCCCAGCAGTAGGCGCCGGTCCCCGGTACAGCAAGCAGATCACCGGCTGCCACGTCCTCGGGCAGATATACATCTCTAACAACTATGTCGCCGCTCTCGCAATGTTTGCCCACCACTCGGGACAGCTGCGGCGCCGCGTCGGAGCTCCGCGAGGCGAGAATCGCCGAATAATCCGCGTCGTACAGCACCGGCCGGGGGTTGTCGCTCATCCCGCCGTCCACCGACACATAGCGGCGCGGGTGCGTAACGTCCCCGGCTCCTTTAGGCCCGGCCGCGGCACCAGCCGCGGCCGGGGCATCCACCCGGACGGTCTTGAGCGTGCCGACCTCGTACAGCGTAAAGGTGGTGCTTCCGACGATCGCGCGGCCCGGTTCGATCGAAATCCGGGGGGCGGTTATGCCGAGGGCAGCGCATTTGGAACGGACGACGGCGGCCATCGCCTGCGCGATTTCGGCGGCCGGGCGCGGGGTGTCCACGGGGGTGTAGGCGATGCCGTAGCCGCCGCCGAGGTCAAGCTCGGGCAGCACGATGGAGTACTTCGACTGCATCGCTGCCAGGAAGTCCAGCAGCCTCTCGGCGGCGAGGGCGAAGCCGTCCGGTTCGAAGATCTGCGAGCCGATGTGGCAGTGCAGGCCCAGCAGTTCGATGCTGGCGTGCCCGGTGGCCGCGGCCACGGCTTCCTCTGCGGCGGACAGTCCGGCCTGGTCCGTGGAGTCCCCGGCCATGGACAGGCCGAATTTCTGGTCCTCGTGGGCCGTGGCGATGAATTCGTGGGTGTGGGCGTGCACTCCGGGGGTCAGCCGCAGCATCACCCTGGCGGTGTCGCCCCGGTTGGCGGCGATCGCCGCGACGCGTTCGAGCTCATCGAGGCTGTCCACCACGATCCGTCCCAGCTGCATGTCCAGCGCCCGGTGGATTTCGCCGTCGGACTTGTTGTTCCCGTGCAGGGCGACGTCGGCGCCGGGGATGCCGGCGCGGAAGGCCACGGCGAGTTCGCCACCGGACGCCGTGTCCAGACGCAGCCCCTCTTCCTCGACCCAGCGGACCACGGAGGTGCACAGGAAGGACTTGCCGGCGTAGTAGACGTCCACTCCCCCGCAAATATCGGCGAAGGCGTCGTTGAAGGCGTCGCTGAACGCCCGGGCCCGGGCCCGGAAATCGGTCTCGCTCAGCACGAACAGCGGCGTGCCGTACTGGCGCTGAAGCTCACTGACCGTCAGCCCCTCGATGGTGAGCTCGCCGTCGTCGTTGCGCGCAACACCGCCCGCCCACAGCGGTTCGTGGAGGGCATTGAGGTCGGCGGGGACCTCGAGCCAGTCCGGGGCGAGCGGGGACTGTCCTGAATTTGCGCTCATGGCGGTCACATCCGTTCCGGCGCCGAGACGCCCAGCAGTTCCAGTCCGTTGGCCAGCACCTGGCTGGTGGCGTCATTGAGCCACAGCCTGGTGCGGTTGGTGTCGGTGATGGGTTCCTCGCCCTGCGGCGCCACGCGGCAGGCGTCATACCAGCGGTGGTAGGCGCCGGCGATCACTTCGAGGTGGCGGGCCACGCGGTGCGGCTCGCGCAGCTCGGCGGCCTTGGCCACGATCGAGGGATAGCTGCCCAGGTGCGAGAGCAGCTCGTTTTCGGTGGGGTGCTCCAGCAGGGCGGCGTTGAAGCTGTCTATGCCGTCCACACGGCGCTCCACGCCGGCGGCCACGGCGTTGCGGGCGGCGCCGCGGGAGCGGGCGTGGGCGTACTGGACGTAGAACACCGGGTTTTCGTTGCTGTGCTTCTTCAGCAGCTCCGGGTCCAGCGTCAGCGGCGAATCGGCGGGGAACCGGGCCAGCGAGTAGCGGACGGCGTCCTTGCCGAGCCAGGAGATGAGGTCCTTGAGCTCGATGATGTTGCCGGCTCGCTTGGATAGCTTGGCGCCGTTGACGGAGACCAGCTGGCCGATCAGGACCTCGATGTTGATCTCGGGGTCGTCCCCGGCGGCTGCCGCGATGGCCTTGAGCCGGTTGATGTAGCCGTGGTGGTCGGCGCCGAGGAGGTAGATCTTCTCGGTGTAGCCGCGGTCCTTCTTGGACAGATAATAGGCGGCGTCGGCGGCGAAGTACGTGGGCTCACCGTTTGCGCGGACCATCACGCGGTCCTTGTCATCGCCGAAGTCGGTGGTGCGCAGCCAGACCGCGCCGCCGTCGTCGAACACGTGGCCCTGTTCGCGCAGGCGGGCGACGGCGTCCTCGATCGCGCCGGCGTCGTGGAGCTCCTGCTCGGAGAAGTAGACATCGAAGTCGACACCAAACTCGGCCAGCGTCTGCTTGATGTCATGCATCTGCGCCTTGTAGGCGGCGCCCCGGATCACCGGCAGGGCCGCCACTTCGGTGAGTTCGCGGATGTCCGGGTGTTCGGTGAGCACCTCGTGGCCGAGGTCCGCGATGTACTGGCCCGGGTAGCCGCCCTGGGGCACGTCCCGGCCGTGCAGCCTGGCGAACACGGAGTTCGCAAACACGTTCATCTGGGAACCGGCGTCGTTGATGTAGTACTCGGCAGTGACGTCGGCACCGGAGGCCCGGAGGACGCGGGCGATCGCGTCGCCGAGGGCGGCCCAGCGGGTGTGGCCGATGTGCAGCGGGCCGGTGGGGTTGGCCGAGACAAACTCCATGTTGACCACGTGCCCGGCGAGCGCGGTGTTGGTGCCGTAGGCCGCACCGGCCTCGACGATCGCCTTGGCGAGGGCCCCGGCGGCAGCGGCGTCCACCGTGATGTTCAGGAAGCCGGGGCCGGCAATGTCCACCGCGGACACGCCGTCGATCGTTTTGAGCCGGGCGCTCAGGACGGACGCGAACTCCCGCGGGTTGGTGCCCGCCGTTTTGGCCAGCTGGAGGGCGACGTTGGTGGCCCAGTCCCCGTGGTCCCTGTTCTTGGGGCGCTCCACGCGCACCTCATCCGGGATGTCGGCCGCGGAGAGGGCTATGTCACCGGCGGCAACGGCGTCCTTCAGGCAGGCGGATATGGCGAGGGAGAGTTCTTCTGGGGTCACAGTTCTAGCCTACCGGTGGGCCCGGAGTGCGGCGGAATCTGGCACCCGGCATGACGGCGGGGCCGGTTACGGGAATACCCAAGGTCTTCGATGCCTCGCACCAAGGGTGAACCGTTACCCTGAATTCAACGTCTGCAACCGTGTCAGTGCCTCCACATTGTTCGCTGTCCGATCCCCGCAAAGAATCGAGTCCCGCATGAATACCGCCTTCCGCAAAAGCGTCCTCGTCGGCATTGCCGGCCTCTCCGTGGCCGGAACTGCGGCTGGCTGCGCCCCTTCTGCGCAGGCCCCGGCCGCAGAGGCCGCGCCGCCCGCAGCTTCCGGGACCGCCGGTACCGGTTCCTACAAGGACGGCACGTACAGCGCCGACGGGAACTACACCTCCCCCAACGGCACTGAGACCGTGGGCGTGGAGCTGACGCTGGCCGGCGGTGCCGTGTCCGACGTGAAGATCACGCAGCACCCCTCGAATCCGAACACCCGAAAGTTCCAGGGCGAGTTCGCCGGCGGCATCCAGTCCCAGGTTGTTGGCAAGAAGCTCGACGAGATCAAGGTTTCCAAAGTGGCCGGATCCTCGCTGACCAGCGGCGGCTTCAACCAGGCCGTGGCGAAGATCAAGTCACAGGCCCAATAGCGCAACAAGGGACAGAGGAATCGTGGCGCATCCGGGCTGGGCGCACTTCAGCTTTGACGGGATCGGGACCCGCTGGGAGATTTCCACCCCGTCCCGGCTCTCCGGCGAGCTCCGCCGCGGCCTGCTCGCCACGGTGGCGGAGTACGACGCCGCGTGGTCCCGGTTCCGCCCCGATGCGCTCATTGCCGACGCAGCCCGGACGCCTGGCCGCATTGAGCTGCCCGCCGAAGGGGCCGCCCTGGGCGAGCTGTACGGCACCCTGTACCGGCTCACCGGGGGTGCGATGACCCCGCTCATCGGCGGGAGCCTGGAGCGCCTGGGCTACGACGCCACCTACACCCTGCGCCCGGGCGGTGCGCCGCTTCCCGCGCCCCGGTGGGAGGATGCGCTGGACTGGCAGGGCACCGCGCTGACCACCACGGTTCCGGTGGTGATCGACGTCGGCGCGGCCGGAAAGGGCCAGCTGGCCGATCTGCTCTCCGCCCAGCTCCGGGACGGCGGCTGCGCCGGGCATTTCATCGATGCCAGCGGGGACCTGCTCAATCCGGGGCCGGATCCGGTGGCGGTTGCCCTCGAGCACCCCTACGATCCCACCCGGGCAATCGGCACCGTCCAGCTGGGGGCCGGTGCCCTGTGCGCTTCCGCCGCCAACCGGCGCGCCTGGGGCGACGGGTTCCATCATGTCCTGGACGGCACCACGGGAGCTCCGGTGCGTACCGTTGTCGCCAGCTGGGCCATGGCCGGGACCGCGATGGTGGCCGATGCGCTGGCCACTGCGTTGTTCTTTGTCGACGGTCCGCGGCTGGAGCAGGAGTTCGATTGCGCCTGGCTCACGGTTTATGCGGACGGGCACGCGGAATATTCAGCCGACTTCGAAGGGGCCCTGTTCTCATGACTGCCATCACCACCACAGCCCTCGGTTCGAGGCTGGACACCGCCTTGGGCCGGCTCACGATGTACCGGCTGGTGCTGTGGGTCCTGGCCGTCCTGGCCGGCTACAGCCTGCTGCTCAATGTGCTGGGCTGGCTGACGTTCGGGCTGCCGGAAATGCTGGCCCACCTTGCCCTGTGCCTTGGCCTGACGTACGCCTCCAGCCAGGGGCTGGCCGCACTGTTCCATGTGCGGCCGCACACGGAATCCTCACTCATCACCGGCCTGCTGCTGTACTTTCTTTTCTGGCCGAGCGAGCTTTTCTGGCCCAGCCAGCCAACCCAGGGCCTCCAGCTGGCGGAGATCGCCGGCGTCGCCCTGGCCTGCGTACTGGCCTCGGCCTCGAAGTATGCGCTGGCCTGGCGCGGCCGGCACATCTTCAATCCGGCCGCGGCGGGCGCGTTCCTGGCCGGGCTGACCGGGCTCAACATTGCCACCTGGTGGGCCGCGACGCCGGCCATGCTCTGGCTGGTGCTGCCAGGGGTGCTGCTGGTGCTCTACCGGACCCGGAAGTTCGCCATGGCCGCCGTCTTCACCGTGGTTGCCGTGTCCATCGTGGCCGCCGATCTGCTCCAGGCCGGGATGAATCTCCCCGAGGCCCTGTGGCAGACGCTCGCGCAGCGGCCGGTGCTGTTCTTCGTCGGGTTCATGCTCACCGAGCCGCTCACCCTGCCCCCGCGGCGCTGGCAGCAGCTGGCCCTGGCCGCCGTCGTCGGGGCCCTGTTTGCCGTCCCCTACAACCTGGGGTTTGTGGCCAACTCCCCCGAGCTGGCGCTGCTCGCGGGCAACGCGCTTGCCTTCGCCGTCGGACAGCGGGGCGGGGTCCGGCTGGCGTTCGTCGCGAGCCGTCCACTGACGCCCACGACGACGGAATTCAGCTTCCGCCCGGAACGTCCGGTGCGCTTTGCTCCCGGACAGGCCCTGGAGCTCCACCTGCCCCCGGACACGGCCGGCGACGCTCGCGCCGCCAGGGGCGATGGGAAGGGTGACGGGAAGGGAATCCGGCGCGTGTTCAGCCTGACCAGCGCCCCCGGGGCATCACTGCTGACGATCGGGGTGGGGACGGCCGAACCGGTGTCCTCAGCCAAGCGATCGCTGCTGTCCCTGGCACCCGGCGCCGGGCTCACCGCCACCACGGTGAGCGGCGACTTCGTCCTGCCCCGGGACCCGGCCACCCCCGTGCTGCTCGTCGCGGCCGGAATCGGGATCACCCCGTATGTGGCCCAGCTGGCCGGGGCGTCGGCCGGAAACCCGGCCGGGGACCGCGACGTTGTCCTGCTGTACCTGGCCAAGAGTGCCGCCGAACTGGGCTACGCCGAGGAGCTCCAGCGCTCGGGGGCGCGCATCGTGGCCCGGCTGGCCGACGGTTCGGCGCCGCCGGCCAACATGGAGGACGCAGGCGCCGGAAGAATTGACGCGGCGGCCCTCAAGGACCTGGTGCCGGACATCGGCGGCCGGGAAGTCTTTATCTCCGGCTCGCCCGCCAGCGTGCGTTCGCTGCGGGCCGCGGCGCGTGGCGCGGGCGCCCGCCGGGTCCATGTGGATACGTTCACCGGCTGCTGACGCCGCTACTGAGCGGACCGGCCAATCCGCGGGACCGGCCAAGCTGAGGACCCCGCACATAGGCCGCGTTGGACCGAAACTTGACTCCACAAATGAGCGACCGTTTTCCACGGTTTTCCGTTGGAGGCCACCTTCCTGCTAAGCTCTAGGACGTCCCGCCGGTAACGGCAGGAACCCTGACTGCCCTCGTAGCTCAGGGGATAGAGCGTCTGCCTCCGGAGCAGAAGGTCGTTGGTTCGATTCCAATCGAGGGCACAAAATACCGGCATCGCCGGCAAACCCCGCTGTTTCATTGAAACGGCGGGGTTTTTTGTGCCCTGAATCCCGCCAAAAGACCGCGGAAATCCAGCGGCTTTGCCCCTGCCGATTGTCGGTGCTCCCTCGTAGGCTGTTTTCATCGGTGGCGGGCTACCCTGCCGGCTCCGAAGCATGAAGGGGGTCTCAAGTGTTCTTCTCAACCGTGTACTGTTCCATCGTTCCGCCCTATTTGCTCCGCAGGCTGGCCGCACAGCAAAAGCCGGAGCTCTCCAGGGCCGCCCACGGGGCAAAGCAGGCCCTGCAACACGTCCCGGGGTTCCAGGCCTCCCGCGCAGTGCCCGGGCCCGGCAGCCGCCCGGGCCTGCGGGAGCTCAAGCCGTCCCCGCCGGAACGGACGGTCTACGATGCCAAGTCCACCGAGAAGCTGCCCGGCAGCGTGGTCCGCAAAGAAGGCGAACCGCCCACCGGCGATCCCGCCGCCGACGAGGCCTATGACGGGCTGGGGCACACCCACCGCCTCTACGCCGAGGCCTTCGGACGCAATTCGATCGACGGCAAAGGCCTGCACCTTGATGCCACGGTCCACTACGGCCGCCTGTACGACAACGCTTTCTGGGACGGCCAGCAAATGGTCTTCGGCGACGGTGACGGCCAGGTCTTCGGGCGGTTCACGAAATCCCTGAGCGTCATTGGCCACGAGCTCACCCACGGCGTGACCCAGTACTCGGCCGGGCTGGTCTACCGCAACCAGGCCGGCGCCCTGAACGAATCGATGTCCGATGTCTTCGGTGCCCTCGTTGAGCAGTACGTGCGGAAGCAGTCGACGGCGGAGGCCAGCTGGCTGATCGGTGAAGGCCTCTTCACGGACCAGGTGCAGGGGGCCGCCTTGCGTTCCATGAAGGCTCCGGGAACGGCATACGACGACGACGTGCTCGGCAAGGACCCGCAGCCGGACTCGATGGACGGCTACGTGCGCACAAGCGCGGACAACGGCGGCGTGCACATCAACTCCGGCATCCCCAACCGCGCGTTCTGTCTGGTGGCCACCGCCCTCGGCGGCAATGCCTGGGACGCACCGGCACAGATCTGGTACGAGACCCTGACGGGCGGCAAGCTGTCCCCCACCGCCACGTTCGGTGCCTTCGCCAAGGCAACAGCCGCCTCTGCCAAGGAGCTTTTCGGCGAGGATTCCAAGGAACATGACGCCGTGCGCTCCGCGTGGGAAACTGTGAAGGTCAAGCTCCCGGGAGCCCGACGATAAGCCCAGGCCCCTGCAGATCCGAGTCCGATGAAGGTCCGAGTCCGATGAAGATAACTGTCCAGCGCAGTGGCGGCGTGGCCGGAATGAAAAGGACGTGGACCGTCCGGCCCGAGCCGCCCGAGGACACCGACCGGTGGCAGCCGCTGATTGAGGCCTGCCCCTGGGACGACGTCGCCGGGACCAGCGGGACATCCGGCCAGCCGGACCGGTTCATGTACAGCATCCGGGCCGATCAACGGCGGGCGGTCCTGCCCGAGCGTGAACTGACGGGCCCGTGGCGCGACCTCGTCGAATGCGCACGGGCCGCGGCCGAGGAATCGGCGCCGCCGGGCTTTGCCTAGACGCTCCTGCCGGGCCGGGGCCCGCTACGCCGTGGCCAGGTGCCCGCGGAACGTGCGCCGGTAGGACTGCGGGCTGGTGTCCAGCGCCTTCGTAAAGTGGTGCCGCAACAGGACCGAATGTCCGAAGCCGGATTCCCTCGCGATTTCGTCGATATTGAGCTCCGTGGTTTCCAGCAGCTCCTGGGCACGGAGCACCCGTTGGGAATTGAGCCAGGCCGCCGGGGTGGCCCCCGTTTCCGCACGGAAGCGCCGCGCAAATGTCCGCGGCGACATATGGACCCTGGCCGCCAGCTCGTTGACTGCGTGTTCCTCGTCCAGGTGCCGGACCATCCACTGCAGCAGCTGCTCCATGGGTTCCGAGCCGCACTGCGGAATGGGCCGGTCGATGTATTGGGCCTGGCCGCCGTCCCGGTGCGGAGGGACCACCATGTCCCGGGCGATGGCGGCGGCCACCTTGGCGCCGAACTCCACGCGGACCAGGTGCAGGCAGGCATCGATCCCCGCGGCCGTGCCGGCACTCGTGATGATCCGGCCGTCCTCGACGTAGAGGACATTTTCATCCACCAGCACGGCCGGGTATCGGCTGGCCAGTTCCTGGGAGTAATGCCAGTGCGTGGTGCATCGGCGGCCATCGAGCAGGCCTGCCCGGGCCAGGGCAAAGGCACCGGAACAAATGGACATCACCCAGGCGCCCCGGGCATGGGCCGCCCGCAGCGCCTCCAGGACGGATTCGGGAACGTCCTCGTCCCGGCCGTACGGCGCCATCACCACCAGGTCGGCGTCGGCAGTTGCTTCCAGCCCGAGACCGACGTGCATGGACAGGCCGGACTTGAGCGGGACGTCGCCCGGCTCGGGCGCGCAGACGCGGAAATCGAACGCGGGCACGCCGTTTCCGCGGTCCGAGCGGTCGATGCCGAAGACCTCGAAAGCCGTCGCGAACTCGAAGATCGAGAAGTTGGGAACCACGATCATTGCCACTGATTTGATCATGATTTCATCCTGACAGAACAGTGGCAGAAATTATAGCTTTTTGGGCATTTCTGCCACTTCTTTTAGTTCTTGGACCGGAGAACCATAGAGGTATGGAACTCCTCGGAATCGCCGTCATCGTCCTGATCATCGCCGGCCTCGCAGCCACCATCTCCGCCCTGCGGAAGGACGGCCTCGGTCACACCCCGCCCGTCCGCTCGGAAGAGTACTGGATGGCCCGGGACCTGCCGAGCGTCAACTACACCCTGCGGAACTTCTAAGTCCGCGCACGTTTTGCCCACACGCCCATCGGGCCCGGCCCATCAAGCCGGGCCCTCACTATGCGCCGGGCCTGAAGCAGCAACGGAACAGCCCGGCCGCAGCAGCCGGACCCGATAGAAGGACCGCACAGCCGCCGCCACCCCAGCGGACAGTCCACCCCAGTAGACTGTCTCCAGCCATGACATTGCATATTTCCTACCCCGCCGAGCTGCCGGTCTCCGAGCGCCGCGAAGATCTTATGGCCGCCATCGCGGCCAACCAGGTGACCATCATCGCCGGCGAGACCGGCTCGGGTAAGACCACCCAGATCCCCAAGATGTGCCTTGAGCTCGGCCTGGGCGAGAACGGGCTGATCGGCCACACCCAGCCCCGCCGTCTCGCGGCCCGCACCGTGGCCGAGCGCATCGCGGAGGAACTCGGCGTCGAAATCGGCCAGGAAGTCGGTTTCCAGGTCCGCTTCACCGGCGAGGTCAGCCGGTCCACCAAGGTCAAACTCATGACCGACGGCATCCTGCTGGCGGAGATCCAGCGCGACAGGCTGCTGCGCAAGTACAACGCCATCATCATTGACGAGGCGCACGAGCGCAGCCTCAACATCGACTTCATCCTCGGCTACCTCAAGCGCATCCTGCCGCAGCGCCCGGACCTGAAGATCATCATCACCTCGGCCACCATCGATCCGGAGCGCTTCGCCAAGCACTTCGGCAGCGACGAGGAGCCCTCCCCCATCATCGAGGTGTCGGGCCGGACCTTCCCGGTGGAAATCCGCTACCGGCCGCTTTCCCAGCCGGCCGGCGGCGCCGAAGATGGAGCCGGAGAAGGTGCCGCGGCGGACGACGAACTCGAGGAGGACCGCGACCCGCTCGATGCGGTGTGCGACGCCGTCGACGAGCTCGCCTTGGAAGCCCACGGCGACATCCTGATCTTCTTCTCCGGCGAGCGCGAAATCCGCGACGCGGCGGAGGCCCTCAACGCCCGCATCCAGTCCAACCGGCGCCTCGCGGGCACCGAGGTCCTTCCCCTCTTCGCCCGGTTGAGCCTGCAGGAGCAGCACAAGGTTTTCCACCCCGGCAGCAAGCGCCGGATCGTACTTGCCACCAACGTCGCCGAAACCTCGCTGACGGTCCCCGGCATCAAGTACGTGATCGACACCGGCACGGCCCGGATCTCGCGCTACTCGCACCGGACCAAGGTCCAGCGCCTGCCGATTGAGCGCGTCTCCCAGGCTTCGGCCAACCAGCGCTCGGGCCGCTGCGGCCGCGTTTCCGACGGTATCGCGATCCGGCTGTACTCCGAGGAGGACTTCGAGTCGCGGCCGCTGTTCACGGATCCGGAGATCCTGCGCACCAACCTCGCGGCCGTCATCCTGCAGATGACCGCCATGGGCGTGGCCCGCGGACCGAAGGACGTGGAGAACTTCCCGTTCGTCGAGCCGCCGGATTCGCGCGCCATCAACGACGGCGTCAGTCTCCTGCGCGAGCTCGGCGCCCTGACCGCCGCGCGGCAGGAGCCAACGGACGACGGCGGACAGCGCCGCGGTTCCGGCCGTCCCGGAAGCGGAATCACCGCCGTCGGGCAGCAGCTGGCCCAGCTGCCGGTGGACCCCAGGCTCGGCCGGATGATCGTGGAGTCCGGAAAGCGGGGCTGCGTCCGGGAGGTCATGATCCTGGCCGCAGCGCTGACCATCCAGGACCCGCGCGAGCGTCCAACAGACAAGCAGCAGCTCGCCGCGGAGAAGCACGCCCGCTTCCGGGACGAGAACTCGGATTTCACCGGTTACCTGAACCTGTGGAACTACCTGCAGGAGAAGCAGCAGGAACTGTCCTCCACGGCGTTCCGCCGGCTCTGCCGCAACGAATTCATCAACTACCTGCGGGTCAGGGAGTGGCAGGACCTGTTCGCCCAGCTCCGCCAGCTGGCCCGCCCGCTGGGCATCAGCCTGGACAACAAGCGCCTTGCCGATCCGGTGGGCAACCACGACGGCATCCACATCAGCCTGCTCTCGGGGCTGCTGAGCCACGTCGGCATCCTCGACGAGCGCAAGCGCGAGTACGCCGGCGCCCGCGGCACCCGCTTCGCGATTTTCCCGGGTTCGGCACTGTTCAAGAAGTCACCCACGTTCGTGATGGCCGCCGAGCTCGTGGAGACGAGCCGGCTCTGGGCCCGCGTCGCGGCGAAGTTCGATCCGCTCTGGGCCGAACAGGTGGCCCCCGACCTGGTCAAGCGCAGCTACAGCGAGCCGCACTGGTCCAAGAAGATGGGCGCGGTGATGGCCCACGAAAAGGTCACGCTGTACGGCGTGCCCATCATCCCAAGCCGGCGGATCAACTACGGCAAGGTGGATCCGGAGCTCTGCCGCGAGCTCTTCATCCGCCATGCCCTGGTTGAAGGCGACTGGCAGACCCACCACAAGTTCTTCCACCGCAACCGCGCGCTGCTGCACGAAGTCGAGGAACTCGAGGCCCGGATGCGGCGCCGCGACATCCTGGTGGACGACGAGACACTCTTCGAGTTCTACGACGCCCGGATCGGCGCGGAGGTCGTCTCGGAGCGGCACTTCGACAAGTGGTGGAAGGACGCACGGCAGCAGGATCCCACGCTGCTCGACTTCGACCAGTCCCTGCTGATCAGCGAGGACGCCGCGGCCCTGGACGATTCGGCCTATCCCAAGACCTTGTTGCACAAGGGCTTCGAGCTGCCGCTGAGCTACGAGTTCCACCCCGTGGCGCCCGGTTCGCCGCCAAATCCATCCGACGGCCTCACCGCCGAGGTGCCGGTGCTGTTCCTGAACCAGCTCGACGACGCCGCGTTCCGCTGGCTGATCCCCGGGCAGCGCGTGGAACTCGTCACGGCGCTCATCAAGTCGCTGCCCAAGCAGATCCGCAAGAACTTCGTTCCTGCCCCGGACGTGGCCCGCCAGGCCGTCGCGGCACTGGAAGCGGACTTCGATCCCGCCACGGACGAGCTCGAACCGTCGCTGGAACTGGTGCTGCGCCGGATCCGCGGACAGGTCATTCCGCCGGGCTCCTGGAACTGGGACGCCGTCCCGTCGCATTTGCGGGTCAGCTTCCGCGTGGTGGATTCCCGCGGCAAGTTGCTGGATGAGGGCAAGGACCTGAACGCGCTGCAGGAGCGGCTGGCCCCGGCCACCCGCCGGGCCATCGCGGAATCCCTCGGTGCCACCCCGGGCACCACGGCACCCCAGTCCAAGGGAAATGCCGCGGCGAAGGCGAAAGCCGGCGCGAACGGCAAGGATGGCGCGCGTTCATCACGGGCCGGCACGTCCCCGTCGGCCGCCCTGGCCGCTGCCGCAGCCGCGGCGCCGGGCGGGTTCACCGAAATGTCCGGGCTCAAGGACTGGACCTTTGGAACCGTCCAGCGCCAGGTCCAGGGAACCGTTGGCGGGCACACCGTCACCGGCTATCCGGCTCTGGTGGATGAGGGAACCTCCGTGGCGCTGCGGCTGTTCCAGACGCCGTCGGAACAGCAGGAAGCCATGCGCGGCGGGGTCATCCGGCTCCTGGCCCTGAAAGTGCCGCCGCCGGACCGCTATGTCCTGGAGCACCTGAACAACACCGAGAAACTGACGTTCAGCCAGAACCCGCATGGTTCCGTGGCCGCGCTGATCGCCGACTGCGCCCTGGCCGCCATCGACAAACTCACGCCGGCCCCGCTGCCGTGGGACGAGGGATCGTTCAAGGCGCTCTACGAGGGCGTCCGGGCGGAGCTGATCGACACCGTCTTCACTGTCACCGCCGTCGTCGAGCGCATCCTGGCCAGCACCCGGCGGATCGAAAAGCAGCTCAAGGGCACCACGAGCCTGGCCCTGATCAGCGCGCTCAACGACGTCAAGAGCCAGCTCGAGCAGCTGGTGTATCCGGGTTTCGTGGCACGCACGGGCTACGCCCAGCTCAGCCAGCTGCCCCGCTACCTCACGGCCATCGAAAAGCGCCTCGAGAAGCTGCCGGGCAACGTGCAGCGGGACGCCCAGCACATGGCCGCGGTCCAGGCCCTGGAGGACGACTACGACGACGCCGTGTCCGCGCTGCTGCCCGGGCGGCGGGCGGGCGCGGAGTTAACCCACGTGCGCTGGATGATCGAGGAACTGCGGGTGAGCCTCTTCGCCGTCGAACTCGGGACCGCCTATTCGGTGTCCGAAAAGCGTATCCGGGCCGCCCTTAACAAAGTGCTGGCGCCGGCGTAGACCCCTGAGGGTGCTGCGCCGGCGCCAGCACTGGCGGCCGGGCATGTCCGGGCGGGACCTAGGCGGCCGGGACGTGCTCCGCGTGGCCGGCCGTGCGGAGGCCTTCGCGGAGCTTCTCCGCGTTGGCGTCCAGCCTGGCCGGATCCGGGTGCTGGTCCACGGAGCCGAAATCAAAGTCCGCCATTGAGTTCGATGGCCACACGTGGACGTGCATGTGGTTGATTTCGTAGCCGGCCACGATCAGCCCGGCCCGGGCGGCGTCGAACACCTCCACCTGGACCGCGCCGATCTTGCGGGCAACCTCCATGACCCGGCCGAGGACCTCGGGCGGGGCATCCGTCCAGCGGTCCACTTCCTCGGTGGGCACCACGAGGGTGTGGCCGTCGGCCAGCGGGCCCATGGTCAGGAACGCCACGACGCCGTCCTCGCGCCAGACGAAGCGGCCCGGGATCTCGCCGTTGATGATTTTGGTGAAGAGAGTGCTCATGCGTCCGCCTTTTCTGCCGGGGACCCCAGGGTACTGACGTCCAGGACAAAACGGTACTTGACGTCGCCTGCCACCATGCGGTCGTAGGCTTCGTTGAGCTGGTCTGCGCCGACCACCTCAACGTCGGACACCACGCCGTGCTCGGCGCAGAAGTCCAGCATCTCCTGCGTCTCGGCGATGCCGCCGATCAGCGAACCCGCATAGGCGATCCTGCGCCGGATCAGCACCCCGGGGTTGACAGGCGGCATCGCTTCGGCGGGCAGGCCCAGCTGGAACAGCACACCGTCCAGGCCCAGCGTGCGGAAGTAGGGGTTGAGGTCGTGCGGTGCGGCGACAGTGTCGATAATGACGTCGATGCTGCGGTTCGCGGCTTCCATCGCGGCCGGGTCGGTGGAGAGGATGACGTCGTCGGCGCCCAGCTCGCGCGCTGCGGCGAACTTCTTCTCCGACGTCGTGAAGACCTTGACCTCGGCCCCCATGGCCTTGGCGATCTTGACGGCCATATGGCCGAGACCGCCCAGTCCGACGACGCCGACGACGTCTCCTTCCTCGACCTCGAAGTGGTTCAGGGGCGAATATGTGGTGATGCCGGCGCAGAGCAGGGGCGCCGCGGCGGCGGGGTCCAGTGCTTCCGGCACCCGCAGGACATAGTGGCGGTCCACCACGATCGACGTGGCATACCCGCCTTGAGTGATGGCGCCGTCGTTGCGGGCATCCTTCGCCCCGTAGGTTCCCACCGCGGCGTTTTCGCAGTACTGCTCGAGGCCGTCCCGGCAGCTGTCGCACTCGCGGCAGGAGTCCACGATGCAGCCCACGCCCACGCGCTCACCCACCGTGAAGTCGTCGACGGCGGAACCGAGCCGGGTGACCCGGCCGACAATCTCGTGGCCCGGGATCAACGGGTAGGTGTCGCCGCCCCATTCGCCCCGGGTGGCGTGCACGTCCGAGTGGCACAGTCCGCAGAATTCAACTGCGATCTCGACGTCGTCCGCCTTCGGCGCCCGTCGGGACACGGTCAAGGGAACGAGCCCGCTGTCCGGTGAGGTGGCACCATACGCAGCAGCGAGTGTGGGGCCGGCGTTCTGCGCGGCGCTGTCCGCGGTGGCGGATTTGGTGTCTGTGGTGTTCAAATCCGGCAACGGCTTGGCAAGGGGCGGGGGTACGGGACGTCCAGGTGTCATACGTTGACGCTACCCCCGGTCCCGGGATGTATTCCACTTTGGGGTGGCTCGCTGGCGAGGGCTCGTCGTTCAGGTCGGGCACGTTGCCCAACTGGTCGAGCGTCAACGAACCGGGGGCACCCTGGGGACGCCGTCCGAGCAACCGGCCGGAAGGCCGGACACTCAACTGCGTCCAAGACTTCCGCACCGACAGCCTCCATCATTCGCTAACGAATTGGCCGCCGCCGGGCAGTTGGCACCCGGGGCGGACCCCTGCGGCCATTATTGTCGGGGGTCCCTGAAACACTGGATTCATGGACGGCAATCAGGGGCCCGAAGTGGCTTCGGCAGGACACGGCGACGGTGGCCTGAGTCGCGCCGGGAGCGGCGCGGCCGCCGGGCCGGTGGGCTTAGGCTGTCCGCCCACGGACAGTGCCGGGATCATTGACCGGATCCGGGAACTGGAAGACTGGAAGTCCGCCGCGTCCGCGGAACAGGCCCGGCTCGCCGTGGCCTTCGACCTGCTCCAACGCCGCGAACAAGCCCGGCTCGGGGTCCCGGCCGAACGGCTCGGCGCCGGGGTCGGCGCGCAGATCGCCCTGGCCCGGCGCGAATCCCCCGCCAGGGGCGGCCGGCTCCTGGGCCTGGCCAAAGCCCTGATCACCGAGATGCCGCACACCCTCACCGCGCTCGAAACCGGGCAGCTGAACGAATGGCGCGCCACCCTGCTCGTGCGCGAAACCGCGTGCCTGACCCCGGCCGACCGGGCCGCCGTCGACGCCGAACTCGCCGCCGATGCCGGGACGTTCGCCGGGGCCGGTGACCGGTCCCTGGTCGCCGCTGCCCGGGCCGCCGCGTACCGGCGTGACCCCCGCTCCGTGACCGAACGCGCCGCGCACGCCGCCACCGAGCGGCACGTCAGCCTCCGCCCGGCCCCCGACACCATGTGCCACCTCACCGCCCTGCTGCCCGTGACCGCCGGCGTCGCCGTCTACAAGGCCCTCACCGGGCACGCCGACACCCTCCGCGCCGCCGGGGACCCGAGGGGCCGCGGGCAGCTGATGGCCGATGCCCTGGTCGAACGCACCACCGGCACCCCCGGCGGGATCACCGGCGTCGAAATCCAGCTCGTCATCACCGACCGCACCCTCTTCCAGGGCAACGCCGAACCCGCCGTCCTGCCCGGCTACGGCACCGTCCCCGCCGGCTGGGCCCGGGAACGCATCGGCGCCGGGACGAACGCCGAGGACCGGAACTTCAACCTCTGGCTCCGCCGGGTCTACACCCACCCCGGCGCCGGCGAGCTCATCGCCATGGACTCCCGCGCCCGGCTCTTCCCGCCCGGGCACCGCCGCTTCATCCAGGCCCGCGACGACACCTGCCGCACCCCGTACTGCGACGCGCCCATCCGCCACCTGGACCACATCATTCCCTGGCACACCGGCGGCCCGACCACCACGGG